>MNEX01000029.1 GCA_001917905.1 Acidobacteria bacterium 13_1_40CM_65_14
CCCTCTCGCGCGATCGGGCGCTCGAATCCCAATCGTGTGTACGCCCTCATCGAGACCGGCGACGGCGTGCCCTGGAACGGCAAAGAGACCGAGTACGGCCAGATATGGCGCTCCGAGGACGGCGGCGTGAGCTGGCGCATGGTGAATGCCGATCGTGGCGCCATGTCGCGTGCGCATTATTACGGGCGCATGGCCGTTGCGCCGGACAATGCGGACGGGACGTACTACCTCAACGAGTCGTTCAACAAGTCGATTGATAGCGGCCTGACGCTGACTGCGCCCGGTCGCGCCGACGCCCCGGGTGGCGACCACCACGACATGTGGATCGATCCAAGCAACGGCAACCGGATGATTGTCGTCAGCGATCAAGGCGTAGCCATCACGATCAACCGCGGACGGACGTGGCTCCGCCAACGGATGACGAACGCCCAGATGTACCACGTGACGGTCGACAACGAGATCCCCTACAACGTCTACGGCAATAAGCAGGACGAGCCGACGTACCGCGGGCCGAGCAACAGCCGGCTTGCTGACGACTTTGGCGGCGTCCGCCGGGGCATCCCGCGCGCCATGTGGCACTCGGTGGGCGGCGGCGAGAGCGGCTTTGCGACGCCAGACCCGGTTGATTCCAACATCGTCTGGTCGACGGCGTCCGGCTCGGGGACGCGGCGGGATCGTCGTGCGGTACGAAGAGAACCGGCGCCAGATGCGAAATGTCGAAGTGTGGCCGTATCAGCACGTGCATCGGTCCACGAACGGCGGACAGAGCTGGCAGGAGATCAGCCCGGACCTGACGCTGAACGACAAGAGCCGCCAGCAGCTCTCGGGCGGCTTGACACCTGACAACATCGGTGTCGAGTACGCCGGCGTGGTCTATGCGATCGCCGAATCGCCGAAAACGGCGGGGTTGATTTGGGCTGGCACCAACGATGGGCTCGTCCAAGTGACGCGAGACGCCGGGAAGACGTGGACGAACATCACCAGGAACATTCCGAATCTGGCGCCGTGGGGGTCGGTTCGCAGCATCGAGCCGTCGCGCTACGACGCCGGGACCGCATATATCACCGTGGACTTTCACCAGGTGAACAACCGTGATCCATTCGTCTACAAGACGACCGACTACGGACAGACGTGGAAGCTCATTACCAACGGGATCCCGCACAGCATGCTGAGCTACGCGCACTGCATCAAGGAGGATCCGGTGCGGCGCGGGCTTCTATATCTCGGGACCGAGAACACGATCTATGTGTCATTCGATGATGGCGAGAACTGGCAACCGCTGCAGATGAACCTGCCGCACGCGCCCGTGTACGGGATCACTCCGGCAGATGACGCCGCAGGTACTGAGCGAGGACGCCCACCTGTTCACCCTGCGGGACGCGTATCGCTTCCGCGACATCACACCCGTCTCGACGCCGTACGACGATCCGACGATCGGAGAAAATCCCCCATACGGCGGCGCCATCAACTACTACGTGAAGAGCGTGCCGCAGGGAGCGGTGACGCTGACGATTCTCGATCAGCAGGGCCAGACCGTCCGAACCCTGACGGGCCCGAACACACCGGGCCTCAACCGCGTGTATTGGGATCTGCGGTACGAGCCGACCACGCAGGTGCGGCTCCGGACGAGCCCGCTCTATGCGCCGTACGTGCGAGTGGGACCTGAGGGGTGGCGGCCCGCGCCCGGAGCGGGCCAGCTCTCGATTTTGGCGCCGCCGGCGACTTACACCGTGAAGTTATCGGTCGGCGGGCGGACTCTCACGCAAGCACTCGTGGTGCGCAAGGATCCGCATTCGGGCGGCACTGAGGCGGACATCCAAGCGCAGATGAACACTCTGTCCGACCTCCGCCGCGACCTCAACACTGGCGCCGAAGTCATCAACCAAATCGAGTTCATGCGCTCTCAGATCGCCAACCTCGCCCAGGTCGTACAGGACGCGTCCATCCTGAAGAGCGGCGAGGCGCTCAATCAAAGACTGATCGCGGTCGAGGGAACCTTCCTCGAATTACGATTGACCGGACGCGGCGACGGCACACGGTGGGGGTCGAAGCTGTTCGGAAAGATCAATTATCTCGCCAACGGCCTGGCGAGCGCCGATTTCAGGCCAACCGATCAGCAGATTGAAGCGCAGAAGCTGATGGAACAACAGTTGAAGATGGCGCAATCGCAGCTCGACGATCTGCTGAACCACGACCTGAACGCTTTCAATGACACGTTGCGGAGGGCGAACGCGCCGATCATCGTCGCGCGGCTGCCCGCACGGCCGCAGACCGAGTAAGTCTGATCATCGCGGCCCAGTCAAAGTAGGAACGCGGCAGCCTGGCGGACGCGGAGGCGGCCAGCGCTTTCTCACTGATCGCGTTGAAACCGAGCCCGGGCGGCAGCATCAGGCCCTCTGCGAGCAGCTGACGGTGACGTTCACGCGCCATTCGTCGTGCCGGTAGTCAATCGAGCCGAGCGACGAGACGGTATCGACGAGCAGCAGCGCCGGGTGGCGCGCGCGATCGAGACGGCGGCGCACCTCGTCGATTCGGCTCGTCACGCCGGTGGAGGTTTCGTTGTGGACGACGGCCACGGCTTTGATCTTCCGCGCCTCCCGGTCTTCGTCCAGCTTGCGCTCGAGGCGGTCGGGGTCGACGCCGCTGCGCCAGTCACCCGGAACATAGTCCACCTCGAGGCCGAAGCGGATGGCAACGTCCCATCGTAATGCCGAGAAGTGTCCGGTCTCGAACATCAGAACGCGGTCGCCCGGCGACAGCATGTTAACCAGCTAAGCTTCCCAGCCGCCGGTTCCCGACGAGGGTAGATGACGACGGCGCCGGTCGTCTGGAAGACGCGCTGCAGACCTTCGATCGCCTGGCGTCCGATGCGGGCGAAGTTGGGGCCGCGATGATCCATCGTCGGCTGCGCGATAGCCCGGAGGATGCGATCCGGCACGTTGGTCGGTCCGGGAATTCGGAGAAAATGACGTCCGCGCGGCACGGCCATACCCGCACCTCGTGGTTCTTCCTAAAACGTCTACGTGGATATGGTACCCTAGCGGCCCGGTCGGACCCCGCACCGATCGCTCGTCATCGTTAATCCAGGCGATCGTCTCGAAACAACGAGAAGGTTCGCATGCTGGCGACTGTGTCGAGAGCGCTGTTATTGATTGGCCTCGTCGCTGCGCCGCTGCCCGCAGAAGTCGTTCGCATCGACGTGCACTCGCGAGCCGATCTCGTCGGCGCGCAGCCCTTCGGCCCTGCCGGCCCCTACGAGGACATCGCTGGAAAAATCTTCTTCGCTGTCGATCCCACCCTTCCCGCGAACCGCATCGTCACCGACCTCGAGAAGGCTCCGCGAAACGCCAACGGGAAAGTCGAGTTCGCTCCCGACTTTTTCCTCATCAAACCGAAACGGATCGGCGCCGCGGATCCACGGCCAGCCATCGACGAGCGCTATCGCAACAAGGACCACTACATCGGACTCGTCACGAAGGCGGCGCTCGAGCTGATCGACCAGCGCTACCTGCTCGCGGAAGATCTGGCGTCAATCGTGCGAAACGCCGCCCGACACTGGGACTACAGCAGCTCGATCGCCACGTCGTCAACCGCCCAGCGCTGAAGCCAGGATTCACAGAAGGGAGAGCAGATGCCACGTTCAGCCGCGCTATCGGCGTTGCTAATGCTCGTGCTTGCGAGTGGAGCCTACGCACAGACAGTCAGTTCGACGACGGGTGCGATCGACGGAAAGGTGACCGACACATCGGACGCAGTGCTGCCGGGTGTGACGGTCACACTCGCCAGCGACGCCATGATGGGCACCCGCAACACGGTGACCAGCGAAACGGGTACGTTCCGGTTTATTTCGATTACACCGGGTCTCTACACGGTCACCTTCGAGCTGGCGGGCTTCGCGACCGTGAAGCGAACCGACATTCAGGTCGGTGCCGGTTTCACGGCCACGCTGAACATCTCGATGCAGGTGGCCGGGCTCGAGGAAGCGCTGACGGTCACAAGTGCCTCGCCGGTCGTCGATACGCAGGCGACGAAAATTACCACGAGCTTCGACTCGAAGATGCTGTCGAGCATTCCGAACGGGAGCAACGACCCGTGGGCGATGCTCGCCGAAACGCCCGCCGTCAAGATGCAGCGCATCGACGTCGGCGGCAGCTCGTCGGGCACGCAGATCGGCTTCACGGCGTATGGCACGGGCGGCCAGCGCGTGTACTTCGAGGGCATCAACGGGACGGAGGGAACGTCGACCAACGGCAACTACGTCGACATGTTTGCGTACGACGAAGTCGCCGTGAACACCGCGGGCAACAATGCCGAGATGGGCCCGCCCGGGGTGATGATGGTGTTCGTCGCCAAGTCGGGCGGCAACACGTATCACGGCTCGGCCGCCATCAACTACACCGACGGCGACTGGCAGTCGTTCAATATCGACGCAGATCAGATTGCCCGGGGCGTGCAGGGCGGCGGCGGGCTCAATCCGGAAGACACCAACCGCCTGACCCTCTTCCGTGACAGCTACGCGCAGCTGGGCGGCTACATCCGGAAGGACAGGCTGTGGTGGTTTGGCGCGATACGCGAATCCGAGAATCAGCTTCGCCAAACGAACTTCCCGGTGAAACCCCTCGAGACGACGCTGCAGGTCTACCAGTTGAAGGGCACGTATCAGCTGACGCCGAACAACAAGTTTATCGGCTACTACCAATTCAACTCGAAGTTTCAGCCGGACCGGCTCGATCGGTTCCAGTTGAGCGCGACCAACGCGATCCACCTGACCGACGACTCGCAGTTCAGACAGTATCAAGGAAATTTCGTGTCGAAGATCGAGTTCAACTCTGTGATCAGCGACGCCATGTTCTTCGAGATCCGGGCCGGGCAGTTTGGCTACTACCGAAGTTTCAGAAAACAAACATCGGATCCGAGCTCCGAGGACACCAGCACCCGCATCGTGTCGGGCGCGGCACAAAACCGGTGGGACAGACCACGCCGCAACCAGGTCCTCGGGTCGCTGAGCTACTTCAAGGAAGGGTTCGGCGGCACCCACAACTTGAAGTTCGGGTGGGAAATCTTCCGGCAGACCGACACCGGGGGGTGTTGCAGCGCCGGAGCGTACAACGACGTCGTGCACATCCTTCGCAACGGCGCGCCGCTGGAAGTCTTCCTGCTCGGCAACCCGGCCGTGTCGACCGCGGGTCTGTGGAACACGGGCTTATACCTGACCGACACGTGGCGCGCCAGCAACAAGGTCACGTTGAACCTTGGGCTGCGGTTCGACCGGTTCGACAACTTCCTCTCCGAGCAGCAGCATGAGGCGGACCGCTTCTTCCCGGAGACCGTGGTCTTCCCGGAACAGAAGCACGTGCGGCTGTGGAACAAGGCGGCGCCGCGCTTCGGCGTCAGCTATAACCTCACGGGCGACGGCCGCACCGTCGTCAAAGCGAGCTGGGGTCTGTTCTGGGGCAATCCGGGAACGGCTTCGTCGAACCCCAACGGCACGTGGCAGAAGCGCTACGTATGGACCGACCTCAACGGAAACAGGGTCTGGGATCCAGGCGAAGAAGGCCGCCTGATCTCGTCGTCGGGCGGCGTGGCGACCACCTCTCTCGATCCGAACCAGAAGGACGACCAGACCTACGACATGTCGGTGTGGATGGAGCGCGAGCTGGTCCCCAACCTCGGCGTTCGCGGCGGCTTCGTGCACCGCATTGAGCGGCAGAAAACTGGCACCATCAACACCAACCAGCTGTTCGACGCGTTCAACGTGCCGACGAGGGTGCGCGACCCCGGTCCCGATGGCGTGGCCGGCAACGCGGATGACGGCGGGTTGATCAGTGCGATGAACCTGGCGACCGCCTACGTCGGATTGCCGACCGTCAGTCTGGTCACCAACGTGCCTGGCCGATCGACGTTCGACACGTTCGAAATGGCCATGAACAAGCGCATGAGCCAGCACTGGTCCGCGTCGGTCTCCTACTCGTTTACGTCAGCCCACGCCTATCGGACGGTGTCGGGGACCTATCCCCTGAATCCGAACAGCTGCATCAACGCGAACGCGGACTGCCAGGACGATACCACCGACTACTCCTTCAAGCTGAACGGCGTGTTCGAGCTGCCGGCCGGCCTGAAGCTCAGTCCGGTGTACCGCTTCCAGGCGGGCAACAACTTCGGCCGGACATTCGTGGCGTCGCTGAACTACGCGAACCCGACGCTCCTTGCCGAACCTCTGAACGCGCAGCGGACGAAGAACATCAGCCTGGTCGATCTCCGGTTCGATCGCGGCTTCAGCATTCCGGGTGGTCGTCTCTCGCCGTTTCTCGACATCTACAACCTGACGAACTCGAACCCCGAACAAGACATCACGGTGAGTTCGGGCTCGTCGTATCTGCGCCCGATCAACATCGTGCCGCCGCGCTTGATGCGCATCGGCGCGAAGTTCGATTGGTAATAGGTGGGTGAGCATGGGCTGGCGCTGCAATTTCAGGCAGCGCCAGCCCGCGGCTCTATTGGGCGGCTGCTGATGACGTGGTCTTCGCTGGAGTCTTCAGCGACGCGATGATCTTTTCAACCGAGTTGTTCAGCCCATCCCCCGCAATCCAGCGGAAGACGGCCACGAGATCGTTGTCCCAATCGATGTAGATGATGTTGGATCCGTTGCCGGTGAAGCGCACTGCAGTTTCAGGCGCGGCCGGCACCGGCTTGCGGCCGGTGTTCAGAGACCAGTTCGCGTAGCCATAGACGTTGTTGTCGCTCCCCGGCGTGCGCGCCATCTCGATCCATTTCGGCGAGATGATTTCCCGGTCCTTCCACTTGCCGTTGTGCACGAACCGGTAGCCGAAGCGCGCCATGTCGTACGCGTTGATGAACATGCCGCCGCCCCAGTGGCCGCCGCCGCTCACCGACTGCACGTGTTTGCCGTCCACGTCGACCCAGGAGTTCTCGTAGCCGTACCGGCGCCACGTCGACGACGCACCGATCGGCTCAATGATTTCCTCACGGAGTACCTCGGGGAGCGGCCGGCGCCAGACTTGTAAAGCGGCGAGCGCCAGCACGTTCACGCGCACGTCGTTGTACTTGTAGTGCGTGCCGGGTTCCCACAGCTTGCGGTTCGCCTGCTCCGCGGCCGTCTCGCCGACCGGGCGATCAGCCCAATCCGGCTTGCCCCACAACGTGCCCTGCCAGTCGCAGGTGATCCCACTTGATCTTGCTGTTGTGCTCGGACTCGAACAGGTCGATGTTCGGCGGCATATAGTCCCGGGCGTAGTCGTTGACGTCCTTGATCATTCCGTGCTGCCACGCCAGACCGACAACCGTCGTCAGAAAAGTCTTCGTCACGCTGTGTGTCATGTCGACGCGGGCCGGATCGCCCCACTCTGCGACGATGGCGCCCTTGTGGACGATGAGGCCGGCGGCGCCGCCGCGAGTCTTGACCGGACCGATGATGGAGTTGAACGGCTCTTTGCTGAAGCTGTTCGCCTGAAACTGCCACCCGTCTTTCGGCGTCGTGGCTTCTGCCGCGATGGCGGTCTTGACAGCCTCGGCGATCAGGGCCGGATCCATGCCAACTTCTTCAGGTTTCTTATGCTGCCAGTCGAGACGCGGAGGGAAATACTCCTGAGACGACGCCTGGGCGGTGGGCCTGGCAGGCGTGGACTGCCTGGTCTGCGCCAGACCCGGCACGATGACGAGGACGGCGAGGACGACCGGAAGGGCGCGTCGCAGGTGATCTCCTTGCAAAGCCCCGAATATACCGTAAACGAAAGTGGCTGTGCGACAGTTGTGGAATATCTGAGTCCAATCTATGTGTAAGCGAGGCGGAGAGCGCGTCGAGTCGCTCTACGTATTCCAAGAAGAACGCCCGTTGCTCGATCATTGTCACTTCCAAAAACGTCAGATGTGAACGAAGCGAGTCGAGATCTTGTGCCAGCCGATTCGCGACTTCTTGTGCCTGGTCGAGACGGTCCGTGTGCTCAGCCGCCCTCTCGCGTAACTCAGCGAGTGCAAGCGACGCAGTGTCATCTAAGTCGATGTCCTCAGCCAGGCTTCGGCCCTGAACAGAAGCGGAGAGTTGCTGAAGCGCTTGGGCGAGGTCGTTTGACTCGAGCACTCCTGATGGCGAACTTCGTGGTGACAGTTCAGCACCGTCGGCGGTAAGCGGAACTGACGATGTGGATGGGAGCTGAACGTAGGTTTCGCCGTTTATGGTAAGTACGTAGCGGAGGAGAACATCAGCCTCGACAGGTCCGATTGAATCTCTGATAACCGAATGTAAATGTGCAACGTCACGGTTTTTCCAGCGGTAGATTCGGCGGAGGATGGCTTCAGTCGATCCATCAAGCACGCCGGCGACTTGGAGGGATAGCAGTTCCGCTTTTTGCCGCAGTTGGCCTTTTGGGACCCGCAGTTTTTTCGCCAGTGCAGGAAGCGTCATCGACACTGTCGGATTCTTCAAAGCAGATCGCTGTGGAACGCATGCCAAGCGTCGGATCCCTGGTGTCCGCCGTTGCAGTGTACTCGGCGTGGCGAAGCTATTGACGGTAATGTAAGCGAAATTGTAAGGCGTTGGCCAAAGAAATGGAATGCGGGCGGTTACGCGTTCGCGCGGGCCTCCGATGGCACGACGATGAAGCGAAGACGCTGGACGCGGAGTCACAAGTGTGGCGATGCGTTGTCGAGGTCCCAGACCGCGAAGGAATGACAACCTGCCGGGCCTTAGGAAACCTGTGCGGGATGCTTCGCGGAACCACCGGAAGCACGTGGTACGCAGTCGCGCGCGGGAAGGACCGGCACGATATCCAACGACCCTCGAGCCACGGAACAAGATCGTGTTTTTAAATATATTGGCGTTATCGCGACTGCCGAGGTTGCCTCAGCGGAGTTGCCGCGAAGTGCGATCAGTCGTACTTCGTGCGTCATACGCCGACGCGTCGCGCCACGACCGCCGCAACATGCGGCATGAATCGCCAGGAGGTAACGCATGACAGCGCTGTTTACCCGAGTGCTTATCGCCGTGGCATTAGTGGCCACCGGCTGGGGTTTGGCGCGAGCGCAGGCAACGGACCCGACGTTCGAACTCGTCGTGAACGCACCCGAAGGAGCCACCACGATCACGTGCGTACGCGGGTGCACGTTGGCATGGGTCGAGCGTGGCCTCAACCCCCACGCCAGACCGCAACGTTCCTTCGAGTTCGGCTGTAACGGTTCATCGCGGTGTTCGTCGGCTCGGGTCGGCGGCTGGGTCGTTCCTTGACGCTGCAAGGCCGGCCGCGCAGTGCAACGCCTGTCGAACGGGTCCGGTTCCAATATTCATGGATCGGCGTTTAGCGGCGCCGATCGGTGCCGATTCCGGCTCAGGGGCTTTTCGGGTGAACAGCCGTCAGCCGCGTGTAAGCAGCGGAACAGTCAAGGCCTACGCGACGATGTGCATCAGATCGAGATCACGCCGGCGGCCACAGATCGTTACAGGCGCCGTCCATAGCAAGAGTCGCATCTGGCACGAACGAGATCAACAGAACTCTGAACGCAATTCGCCGATTTGTCAGAACCGGATTCGCTCGTCTCGTGATCGATAGTTGCGAACACCGACACCCGTGACGCAAACGATCGTTACGAATTGTCCGGTCGATATGACTTGAGTGCCCCAATCCTTCGGAAGGGCTGAAGAATGCCGCTGCCAATCGTTGCACAGCTACGACTGCCAATACCGCTGCTGCGATCGCCGCCGACCAACCCAGTAAAATCGACGCAGACGGATGTGCGCAAGTCGCCTATGCGTGGTCCTCGCGCAACGCAGGTCGAGTGCGATTCTCCGGGCCCTCGTCGATTTTGAATCGCCGACATCCGGATACGTGCAAAGCCGATTTCTCAGTGAACGTGCGGCATCAGCGGTCGGCAACGTAATGCCTGGTCGCCTAGGTTAAGGAATGCGCTCCTTGCCGGGGACGGACGCGGGCACCTCCGTCCGTGATACGCAATCACGCGGAGAGTGGTCCTACGAACAGAATCGCGGGAGAGCTAGCAGCTAGGATCGCCGGCCGTACGAGGCATTGGGCGACTCGACGCGCGTCGCTGGTGTTGCTGGTTGACTTGCTTGTCCGTGTTGCCATAATCGGCGCCGTGCGATGCGGGAAACCGGGCTCCAACGGCCGATAATTGGCGGTGTCGCAATGAGAAACATGGAAAGCCGTACGCCTCTTGTCATCGCTCTCGTCCTTGCCGTGGTTGGTGCCGGCGTTGCGGGCGCGCGACAACGACCCGCACCAGTCGCACAATCCGATGCGCGCGAGTTAGTCAAGACGGAATTTGTCATCAAAGACGTGCGCGTGTTCGACGGCGACCGCGTCATACGGCGGACGAACGTCCTCGTCCGCGATGGTTCGATCATGCGCGTCGGTAGCGCGGCGCCAGCCGGCGTCGAATCGATACCCGGTGACGGGCGGACGCTGCTGCCAGGATTCATCGATGCCCATACACATGCCTTTGGCGATGCACTCACGCGCGCGCTCATGTTCGGCGTTACAACCGAGCTCGACATGTTCACCGACCACCGCTTCGCCGCATTCATGCGCGCCGAGCAACTGAAGCCGGATGGCGCGCTTCGGCGCGCCGATCTCTTTTCGGCGGGGACGCTCGTAACGGCGCCGAAAGGGCACGGCACGGAGTACGGCATGGCGATTCCCACGTTGGCCGCAGCGGCCGAGGCGCCCGGGTTCGTGGACGCACGCATCGCTGAAGGTTCGGACTACATCAAGATCATCTACGACGATGGCGCAGCTCTCGGCCTGAACTTTCCGACGCTCGACCGCGACGTCCTTCGAGCGGTGATCGACGCCGCCAAGAAACGCGGCAAGCTCGCGGTCGTGCACATTGGATCTCGTCAGGGCGCCGAGGATGCCATCGCCGCCGGCGCGAGCGGCCTCGTCCACATTTTTGCGGACGTCGCAGCCGACGCGGGTTTTGTCAGGCGCGTCGGCACCGCCCGGGCATTCGTGACGCCGACGTTGTCGGTGATCGAAAGCACGACGGGTGTGCCGAGCGGCGCATCGCTCGTCAAGGACTTACGACTCGAACCTTTCATCAACCGCCAGGAACGGACATCGCTCAATGGGATGTTCCCCAAACGAGCCAGCTCCAAACAGGATTTGGGCGTCGCGCTCGCGGCAACGAAGCTGTTGCACGAGGCGAAGGTACCGATCCTGGCCGGTACGGATGCGCCGAATCCAGGCACGTCGCACGGATCGAGCTTGCATCGCGAGGTTGAGCTGCTGGTGCGCGCAGGCCTGTCACCAGAGGCGGCGCTCGCCGCGGCCACGTCGGTGCCGGCCCGCGTGTTCAGCCTCAAAGATCGCGGACGCGTCGCGCCAGGGCTGCGCGCAGACCTCGTGCTCGTGACGGGCGACCCAATGCGTGATATCACCGCAACGCGCGACATCGTCGCCATCTGGAAGCGCGGCGTTCGCGTGGACAGGCCGAAGGCGCCGACTGAAACTGCCGCAGCGGCTGCCGCCACGACGACGGGTCTCGCCAATCCCCGGAGAGTCAGCAGGAGTTTCAGCATGGGTTGGCGTTCAGACCGGCTATGCGTCCGTCGCGGGTCAACCATACGAAGTCGGGCCTCGTCGAGTAGATGAATCGGTCTGCGTACAACAGCCGTCGCGAATTGAGATTGGCGACGACGTTGGCATCCACGTGCGCGACGCCGAACGGCCCTTCTTCCAAGCGGCTGAGCAGTGCGAGTCGCTTCGTCAACGGGAACGTCAGATCCGTTTGCTGTGTTCCCAAGCTGGGCGCGTTGTTGAAGGTGACAGCGCGTTCGGGATCTGACCAGGACACAACAACAGGGCTATCGGACGTGATGAAATGCTGTTGCTCCGCGGCGATCAGCAGCACCCAACGTCGCGCGCCTAGCATTGGGATCGCAGCCTTCGCGAACGTGATCATGTTGCGCAGGTGTTCGGCCTGGGCAATTGGTATCCGTCCCGCTTTGATCGCCGCCCGTACTTTTTCATACGAAACGTCCGGCAACGATGCGCCAGCTTCGCGTGCCCGACGGATCTCGTGTTCGCACCGTTCACGCGACGACGTCGCCAGGTCGACGACGACGCGCCTGAGATGTCGAAGCGGGATCGCCAGATGCTCACGCATCGCCGGCACGCGAGCGGTCATCAGCGCGATAAACGTGACCAGTTGCGTGTAGGACTCGCTGTCCGTGGGTAGCCGCTCCTCGCTCTCAATCGCGCGCACGACCGGCGCGGCGTCGCCGTCGTGTTTGCTGAACCACGCTTCAAGTGCGAACGGGTCGCGCGATTTGTCGACCTCCAGTCGATAGAAGTCGCGCGCATAGGCTTCAGAGTTGGGCTTACCTGTGTGTTGTTCGCCGCTGTCGACATCGACGATCGAGAGTCGCCCGCCCCTCGGTCGACCAGCATCGGTGAAACCCGCCAGGCGTCCGCCGCAAACGCCAGCTTCGTTCAAACGGCTCTATCGAAAGTGACCCGGCGAGTCAGCGCTGATGCTCAACCTGCACGCTCGCGCGCCGGGTCACTCCCGATAGAGTCATATCGTTTTCGAGGAGGAATTCGCCCGCGCTGTGTCGTAGGCCAGACTCGCGGTGCCCGCGTTCGCGCTGACCGTCGCGGCCGTCACGGGGAAATTTCCTGCCGGCGGCGTTGGACGCCTGCCGCGCAGCGGCTCTCGTCCGCGCCAGTCGGCGGCGGAGATGCCACAGGCGCGCCGTTTCGCTGTACAACAGGACGCGATGTCCGTCTCCCTCGCCGACCTCCTCCCGGACGCGTCATGGGACCCGTCCAGCGACGTGCTCCTCGACCGCTTCCTCAAGTACACCGCCGGCAGGCGCCTCACCCTCTACCCGGCCCAGGAAGAGGCGATCCTCGAGCTGCTCGACGGCAAGAACGTCGTCCTGAACACGCCGACCGGCTCCGGCAAGTCGCTCGTCGCGTCCGCGATGCTGTTCGCCTCGCTCGCGCGCGGGCAGCGGGCCGTCTACACGTGCCCAATCAAGGCACTCGTCAACGAGAAGTGGATGGGGCTGTGCCGCGAGTTCGGCCCGGACCAGGTGGGCCTCTCGACCGGCGACGCGACCGTCAACCGCGACGCGTCCATCCTCTGCTGCACCGCCGAGGTCCTCGCCAACATCGCGCTGCGCGAAGGCCCCGAAGCCGCCTTCGGCGACGTGGTGATGGACGAGTTCCACTACTACGCCGACCGCGACCGTGGCGTCGCGTGGCAGCTGCCGCTGCTCACGATGCCGCAGGCGCGGTTCCTGCTGATGTCGGCGACGCTCGGCGACACGCGGTTCTTCGAGCACGCCATCACGCGCCTCAACGGGCGCGCGACGGTGACGGTGAAGTCCGGCGATCGCCCCGTTCCCCTCGAGTACGCCTACTCCGAGATCCCGCTGGCGCATACGATCGAGAAGCTCGTGGACGAGGGCAAGACGCCCGCTTACGTCGTCCACTTCACGCAGGCGGACGCGGCGGGCAGCGCGCAGGATTTCACCAGTCTCAAGATCTGCTCCAGGGAGCAGAAGGCCGAGATCGCGGC
This sequence comes from Acidobacteria bacterium 13_1_40CM_65_14, assembly GCA_001917905.1. GTDB lineage: Bacteria > Acidobacteriota > Vicinamibacteria > Vicinamibacterales > CAVVIG01 > QHWF01. Next base: position 13,555 of record MNEX01000029.1, read on the forward strand.
GCGTATCGCCGACTACGCGTTCAGCAGCCCGTACGGTGCCGACATCCGCAAATGGCTCCGGCACGGCATCGGCCTGCACCACGCGGGGCTGCTCCCGAAGTACCGCGTGCTCGTCGAGCAGCTCGCGCAGGCGGGACTGCTGAAAGTGATCTGCGGGACGGACACGCTCGGCGCGGGCATCAACGTGCCCATTCGCACGGTCCTGTTTACTCGGCTGTGCAAATTCGATGGCCAAAAGACGGCCCACCTGAGCGCCCGCGAGTTCCACCAGATCGCCGGGCGAGCCGGGCGCAAGGGATTCGACGACCGCGGCTTCGTCGTCGTCCAGGCGCCGGAGCACGTCATCGAGAACATCCGGCTGAGCGAGAAGGCAGCGCGCGACGGCAAGAAGGTCGTGAGGCGGCAGCCCCCCGCGCACAACTTCGTCAACTGGGATCTGAACACGTTCAAGCGGCTGATCGGATCGCCGCCCGAGCAGCTGGTCTCGCGGTTCCAGGTGTCGCACGGGATGCTGCTCAACGTGCTGAGCCGGCACGGCGACGGTTGCCGCGCGATGCAACGTCTGCTCCGCGATTGCCACGAGCCGGAGGCCGCGAAGCCGGCCCTCCGGCGTCGCGCGTGGCAGCTGTTCCGGGCGCTCGTCGCGCGCCGCGTCGTGGAGTTCGTACCGAGAACCGAGGATGGTGCCAAGGTACGCGTCAGCGTCGACTTGCAGGACGACTTCTCGATGGACCAGACGTTGTCCCTGTACCTGCTCGAGACGCTCCCGCTGCTCGACTCCGAGTCGCCGGACTACGCGCTCGACGTGCTCACGCTGGTGGAGTCGATCCTTGAGAACCCCGAGCTGATTCTGAGAAAGCAGCTCGACCGCATCAAGGACCGCATGGTCGCGCAGATGAAGGCGGACGGTATCGAGTACGAGCAGCGCATGGAGGAGCTTGAGAAGCTCGAATACCCGAAGCCGCTGCGCGACCTCGTCTACGAGACGTTCAACGCGTTCGCCGACCGCCACCCGTGGGTCGGCGAAGAGCACATCCGCCCCAAGTCGATCGCGCGCGAGATGTTCGAGAACTTCCGCTCGTTCGCCGAGTACGTCCTCGATTACGAGCTGCAGCGGTCCGAGGGCCTGCTGCTGCGGCACCTCAACAGCGTCTACAGCGTGCTCAGCCAGACCGTGCCCGACGGGGTGAAGACAGACGAGGTGCGCGAGATGGAGCTGTACCTGCGCACGCTCCTGCGCCAGGTCGACTCCAGCCTCGAGGACGAGTGGGAGCGGATGCGCGACCCCGACTATCGGCCGCTCGCGCCTGCGGCCCAGCGCGGCGAGGAACTGCGGCCCCGCGGCGCCGAGACGACCGCGCCGGACATCACGCACGACGCGAAGGGGTTCACCGCCGCGATCCGGACGCGCATCTTCACGTTCCTGCGCGCGTGGGCCATCGGCGATCACGCGGCCGCCCTCGACGCGCTCGACGATCCTCCGCCGGCCGAGAGCGACGCCGACGCGTGGACGCCGGAGCGGCTCCGATCAGCACTTGAGGACTATCGCGTCGACCACGAACGGGGCCGCCTCGATCCCGAGGCGCGCAACCTTCGGTACACGCACGTCGATCCGTCCGACGACCGGCGCACGTGGCGCGTGCAGCAGGTGCTGGTCGACCCTGCGCTGCACAACGACTGGATGGCGGAGTTCGAGGTGGACCTGGCGGCCTCGCGCGAGGCGAACCAGCCGGTGCTGTGGCTGCGGGGGGTCGGGCCGATCGGGTAGCTCCCCGCGCTATCACGTCTCGCGCTCAGTTTTCAAAGGAATCCGCCCCTGCGAATCTGACAAGGTAGTACTAACCCTCGCCCTAAATTCAAAGGATAATCCCCGCCTTGTCGCGCACTGTTTACCGGAAGCCGATGCCCGTCTCGTTGACGCTCACGTCGATTTGTATCCGGAAGGATCAATCGCAAGCGAAATCACTCCAGGCTCGTCGATTGCACCGCCTCGAATGCCTGCGCTCAGCGATGTGGAACAATCAAGGACGTTCAATCCCGGCGGGACAGCCCGACTGGCGATGCGTACTGGCAGGTAGCTGGCAGGTATCGGTTGCCCAAAGGAGCGCGTCAGCGACGCAGGACGACATCATGAGTCGCGAAATCAGGCTGTAAACGCCAACTCGCGTCGCTTCGTTGCGTGGACGGTCGCCCACGTGAGGGCTTAAAATGTCGGTCCGCCAAAACCGAACCACTTGACCATCGCGCGAAGCTTCGCTCCGCAGTCATGTCAAGCATTTTGTTGCGGTGTTCAGCGACTTGCTGTCGTTGTCAGCGCGTTTCACGCCGACCCTAGCCATAATCTGCCAATTCGATCGCATTGTAGATTCAGGAGTGGTGCTGTGGAGCGGTTTGACGGAAGGGCCGAGTGCCCTCTGTCGCCCCATCGGCGAATTCACGTCCTTGAAGAACCGGTCGACGGCGTCCGGGATCTCCGGGATCTCCGCTTTGACGACGCCGACCTCACCGGACGCTTCCCAGCCGCGGACCCGATCCTGCGCTGCCTCCCAGGACACCAGATCGAGGCTGCGCCGCAGATACTCGCCGCCGAGCGATCCCTGAACCCAGATGGGGCAGTCGCATTTCTGGCCCCAGGCATCGCGTCGACGTTTACCGGCATGCCGACAGGTGGTCAAATGGCGTCGGTAGATCGTGAGCGGCATGCCCGCGATAGTACCGCAAAGTTGGTACGTAATAGGTACATGAAAAAGCCTGACCTCAAAAGTATCAATGAAATCAGGCTTAAAAAGGGTAATAATATAGTTGACACACACGGCCCAACCTGCCATACTTCGGGCATGGCAATGACGAACTGGCCCAAAACACTCCAAGAAGCGATCGCTTACTTCGCGAATCCAGATAATGCGCTGACCGCCGCGATCCTGCTTCGCTGGCAGGGCAAGCCCGTTACCTGCCCGACGTGCGGGAGCATCAAGGTTCACTTCATCGAGACCCGTCGCATTTGGCGATGCAACGAACTGCACTTGCAACGGCAATTCTCCGTCAAGGTCGGCACCATCATGGAAGACTCGCCCATCGGTCTCGACAAGTGGCTGACTGCAATCTGGCTGCTGTCGAGCGCCAAGAACGGCATCTCGTCCTATGAGCTTCATCGGTCCATCGGCATCACGCAGAAGTCCGCGTGGTTCCTGCTGCACAGGATTCGCCTCGCGATGCAGGCCGGGAACTTCAACAAGTGTGGTGGTGAGGTTGAAGCCGATGAAACTTACATCGGCGGCAAAGCTCACAACATGCATAAGGCGAAGCGCGAGCGCGTGATCACTGGGACTGGCGGGATGGGCAAAGTAGCCGTGATGGGCCTTTTGGAGCGGCATGGTAAAGACGGGCATTCAACTGTCCGCGCATCCGTCGTCAAGAACGTCGGTAAGAAGCTGTTGCAGGCTGCCATTCGCGCCAACGTCGCGCAAGATGCTGCCATCTTCACTGATGCGCTCAAATCGTACGAAGGACTCGATACCTATTATGTCCACAAAGTGATCGACCATGCCGAGCGGTATGTTGATGGCCGCATCCACACCAACGGTTGCGAGAACTTCTGGTCGCTGCTCAAGCGCGCTATCAAAGGCACCTACGTATCGGTCGAGCCGTTCCACTTGTTTCGTTACCTCGATGAAGAGTGTTTTCGATTCAATAACCGTAAGATGACTGATTCTGCACGCTTCGCACTCGCAGCGTCGGCCATCGTCGGAAAGCGTCTCACATATAAGGGACTCATCGGATCTGAACTACCGCAAAGTTGTGAGAACTAACCTC
>MNEX01000291.1 GCA_001917905.1 Acidobacteria bacterium 13_1_40CM_65_14
TCGCCGGCGTCGCGGTCGTCGTCAAACTCGGCGCGCCGGTGACGCCGCTCGTCGCGAACGTCTCGCCATTCGCGAACCCGCTGTACGACGCCGTCAACGCGGGGTTCGCCGCCCCGTACGTCCGCGAGGCGGCGTCCGCCGACACGGTTAACGTCGCCTTGTTGACAGTGAGGGTGCCGCTCACAAACGCGAAGGTGTAGTGAGAACTCGCCAACGTCGCCGCGGCGGCCGTGATCGCGTAGCTCCCCACGGCGCTGGTGCCGGTCGCGAACGTCGTCAGGCTCGGCGATCCGGTCACACCGCTCGTCGCCAGCGTCTCCCCGTTCTTGAAGCCGCTGTACGACGCCGTGAACGTCGGGTTCGGATCACCGTAGTTCCGCGAGGTGTTGTCGGCAGTTACCGTCAGTGTGGCTTTGTTGACGGTCAGAGTGCCCGTCACAAACGTGAAGCTATAGTTCGCTGCGGCGAGCGTCCCCTGCGCCGCCGTGATCGTGTATGCGCCGACCGCACTTGTCGCCGTCGCCGGCGTCGTGAGACTGGGCGATCCGGTCACACCACTGGTTGCGAGCGTCTCGCCGTTCTTGAAGCCGCTGTACGACGCCGTGAACGTCGGATTCGCGTCACCGTAGTTCCGCGACGTGTTGTCTGCCGTCACCGTCAACAGGGCCTTGTTGACCGTCAGGGCGCCGTTCGCGAACGCAAAGGTGTAGTTGGAGCTCGCCAAGGTCCCGACGGCGGCCGTGATCGCGTAGCTCCCCACCGCGCTGGTGCCGGTCGCAAGCGTCGTCAGATTCGGCGACCCGGTCACGCCGCTCGTCGCCAGCGTCTCGCCGTTCTTGAAGCCGCTGTACGACGCCGTGAATGTCGGGTTCGGATCACCGTAGTTCCGCGAGGCGTTGTCCGCCGTCACGGTCAGCACGGCCGGATTCACCACCTGCGACAGCGCAGGCGACGTGCTGCCGTTGAAAGTACTGTCCGCTCCGTAAACGGCCGTGATGGAGTGAGTGCCTGCCGCCAGAACGGATGTCGTCAACGTCGCCTGGCCGCTCACGTTGAGCAAGGCGGATCCGAGTGTCGTCGTGCCGTCCATGAACGTCACCGCTCCGGTAGGCACGCCAGACCCGGCGACAGTCGCAGTGAAGGTAACCCCGGCCCCGAAGGTGGAGGGGTTATTGTTCGACGCGACGTTCGTCGTAGTCGTGAGGCCGCTGACGGTGAGCGTCACGGGGACGGTGTGGATCAGGCTGCCGCTCGTTCCGGTGATCGTCAACGGAAAGCTGCCCGCCGGCGTCGTCGTGCTCGTCGTCACCGTCATCGTCGAGGATCCGGACGTCGTGACGGACGACGGACTGAAGCTAGCGGTCGCTCCCGAGGGCAGTCCGCTCACGCTGAAGGTCACCGTTCCGGTGAATCCTCCAGACGGGGTCACAGTCGTCGTGTAGCTGCTACTGGCTCCGGCCGCATCCGTCCGCGCTGCCGGCGTGGCCGACATCGCAAAGTTCGGCATGCACGCCCGAATGGCCGTGTTGACGTTGAGCCGCCCACCCGTCGCTACGCGCCCGGTCAGCAACGGAATCGGATCGACGCTGGCCAGCAGGTTGTTCTTGAGCGCGGCCGTGCTCAGTGCGCAGCGCGACAGCACCAGCGCCGCTGCACCCGAGACGTGCGGCACGGCCATCGAGGTGCCGCTGAGGTACTGATACGGGAACCCGATGTCTTCGAGGTAGGTCGACAGAATATTCACGCCCGGCGCGGCGAGGTGAACCGAGGATGCACCGTAGTTGGAGCCCCCAACACCGCTGGCGAGCGTGTCGGTATTGTCCGTCGACGCCACCGCAATGATGTTGGGCGCAGTGTAGCTGGCCGGATAACGCGGGATGACGTCGTTATCCGAGCTGTTGTTGCCCGCGGACGCCACAAACAGCATGTCGCGCGCGCCGGCTTTGTTGATCTCGTCGAGCAGCGCTTGCGAGAACCCGCCGCTGCTCCAGCTGTTCGAGAGAACCCGAACGTTGGCGCCCGTCGCTGCGGCCGCCTGGATGACGAACTCGATCGCGTTGATCGAGTCGGCGAGCGTCCCCGTGCCGTTGGCGTCGAGGAATCTCGACGCCATGATACTGGCGGTCCATCGCAGGTCTTCGTAATCGCATCGAAGCCGTGCGTGCCGGCGGCGCAGGTGATCGGCTGGCCGGCGATGGTGACGGTGAATGGCGCGGCAGCCGACCAGATGTTCGCCGCCAGATCGGAGTGCGTGTAGAGGACACCGGTATCGATAACAGCGACGACGTTGGCACGCGATCCTGTCGACACGTCCCACGCCAATGACGCGTCGATGTCAGCGCCGGGGATTCCTGCCTTTCCAACCGTCTGCCCGACGTTGAGCAACCCCCACAGCTGGCCGAACGACGTATCGTTCGGGACGGCATCCGACTGGATGATGTAGTTGGGTTCTACGTACTCGACATCCGGGTGACTCCGGAGGAAGGCGAGCAACGTCGACGTGTCGTAGCGCCTCGAGTGCATGCGCCGGACACCTGCGCCGCCGATCGCGTGGTTCTGGTCGGCGTCGGTCTGCTGATCGAGCTGCCCTCGTTCGAATGAGGCCAGCTGACGACGAAACTTCACCAGCACTTCACCAGCCGCCGCCGACCGACCGTTCACCGTTACGACCTGCCGGAGAACTCCCGGATGTCGTCGCTGCAGCGCGACAGGATTCCCGACGAGCGTCGCGCCGGCAAGAATACCGACCGCGGCCACTCGCGCGGCCACGCTATACGGTCGCTTCATGCCACTTCGTCCAGAAAGTGCATTCTGGGAAAGGCGACAACATTACTGCGGTGCTCCGCCCGCAATCCTGCCCATTCCGCTGCAATGACGATCACGCCTGGATGAAGACGCGACCGCAAAGTCCCTGCCGCACACGCGTTCGGCCGTTTATCAGTGGCCGCGATGGCTGCCTCATATAAGTACTGGTACAGCGAAGTGTTTCTGTTGCCGTATGGTTGGCTCCGTTGTTGGCTGCGTGCGAGAGGCAGACAAGAATCAGCCACATCCAGGACTTCTGCCGCATGACACTCGAAGGACCGGCGCTCAAGACGCCGTCTCGCAGAGGCCTGGCCTGTCTTCAGGAGGCGTGAGCGGGCGCCGAACCAGCGGCTGGCGAACGCCTGGCGCGGCGGGCGCCGCGGCGCGGATGTCGAAGCGACCTTTCCATGCTCTAGGTTTTCCACGACGCTCCCGCAGTGCCCGATTTGAGTCTGACCCGCGGCTGCGCGCATCTCGCCGCACGGCGCCGCGAACCGGAGAGTGGCCGGCCTCGGAACACACACCCCGAATGAATGACACAGTGAGTCAGGTGTGAGCTTATTGCCCTGATCAACCTCTGAGAATGAATCGAAGGTCCGACTGATGGCCAGACCAAGGTCGCAGGCGGTTTCGACCCGTCGTCACGCGTCATCCCCGGCGTTTCGACCTGGTGGCCAATCGGGCACATCTCGGCATCGGCTCCGGGAAAGTGCGTCGTTGGGGAAGGAAAAGTGATTGGGGGATCGATGGACGATCTCGACAAGTCACGACCTTCGGGAAACTCCCGGACGTCGTTGCTGCGGCACGACCCGGTGCCCGACCAACGACACGAACGACGATGGCGAGACTGACAACTCAGTCAGCAGCTCCAGAGACATGGCACTTTAGTGCCATGAGAATGGGTCCTTCGGTCGATTCCAGGGGCCGATAAGCCTGCGACAGAATCGCCGCTCGTTCTCAACACACGGGTCGGCTGGGCTCGCAGCCAGACCAACCCATATTTGGAGGAGGTAGGCTATGCGTCGGTTGTCCAAGTTTGGATCCGCCCTCGTTTTGGCGACGTTCGTGGCTTCGGGGATGGTTGCATTCAGTATCCCGGTGAACGCCTCTGTGACCGGAGGCGGACTCTCGAACACGACAATCTGCCGGTTTCTCGCCTACGCAGAAGCGGTAGTGAGCAGGTTGCCGAACAGTGACCTGAAAGTGTTCCTCCTCAGCCAAATTCACGAGGAGCAGGCGGAGTACGGCTGCTCGTAGCAGGTCGCACCGACCACGCGGGAAGCGGGCGATGCCGCCCGCTTGCCCGCTCTTCTGAATTCACTCAGCTCGACTCACTTATTCAATCAGTTGTCTCGGGGGCTGCGTTGCAATGGCTCCTGTGACTCGCGCGTCGCCAGGCTACTCCGCAGTTTGGCGTGTTGAGAGCGGCGCTCCGCCCGATTGTCGGAGCGTAGGACGCAAACGACGCTGAAAAGAAAACCCGCGCCGCCGCCGGAGTGCGACGACGCGGGGAGCGCCTTGGGCGTCCCACTGTTTCTCAATTCTTCATTTCCGACGACACGGTCTCGCTAATGCTCGCCGTTACTCCTCTGTCGTCCCAGGCTCGTCGCTCACGACGAAGACGATGTGACTGATGTCATTCGTGTCCGAACGCTGGAGCAATGCGTCGTAGACTCCGGGTGCTGCATTCGTCGGCACCGTCCAAGACGCCGATTCCGACCAGTTGCTGCAATCAACGACTCCGGAGCTCGGATCGGAGATACATGGCGGCTGGGCCTGTGGCGCCGGAGGGGTCGACAGACTCGCCACCAGCCCTGCGCCGCCGCCTCCGTCGCCAATCGGGCCCCTCGACTTTCTCCTTATCTGTAAACAACTGTGACATCCTTGACGGCCGGGGTCTGCCCTGGCTTCGTCGTCGTTTCCTTGAGCTGGAACTGGAAGTATCGCGACGTCCCCGAGAGCGCGGCTCCAGAGCTCGGAACTGTCGCGAATGACGTCCACGTCGCGTCAGGAGTCGGCGTGTTGCCAATCCGATAGCTGACGACGACATTGGTTCCCGCCGGCGTGTCAGCGGTCCAAGACGCGTTCATCCAGGTGCCGAGACCGCCCGCGTCAAGGACCTTCGAAGTGTACGTGCCCGACGCGGCGTATGGCGTCACTCGCATCCAATCGATTGCGATCAATCCGGCGCCGTGGCAGAGGTCTTGAGCCATCACGCTCATCTTCGTCAAGAGCGGGAATGTGACGTTGTGCGTCGCGACCACGGTTCCATCAATCCAGTAAACGATGTTCGTCGCGTTCCAATCGATGCGGAACCGGTGCGGTCCGGTGAACCAGTTCCCCGGGATCAGGGTTTGTACAGCCGGGACACTGACCGTCGTGACGTAGAGGCTGACCGTCGAACCGTTCGTCTTCGCCAGAAACTGCGCCAACAGCAAGCCCGCCGACTGGTCCGGCGCGCCGCTCAAGGTTGCGACGAACTCGAGCGATCGTCCAACACCATATAAGGTACTCGTCGTCAGCAGGACGCCCGAGAGCTTGGCCGAGCCGTTGCCGACCGTCACGGTGCCGATGTTTACCTTCTGGGTCGAGACCCAGCCTGGCGGCAACGACGTGCCCGAGAACTCCGTCCCCTTCGTGGGCGCAAGGATGACCTCGCCGTCGGTCGTCTCAGAGATATAGGTGCTGGCGAGCGTCCCGGCGCTGAAGTCGGCGGTGCTTGTCGTCGTCCACGTCAAGTCTGGGTTCACCATGATCGGTAGACCCGACGACGTGCCGCCGATCACGTTCGTGTCGCCGCTGTAAATGGCCGTGATCGTGTGTGTCCCCACCGCCAGCGACGAAGTGGTGAACGTCGCGACGCCCGCACCGAGCGCAACCGCTCCGCTGATCGCCGTGGCTCCATCCATGAAGGTCACCGATCCGGTCGGCGTGCCCGCGCCCGGCGCCACGATGCTGACGGTCGCCGTGAGCGTGATCGGAGCGCCGAAACGCAATGAGCTGCTACTGGAGCTGACGCTCGTCGTGGTAGTTGCCTGAGAGATGGTGAGCGTCCCATTCACGAAGCTGATCGTGTAGTTACTCGACGTGAGGCCCGCCGGGGTGATCGCATACGTCCCGACGGGGCTTGCTGCTGTCGCCGCGGTCGTGAAGGTCAGCGTGCCCCCGAGCGATGCGAAAGTATCGCCGTTGACGAAGCCAGTGATGGTCGACGTCAGCGGCGGATTGGCCGCGCCGTACGCCTTCGTCTGGTTGTCCGCCGTCACGCTCAGGGGTGCCGGGTTCACGGTGATCTGCGCCGTTGACACGACAGGTGGTTGCGTCGGGTCAGTCGGTGTGAAGGTAACCCCCAGCGTCTGCAGGCCGGCACCGAGCACCGTTCCTGCGCCTGGGTTGTACGCGAAGGAGCCTGACACACTCGCCGTGGCATTGAGCTGCGAGGCGCCGAGCGGCGTGCCATAGGTGATCGCCGCTGGGTTTGGCCACGTGATAGTCGGGGTGCTGTCGATCGTCACGGCAACCGTCATGCGCACGGTGGCGATCGCGGTCAGGAGTCCGTCGCTGACCGTGTAGGTGAAACTGTCGTTCCCGCTGAAGTCCACAGCCGGCCTGTACGTCACCGAGCCGTTGGCGTTGAGGGTCGCACTTCCTTGGGCCGGGGGCGTCACCGCGATGACGCGGAGCCGGACGTCCGGATTCTTCGAGGTGTCAGCGGTGTCATTGGACGTCAGACTGCAGGGGGTCGACGAGCTCCCGGTGCAGATCGGCCCTGCGGCCCTGAACGTATAGGGCGTATTCACGAGCGTTCTCGCGGCATCATCGACGGCCACGGGTGCGTCGTTCGTGCTGATGATGATGTGATCGAGCTGCGGCGTTTGATTTGGGTCGCTCGTCGTCATCTCCGCCCGGTACTGGATGAACTGCGAGTGCTGGGTGAGCCTGCCGGGTGCGAGGACCGGGACGAAAGCGGTCCAGTCGGCAGACGCCGTCCCGTCAGCCGGGGGAGTCGGTGTGCTGCCCGTGCGGACGCTGATCGCGATGCTCGTGGCGAGTGGCGCGCTGGCGACCCACTGGATGGTGCGCCAATCGACGGGACTGCGCGCATCGAACACGCGCGACACGAACGATCCAGACGCCGCGTAGGGCGCCATGCGCATCCAGTCGACGAACACGACTCCGCCGGAGGGGTTGAAGTCGCTCGCGGCGATCGGCCGCATCGGAAGCGTGATGCTCAACGCGTGACTCGCGACGAGCGCGCCGTCGACGTAGTAATCAATGCTGTCGGCCTTCCAGTCGATCCGGAAGCGGTGGAACGATCCCAGCAGCCCGGTTCCGAGCGGCGTGTCGACGCTCCCGCTCCCCGGGTTGGTCCGCGCGTAGAGCTGGCCGCCGCTCAACGTGCTGAATATCGCCCACGGTTCAAATCCTGATGCGAGTGTGTTGCCGAACCCCGCGTGCTGGGACTGGTCGCCCGAGAACTTCGCTGAAAACTCGAGGGAGTGAGGGCTCGTGAAGATCGCTGACAGGGTCGTTGTGATCGTTTCCCCCGGGACGCACGCGCCGTTGGTGTCGGTCACGCACGTGGCGACACGCGCGCCGTCCACCAGGAGAACCCCGTTGTCAATGATGGAGTAGCCTGCGTCGTCCCACGCCATTTCAACCCACCCAGCCGGCAGCGCCGGGCCGGAGAACTCCGACCCGGACGTCGGCGCCAGAATCACTTCGCCGTCGGCCGTCTGCGAGACATAGGTGTTGGTGCGCGTGCTCCCAGGCGCAAGGAAGTCCACCGACGCCGTGTCGTGCAAGGTCGGCCCCGGCACGGTGAAGCTGGGCGCCGTCGACACCGTGGTCTCGCCGGAGCCATCAACTGCGGTGATGTTGAAGTAGTACGTCGAGTTGAATGTCAGCCCCGTGAGCGTGAGGCTGTGTTGCATGACGAACGCCCCGTCCGTTTTGGTGAGGGTCAGGCCTGCGGGCAACGCGGGCAACGACGGATCGGTGGAGTAATCGATGCGGGACGTCGCGTCCTTGCTCGTCCTCCACGTGATGGCGGCCGTCGACCCGTCGATCACGGTGACGCCGATGTTGGAGATCCCAAGCGGTGTCGCGTCGACGATCGCCTCAGCGAACACGACATCCACCCAGTAGTTGGTGTCGTTGAAGCTCTGCGTCGGGAACACGCTCGCGCCGTACTTGAAGACGCCGTTTCTGCCGCTAATATTGGCTGGCGGCGCATGCAGCGGATATGAATCGACGCCGGCGTTGGAGAAGTAACCGCCGTCGGCCGAGTACCCGCCGACGTTGGTGTGATACGACGCGACGTACATTGTGTTCGCCGTGATGTGAACCGGCGTGGCGAAGGTCACCTGCTGCCAGCCTGTACCGGTCTCACCCGTGAACACGGCCGTGGCCAACCGCGTGCCGCTGAGCGTCCATAGGCTGCCTTGGTGCGTACCGGTGTTGGCCGGCCCCCTGTAGAAGCGCACTCCAGTGATGAAGCCGTCGACCTCGCTCTTGAACTTCACACCCAGTTCGATCGCGTTGGTGTCGGCCGCACTCTGAACGGTGGGAACCACCGACGGTTTCCACAGGCTGGTGCACGGGCAATTGCCCGCGACGACTGAGACGGTGACGCCGGCCGCGGCCGCTTCCATGTTGCCGCTGTCGTCGATCGCGCGGCTGCGAATCGTGACCGGGCCGAGCGGGCCGGGCGACGGCCAATCGACGCTCCAGGTCGCGGTGGCCTGAGCGACGTTCCACGTGGTCTGAGCGACGCGCCACGTGGCGCCGCCATCGACCGACACTTCGACGCTCGCAACGGCGCCGCCGCCGTTGTCGGTCGCCGTGCCGCTGATCGTCACGCGATTGCCACTCGGGATCTGCCCACCGGCCGCCGGCGACGTAATGACTGACGTCGGCGCGAAGAGATCCGTCGACGGGCTCGTGGAGGTCAGGCCGCTCTGCAGCGTTGCGGGCTGAGCGCCCATGTCGGCCAACAGATTCACCGTCGACTGTTGAATGGCCTGATCGGGCACGTGCGCCTCCGGGGCGCCGCGATCGTGCTTGTCGTCCAACCCCCACGACCACTGCACGGTGCCGGCGCCGAAGACGAACGCGCCACTGTTGTGACGGTAGAGCGTCAGGCTGTGCGTCGCTGAGCCGGTGCCGGTCGTCGCTCCGAAGTCGAGGATCTTCACCACGCCATTGACCGTCGTCGACGAGAGGTGCACAAGGCCGGCGGGGCGAGCGCCGTTGTCCAGGTCTTCGTCCCACTCATAGCCTAGTGAATCGGGAGACAACGTCGCGACGCCGGAGGTGAGCGCCGCGACTCTCGTGTTCCGCCAGAAGCGCAGGTGGGCCATCTCGGCCGGAACGGTAATCGCCGATGTACCGCTGTTGACCGTCCAGATGTTTCCGGTCACGCCATTCTCCGGGCGCCCGCCGTCGGCCGGCGGGCTGAACCGCGGATCGCGCCAGGTGCCGGTCCAAATCGGGCGTCCCGTCCCGTCGACCGCGGGATCGGTCTTCGCGCTCGCGAGCGATTCCTTGTAGCTGACCAGTGTCCGGTAGGCGGTGCTGAAGCCATCGATGCTGGGCTCGTACCGCGTCTTCCAGTACATCTCGTTGCCGCTGAAGAACGCCAGGCTGACGCCCGCGTTGCGCGCGTTCTCGATCCTCGTACGCTGATCGCCTGACCAGTACTCGTCGTGGCCCACCGAGAGGAAAGCTTTCGGTCTGAGCGTGCTGTTCACTAAATCGGCGCCACGCCGATCGGTGTCGACGCCGGCCCAGTACTTGACGTCATACCCGTTCGCCTCGAGCCACCGCACCATCGGGTATTCGGCGCCGAACAGGAAGCCGCGGGCATCGTGGTCGCGCGTGTCGAACGGCCGGTTGTAGCTCACCTTTGCCGAACGGGTCGCACACGAGCTCGCATACGCGGTGCCGGCATTGCTGATCGGTCCACCGCAGTACAAGCTTCCGCCGCCATACCGGTTGTACGCCTGCCACGTGGTGTCGGAGGTGTGGCTCGACCCGCCGACATCGAGGCGCGTGAGGTTCGCCACGTAGATACCCGACGGTGGACGAAGACCGTCGAAGACGTTGGTATCCCACGACGCGCTGACGTTCCAGTTGCCGCAGTCGTAGAGGCCGGTCGCGGCGTCACTCAAGCAGGTTGTCGGCGCGTTCGCGGTCGCGTTCCAGTTCTGCTGCGCCGTGAAGGGCCCCAGGGTTTTGATCTTGCGCGCACCCAACCCACCGTAGTAGCCGATGCGGTAAATGGTGACCATGAAGTTCGTGGAGTCGGTCGCGATTTTGAAGTTGACCGTGCCGCCTTGGTTCACGCTGATGTCGGTGGCGAATCCCTGAATCGTCGGATCGCCCGCGCCAGAGATCTCCCAATCGGAGGCGCCCGTCTGCGCGTTCTCCACCACAATCGGATTGCTCTGCGCCTGGACGGCGGATCGACCGGACTCAACGACGGCGAGCGCGAGTGCAGCGGCGATCGCCACGGTCAGTCGAACGTGTGACAGGCGCGTGATTTGACGGATCGTTTTGATGGTCATCATAAAATTGAAAAGGCACCAAAGTGGCGTTCAAGACGGCAGCGTGGTTGCGTGGGTGCCGCACACGTGCGCCGCCACCGAGTCAGTTATGCCGAGCGTGGCGCGACGGCGCGAGCGCACAACATCAACTCCACATCACCAACTGAGAATCGAGGCCGCGATAGTAGTGATTGGCGCGAGGGAGGGAGCGCACAACATCAACTCCACATCACCAACTGAGAATCGAGGCCGCGATACTAGTGAGCGAAGCAGCTCTTGAGAATGGGTCGAAGGTCGCGCTCACGGTCAGACCAAGGTCTCAGCGACCGCCATCGAGTCGTCACGCAGTCGTGCTGTGGACGCGCGGATGACGCGCGAACCAAAGACGTGTGGGTGATCAGAGGATGCGAGCGCCGCGGTCAGCGGCGCGCGTCGTCGACGGCGATCGGGCTCTCGTGGATGGAATGAGTCGGCCCTGAGGGCCGGCTATTTTTGGTGCAGGGCGGATTCGAGCCGGTGGTGCACCGCGAAGAGCGCCAGTTCGAGACGGTTCGCGACGCCGAGCTTGTCGAAGATGTTCGTCAGGTGGTGCTTCACGGTCTTCACGCTGATGGAATACTTCTGTGCAATATCGCCGTTCGCGTACCCGTCCACGACCGTCGAGACGATCTCCAGCTCGCGAGCCGTGAGGCCGAAGGTCGCACGGCGCGGCTCGGGGGCCGGCATGGCCGCGCGCTCACGCATTTTGTCGATCAGCTCGCCCACGCACTCGCGTCCAACCCAGTACTGTCCGGCCATGACCGCACGCATGCTCTTGAACACCAAATCGCTGGCCGTCTGCTTCATGACGACGCCGCGAGCGCCGAGCTGCAGCGCCTCGACCACGTCGGAGTCGCCGACTTCGGCGGCGAGGAGCAACGTGCGGGTGGACGTCGACAGCGTCGAGAGCTCGCGAAGCGTCTCGAGGCCGCCCTTGACCGGCATCACCAGATCGAGCAGCAGGATGTCAGGCCGCAGGTCGGTGACCATCCGGATCGCCTCTCGACCGTCGCTCGCTTCGCCGACGACGCGAACATCGGGATCCGTTTCGAGCAAGTGGCGCAAGGCCTCGCGGAAGAGCGGATGATCGTCCGCGAAGAGCACGTGGATGGGGGTTGTCGCGATCGGCGTCATGCTCATCGTCATCGTCGTGTCCTCGATGCTCAGCATCGAGCCGTGCGCGCTCGCGTCAGCGCGGAGCGCCGGCCGCTGTCGAGTCGTTGAGTGAACCCTTGGGAGGCGCAGAGTCTGACATGAACCTCGTCCATTTCGTAGAAAAAAAATTCGTGAATGGTTTTTTCGTGCAACTGCAGGCAACGAGACACCTCTGGGACTTAAGTGCTGTGCCACTGCACACGAGCTGAGCGCGACGTGGGCATGCGGCTTGCTGAGTACGACGCGGTGCGAATCTCAGCTTTGTCCTCTTGAACAGCACATGCGGGCTCCACGGTTCCCTCTTCAGTTGTCGGTGCGCTACAGAAAAATCGGCGACCGCGAATGGCGCCGTGGCGAAACCGAGAACGTCTCGCGCTCGGGCGCATTGATTCGACTGGCGGATCCGCTCGAGGTCGATGCTTCAGTCGAACTCCGTCTCACGCTTGAGGTTCCAGCGCCCGGAGCCGACGCCGCTGAAGTACGCTGTCGTGGGCGAGTGGTGCGGTCTGTCTCTCCCTCCGAGCATCATGCGTGGCCCGGTTCCGCGATCGCGATCGAGCAGTACGACTTCGAGCCGTCTGCCACCGGTCTCTCGTCTGCGCAAATGTCCTGATCGAAGGACGTTCGCCAGTCGGTATCACGCTGACAAAAAACACCCGTCGTACGACTCGGACAAAAGACACCCGTCGTACGACTATTGTGCCGGTTCGAAGAACTTTCGGCGGGATGTCAGACTAGGGCTGGAAGGCTCGGCGCAGCAGCGCGATGGCTCGAGGCGCCTCGCTTGGGAAATCTTTCGCTGACGCTTCGACGCTGATGCGCTTGTCGTATCCGATCTTCCGAAGGTTCGCGAAGAACGGCGCGTAGTCGTACTCCTCCCACTCGAGCGGATAGACGCGGCCCTGCGGGTTGGCCATGTGCAGGTGGCGAATGTGCTGGTTGGCGCGAAGCACAATCGCCGGGTCCTCCCGCTCGCTCGCCAGATGATAAAAATCAATCATCAGCTGAAAGTTGGGATCGTCGATGGCCTCGACGAGCGCGAGGCCTTCGGCCGCGGAGTTGATGATGTTGGTTTCCTCGCGGCGCAGCGGCTCGATGACGACGGTGATGCCGCGCGATCGGGCTTCGGGGGCGATGCGGCGGCCAAACTCGACGAGCTGCTTGAATCCTTCGTCCTTCGAGAATCCATCCGGTATCCGCCGTGCGCCGCCGCTCCCGAAGACGACGATTTGTGTGCCGAGCCGCGACAGACGATCGAATGCCTTCCTGACGTAGGCCATCTGCTGCTCGCGGTCGATCTGCGGGCCCGTCACCTTGAGAGCCGCCGGTAGAAACAGGTTGGTGGCCGGGATCGGAAGTCCCAGCTGTTTGATGTCGGCGGCCGCCTTCTCGAAATCGGCGTCAGCGAGCGCCGCGATCTCTGACGTCCCGAGCTCCAGATAGTCGAAGCCCGCCGCCTTCGCCGCCTCGATGTTTCTCAACGGCGTGCACAAGCCGACCTGCACGGGGCGCGCCTGTCCCGAGAGGTGCACGAGGCACAGCACGCCGAGCAGAGCGAACGTCACGACGCTGGGAAAGCACCTCATCGATGAAGTGCGCCAATTGAGATCAGCAGCTCACGCAGCGGTGATTGTTCTTCGCGCCGAGGCTCTCGAGGAGCGCGATCGTCTCGGGGAACGGCTGTACGCGCTGCACCGGACCATTCGCCATGTCCACCGTCGTCTGGCCGCTGCGCGCGACGGCCTTCACGTCCGCGCCTTTGGACACGAGGTACCGAATCAGCTCGTTGTCGCCTCGCGATGCCGCGTGGTGCAGCGGCGTGTAGCCGTTGTGATCGCGCGCGTTGACGTCGGCGCCCAGCTCTTCGACGAGGAATTTCACCGCCGGAAGCCACCCGTCCGGGACGTGACGATGCGTGTTGCCGGCGAAGCCGAGTCCGTAGCCCACGCCAGAGGCGGCGTGGATGGGAGCCACCGCCGGTCCGTACCACGGAATGGGAGGCACACCCGACCGATCGGGACCAGTTGGATCGGGGCCGCCCTCTTCGTAGCGCTCCGGTACTTTCGCCGTGCGAATGTTGGGATCGGCGCCGTACGCGAGCAGCATCTTCATCGCCGGCACGTCGAGCGTGTACGCGGCGAGCCAGAACGCCGTCGCGCCCGTTCGATCGACGCCGAGCAGATCGCGGTTGTACGTCGTGTACCAGAGTGACTTTCTGAGCCGCGCGTTCGGATCGGCGCCGGCCTTCAGCATCGCGTCGGCCAGCTCGAGATAGCCGATCTTCTGCTGCATGTACTTCGCGGGCTGCGGATGGCGCGCCTTCGGCGCCCACTGCATGTTCAGCACGCCGTAGAGCGGCGTCGCGCCGGCGTCGCTGGCGATCGTCACGTCGGCGCCACGCGCGAGCAGCCGCGCCGCGAGATCGAAATGGCCGTTGATCGCCGCCATGAGCAGCGGACTCGTGCGATCGGACGCGCTCACCTGGTTGATGTCCGCGCCGCCATCGAGCAACGCGAATGCGGTCTCTTGGAGACCTTCGCGCACCGCCAGCAGCAACGCGGTCAGTCCGCCCTGCGAGCCGACGAGATCGGCGTAGCCGAGCGGCTCCGGTTCTCCGCCCGAGTCGGCGTTGCCGCCGCGGCCGCGGGCGGGACGCGCACCCGGCGAACCCGCGGGCGCAGCGGCCGCTCGAGCGGCAGCAAGTTGCTTCTGGATTGCAGCGACGCGCGCGTTCCGCTCGCGGCTTTCGGCGCTGTCCTCGCGATTGCGCGCGCTGATGTCGACGACCTTGGCGGTCGCCCGCACATCGCCGCCGCGCGCGAGAAGAACCTTGACGACCTCGGTGCGCCCTGACGCCGCGGCGAACATCAGCGGCGTCTGTCCCCACTGAGGCTCCCGCACGTTCACGTCGGCGCCGTTGTCGAGGAGAATCGTGACCGTCTCGGCGCTGCCCGACGCAGCCGCAAAATGCAGTGGCGTCGCACCCGTCGTCGTCAATGCTCCGACGTCGGCTTTCGCCGCGACGAGCAACCGGACGACCGCCGCATGACCACCCTTCGCGGCGACGTGAAGCGGAGTGTATCGCCCGATGCGCGTCACGGCCGCGGGATCCGCGCCCGACGCAAGGAGCGACGCCGTCAGATCGCGATCGCCGACCTCCGCCGCCTGGTGCAGCGGCGTCATCCCGTCACCCTGGGCCAGCGGCGCGACTTGCCACACAAGCGTCGTCAGACAGAGAGTCAGACTCGCAATCAGGACCGAAGTTTTCTGAAGCATTTCGTCAACTTTTTTTCAATGCCGGCGGGGCCCCACCCCCGCCGGGTACTAACGCTGATGCCTCGCTCAGGCTTCACAGGCCTTCGCTCGGCATGGCCGCAGGCGCTACGTCAACGAGAATTCGCCGGTCGAATCGCCGAACTGCTCGAGCCCGGTCATCCCGATCTTGTGCATCAGCGTCAGCATCACGTTCGCCATCGGCGTGCCCGCCGGCGCTTTGAGGTGCACGTTCCCCGGCAGCTGACCGCTGGCCCCGCCGAGAACCACGAGCGGACAGCGCTTGTGATTGTGGATGTTGGCGTCGCCCATCGGCGAGCCGTAGATGATGACGCTCTTGTCGAGCAGCGACCCGTCGCCGTCCTGAAGCGTCTGCAGCTTCTCCAGGAAGTACGGCAGCAGGCTCACGTGATACCGATTGATCAATCCGAACTCGGTGATGTTGTTCGGTTTGTTTCCGTGATGCGACGCCGGATGGAATCCCTTCGAGATGCCGCTGTCCGGATAGACGCGGCTCGACGCATCGCGGCCCATCTTGAACGAGAACACGCGCGTGATGTCGGCCTGGAACGCGAGCGCCTGCAAATCGAACATCAGCTTGACGTGCTCGTCGAACGAGTCGGGCACGCCGGCCGGCGCGCCGGGCAGCTCTCGACTCTCACCGCTCGCGTTGCGGACTTCCACCTGCTGAATGCGCCGCTCGATCTCGCGCACGTCTTCGAGATAGCGCTCCATCCGCTGCTTGTCGCTCGCATCGAGCCGGCGACTCAAATCCGCCACCTGCCCGGTGATGTAGTCGAGCACGCTCGTGGTCGATCGCCGCCGAGAGGCGCGCTCCTTGGCCGAACCGCCGGCGCCGAAGAGCTGATCGAAGGCCATGCGCGGATCCCTGATCATCGGCAGCGGCTCGGTCGGCGAGGCCCAGCTAATCATGTCGGTGTACACGCACGAGTACCCATACGCGCAGCCGCCGGCCTGATCGACGTTCTCGATGCAGAGCTGCATCGACGGAATCGGCGTGTCCTGACCAAATTTTTTGGCGTAGAGCTGATCGAGGGAGATGCCGGCGCGCACATCCGAGCTCTCGGTCTGCCTCGGATGCGTCTGCGTCAGGAACACCGCGCTCGACCGGAAATGGTCGCCGCCGATCTCCGGCTGCGTCAACGCTTCCGCGCCCTGCACGTCGGTGTCGCTGACGATCGTCAGATACTTGCGGAACGGTTCGAGAGGACTCAGCGCGCTCGGGGTCAGATCGAACGCGCGTCCCGTGTCGGCCGGCGACCAGAGATGCTGGCTCGCACCCCACGCGTTGCTGCCGGCGGCGCCGTGCACCATCTCGATGCAGACGAGCCTCGTGCGATCGAGCGACGCGGCGCTCGCCGTCTGTGACCACGGGGACCACAGCCCGCGCGCGGGCACCATGGCGTCGAGAAATGGGAGCGCCACCGTTGCCCCGAGTCCGCGCAGCACCGTCCGGCGAGGAATGTGTTTGCCAGCAATGAACGTCACGCTAAGCCTCCAATGTGTCTGAACTGAACTGAACGCGATCAGCGCTTCGAACTCTCCACCACGGAGGACACGGGGGACAGGAGGTTCAAACCTGCAGCAACGCATCCAGCCTCCGTGCCCACCGTGTCCACCGTGGTGGCGAGTGTCGTGCCGCATGGCGCAAGGACAGCGACGTCAGCAGTCGCCGTCGCATCGGCACTCTTCATCCGAAACGCCGGACTCTTCACAATCGCGAGCACGAACGCGGACAGCTTGTGATCGGACGCTGCTGCCTGACGCACGATGCGGCGAACGGCGGGCATGTCGGCGTAGCCGAGCCGCCGCCCGAGCGCGAATGTCATCAGATTCTCGGTGAAGTTCTGGACGAGCACGCCCGATCGCTTGAGCAGCGCCTGTCGCAAGTCGGCCGGGCCGTCCAGCGGCGTGCCGTCGTAGAGCGCGCTCGCGGCGTCCACGGGCGCGCCGTTGTCCTTGATGCGCCACGCGCCGGTGACATCGAAGTTCTCGAGCGCGAGCCCAATCGGATCGATCATGCGGTGGCACGACGCGCACGCCGGATTCGCGCGGTGTTGTTCCATGCGCTCGCGCACGGTGCGAAGCCGTCCGTCCTCCGCCTCCGCGGTCGCTTCGAGGTCGGGCACGTTGGGCGGCGGCGGTGGCGGCGGCGTGCCGAGCAGCACTTCCATCACCCACTTGCCACGAAGCACCGGCGAGGTCCGATCGGCGTGCGACGTCAGCGTCAGGATGCTGCCGTGTCCCAGCAGACCTCGCCGCCGGCCATCCGGATACTGCACTTTGCGGAACTCGTTCCCGATCACGTTGGCGATCCCGTAGTGCTTCGCCAGGCGCTCGTCGACGAAGGTGTAGTCCGCGGAGAACAGATCCAGCACCGGCCGATCCTCGCCGACGATGTGGCGGAAGAAGAGCTCGGTTTCGCGCAGCATCGACGACTTGAGCTGCTCGTCGAAGTCCGGATAGACGCGCACGTCGGGATTGATCTTGTCGAGATCCTGGAGCCGCAGCCACTGCGCCGCGAAGCGCGACGCCAGCACGTCGGCGCGGCGATCGGCAAGCATCCGCCGGACCTGTTTTTCGAGCTCCGCCGGCGTCGACAGCCGGCCGGCCTCCGCCACGCGCGACAACTCTTCGTCCGGACCCGAGGCCCAGAGGAAAAACGACAGGCGCGAGGCGAGATCCACATCGCTCAGCGCGTACACCTCGCCGGCGCGCGCGGCAGCCGGACGCTCCTCGAAGCGGAACACGAAACGCGGACTCGCCAGAATGCCTTCGAGCGCCATCCGAATGCCCGCGTCGAAGCCGCCTTCGGCCGAACCTCTTTTATAGAGGTCCATCAACGAGTTCACGTCTCGCTCACCCGCCGTGCGCCGGAAGGCCTGCGACGCGAGGCGCGACACGATTTCGCGCGCGCAGACCATCTGCTGCCCGCCTTCGCGCGTGTCGCGCTTCGGCGCGGCAGGCCCCCCGTCGCGCGTGTCGCGCTTCGGCGCGGCAGGCCCCCCGTCGCGCGTGTCGCGCTTCGGCGGGGCAGGCTCGCCTTCGCGCGTGTCGCGCTTCGGCGGGGCAAGCGGGGCAGTGTCGGGACGGCACGTGAAGATCTTCTCGCGGCTTGGCGTCTGCGAGACGCCCGTCGCGGTGAATGGCCCGGTCATCGCCATGTCACGCAGGTGCGGCAGCGTCGTGAAGCCGTAGGCGTCGGCGATGCTGGTGCTCGCCAGCGACCATTCGAGCGGTGAAATCAGATCCTGTGCGGGCCCCTCGAAGCGGCGGATGAACGCGGCCGAGACGCGGTGCGGACCGGCGGTGACGGCAATCGCGTCCGTTCGCAGGTTCACGCCGTCGGGATCCGACGTGCTCATCCACCGATCGAGATCGAGCAGCGCGACGCGATCCCCGTCGATCGAGATCTCGATTTGCTCGGGCGCGGCCGCGGTGTGCAGCGCGGCGCGTCCATTCCCGTACAGCGCGCCGGTGGTCTCGTGATAGAAGGACACCCTGAACCGGTAATCGCCATCGGCCGGGAACGTGTGCACGACCGAGACGCCGCCGCGTGTGCCGTACGGCGCGCCCTCGACGTGCTCGCGCTGCGACGTCCATCGCGACACCGGGTAGGTCGCCTCGCGCGCCGTCGCCGACGGATCGCCGACGGCGAGCCGGCTGATTTCGGCGGCCGCGGTGAGGTACGCCTGCATCAACGTCGGCGACAGCAGCTGGGCGTCGGCGATGTTGTCGAAGTTCGCGCTCTTCGCGTCGAGCGGCAGGTAGTCGCTGGCATTCACGTCGAGCGCGAGCAGATCGTGGATCGATCGCGCGTACTCGGCGCGGTTCAGTCGCTGAAAGGTCCGCCGGCCCGGCGTGAACTCTGTGGCGCGCGCGTCCGCGTGTGCCGACAGCGTGTCGGCCAGTCCGGCGAGCGCGGCCTCGTCTGGCCGGCGGCTCCCCGGCGGCGGCATCAGGCCGGCGCGCAGCTTGCGGATCATCTTCTCCGCGACTTCGGCGCTGTGCGCCGGATCGGCGACGTCGAATGCGGCGAGCGTCAGCTGGCCGGCTTTCGTCCGGTCGTTGTGACAACCCACGCAGTACTGCTTGATGACCGCGGTCTGCGATTCCGATGAGGTGGTGCCTTTATGCCCGACCGCCATCGCCGGCTCGGCGACGAGGAGCTGAGGAGCGTTCGGTTGCTGCGTGCGCGCCGTGGCCCCGGCGCCCATCACGGCCGCGCCAAGCACCAGGGTCATGAACCGCTTCATTCGCGGAATTATAGAGGGTATTCGTGCCCATCGCTTGTCTGTGTTTGTCGCCGACAGAGCCTGTGAAAAACACGACGTTTTTGAACGCAGAGCCCGCAGAGCACGCCGAGAAATTCTCGGTCGGCGTCCTCACACTCGGCGTGCTGTGCTTTCTGGTATGGTCCCGTCGATTGCGCAGTGGCCGTTTCGCGGAGTCGTGGCGTCATGACGCGTAGAGGGCGTGTGGCCATCCTGGGATTGGGGCATTGCGCTCCCAGGAAGAGTGGTCCGTCGCCGAAGCAGAACAGCGTCGTACGGCTCGAGGTCATCGGCACACGCGGCGAGATCATCGATCAGTGGTTTCGTGCGCCTGGACGCGCCGTACTTGCGGCGGGCGCGCCTGATTGGGTGTTCGAGCGGCAATCCGAGGAACCCTTTGCCCCTCCATCTCCTCCCCTTCTCGCGCATCTGATCGATTGTCTGGAGAACAACCGGCAGCCGGCAGCGACCATTCAGGAGGCGCGGCGATCGCTCGTCGTGGCGATGGCCGCGTATGAATCGGCGCGCGAAGGCCGGCCCGTTCACTTGTCATGGTGATGCGCCAGGACGACACGCTCCTCGCGCACTGAGCGGCTATAATCCTCGACGCTTCGCGCGGCGCGTCTGGATTATTTGGCTGGCCTAGTACAAGAAAGCATTCTCATCGTGCCTTCGTGCCTTCGTGGTTGCGTTTAGTTAAGTCAGGTCTACGGGTCTACGAGAGAGGGCGAGAGGACATGAACAGGACATTTCCACTCCTCACCGCCGTACTCGTGCTGCTCGTCAGCATGGCCGTGGCGCCGGCCGCGCAGAGTGCGCGAAGCGGCAAGTGGTGGTGGGACTTCGGCGGCGGTCCCAGCAGCTCGCATTTCGTGGAGCTCGATCAGATCAACAAGTCCAACGTCAACCAGCTCGAACTTGCCTGGTTCTATCCGTATGCCACGACCGGCTTCAGCCCGATCGTGATCGACGACATCATCTACGTGTTGGGGCGGACCGGCGCGCTCATCGCGCTCGACGCCGCAACCGGCAAGGAGATCTGGATTCACGACCGCCTGACCGGGATCACGAGCCGCGGCATCAATTACTGGCAGAGCCAGGACGGGAAGGACAAGCGGCTGATCTTTGCGATCAACGGCTACATGCAGGCGATCGACGCGCGGAGCGGCGAGTCAATCCGAAGCTTCGGCGACAACGGCATCGTCGACCTGCGGCAAGGACTGGCGCGCGCCGAGGGCACCGACCGGCGCGTGCAATCGAGAAGTCCCGGCAAGGTGTGGAAGAACCTGCTGATCATGGGATCGGCGTCCGGCGAAGGATGGGTGACGCCACCCGGCGACATCCGCGCCTACGACGTCGTCACGGGCAAGCTCGCATGGCAGTTTCACACGGTGCCGCTGCCTGGCGAGCTCGGCGACGACACGTGGCCGAAAGATGCCTACAAGTACGTCGGCGGCGCGAACAACTGGGGCGAGATGTCGGTTGACGATGAACGAGGCATCGTCTACGTCCCGACCGGGTCGGCGACGTACGACTTCTACGGCGCGGATCGCCACGGGACGAATCTCTTCGCCAATTGTCTGATTGCGCTCGACGCGCGCACCGGCAAGCGTCTGTGGCATTACCAGACGATCCATCATGATCTGTGGGACCTGGACAACGTCTCGGCGCCGCAGCTCGTGACCGTGCAGCACAACGGCCGTCGCGTCGATGCCGTGGCGCACGCCGGCAAGACCGGCTTCCTGTACGTCTTCAACCGCGTGACGGGTGAGCCGCTGTGGCCGATCGAAGAGCGACCGGTGCCGAAGAGCGACGTGCCCGGCGAACAGGCCTGGCCGACGCAACCCTTCCCGACCAAGCCGCCGGCGTTTGCGCGGCAGACGTTCACGTCTGACGACATCAACCCGTGGCTGCTGGAACCCGAAGAGCTGCAAAAGATGCGCGACCGCGTGTCGAAGGCGCGCAACGAGGGAATCTTCACGCCGCCCGCGCTGATTGACACGATCTCGATGCCCGGCAACCAGGGCGGATCGAATTGGGGGACGACGGCCGCCGATCCGAAAAAGGGCTTCGTCTTCGTCGTCAACGTCAACGAGGTGGCGATCCTCAAGCTCGAGGATGTCAGAACGCGGACTGGCCGACCCGGTACGTTCGGTACGCAGGCCTATCAAAAGTACTGTCAGGCGTGCCATGGATCGGACCAGCCGAACGCGCCCCCTCCGTTCGCGCCGACGTTGGTCGATATCACGAGCCGACTCAGCGAGGACACGA
>MNEX01000314.1:0-5057 GCA_001917905.1 Acidobacteria bacterium 13_1_40CM_65_14
GTTCGACATCGACAAAGACAAGCAGCAGTTTCGTCTCGTCGGCGCGGTGAAGACGACGCTCGAGCTGACATGCAGCCGCTGCCTCGAACCCTTCACCTGGCCGGTGGAGGCCGAGTTCGATCTCCGGTATCAGCCGCACACGCTGAACACCGGTGAAGGCGAGCGCGAGATCGAGGAGGACGATCTGACCACGGCGTTCTACGACAACGACGAGATCGATCTCGGGCACCTGATGCGCGAGCAGTTCTATCTGTCGCTGCCGATGAAGCCGCTCTGCAGCGACGATTGCCAAGGTCTGTGCGTGGTGTGCGGGACGAACTTGAATCGCGGCGCCTGCGACTGCAAACCCGGTTGGGAAGATCCTCGCTTGGCGGCGTTGAAAGAAATTCAACTAAAAACTAAGAACTGAGAACTCAGAACTATGCCTAATCCAAAACGACGACATTCGAAAACGCGCACGGCCAAGCGCCGCACGCACGATGCGCTGAAGCCGGTGAGCCTCAGCGAATGCCCGCACTGTCACGAGCCGAAGCGGCCGCACCGCGTCTGCGCGAACTGCGGCTACTACCGCGGTCGGCAGGCTCGCGCGGTCGACGAGGAATAGCTGTCAGCCCCTCAGCCTTCTTGGCCCGCCGACGCGCGTGAGCGCGAAGGCGGCAGCCCTCAGCTCTACGAATGATCTGGGTTGCAGTTGACGCGATGGGCGGCGACTTCGCCGCCGCTCCCATCGTCGACGGTGCGCTCGCCGCCGCGCGGCACTTCGATCTGGGTGTCGTGCTCGTCGGCACGACGAGCGTCCTCGAGTCGGAGCTCCAGCGCCATCGCGACGTCGACTCGAACCGGCTTCGGCTCATCGAGGCCGACGAAGTCGTGACGATGGAGGAGTCGCCGGCGTCGGCGTTGCGGCGCAAGCCGCGCGCCTCTATCCGGGTGGCCGCCGAAGTGGTGGCGCGCGGGGAAGCCTCGGCGCTCTTCAGCGCGGGACACACGGGCGCGACGGTCATGGCCGCGCACGGCGCTTTCGGCATGCTGGCCGGCGTCGATCGACCCGCGCTGGCGGCCACCATCCCGACACGCACGCGTCCGGCAATCCTGCTCGACGTCGGTGCGAGCGTCGAGTGCCGGCCGCAGCACCTGCTGCAGTTCGCGGTGATGGGCTCGGTGTACGCGCGCGTCGGGCTCGGCATCGAGACGCCGCGCGTCGGCCTGTTGTCGATCGGCGAGGAGGAGACGAAGGGCAACGAGCTGACACGCGAGGCGCATCGGCTGCTGAAGGCGGCGCCGCTGAACTTCGCCGGCAACATCGAGGCACGCCACGTCTACAGTGGCGACGCAGACGTGATTGTGTGCGACGGCTTCACCGGTAACGTGGCGCTGAAGATCAGCGAAGGGCTCGTGGAGGTCGTCGAGGGATTGCTGAAAGAGGAGCTGTCGAGCACGGTCACGATGCGCGTCGGGTCCCTCTTGACGCGCCGGGCGCTGCGACGCTTCCGCCGCCGCGTCGACTACTCGGAGTACGGCGGCGCGCCGCTGCTCGGCGTTGCCGGCGTCACCATCGTCGGTCACGGCCGCTCGAGCGCGAAGGCCGTGCGCAACGCGATCGCGATGGCGTATCGGTTCGCCGACAACCGCTTCATCGAACGCGTGCAGCGGGAAATCGCCGCCGCCGCGGTATCAGCAGGCGCCTGCGGCCCGAGCGAGGCGCCGGAGGGGAGCCCGGCGCAGCCGGGCCGCCGAGCGAGCGGGAGCGGGGGTGGGGCCCCGCGACCATAAAATGAAGCTCGCGTTCCTCTTCCCCGGACAAGGATCTCAGAAAGTCGGCATGGGCAAGGCGCTGGCCGACGCGTATCCTGTCTGCCGCGCCACGTTCGACGAAGCGGACGCCGCGCTCGGCGAGCCGCTCAGCCGCATCATCTTCGACGGTCCCGACGATCAACTGACGCTGACCGAGAACACGCAGCCGGCGATTCTGGCCGTGAGCATCGCGGCGTATCGTCTGCTCGACTCGCGCGGCCTGCGACCCGCGTTCGTCGCCGGCCATAGTCTCGGCGAGTACTCCGCGAACGTCGCCGCCGGCACGTTCGCGTTTGCCGACGCGCTGCGGATTGTGCGCCGCCGCGGGCGATACATGCAGGAGGCCGTGCCTGTCGGCGAGGGCGCCATGGCCGCCATCCTCGGCCTGGAACCCGACCAGATCTCGCTGGCGTGCACCGACGCGGCGCAGGGCGAGGTGGTGAGCGCGGCGAATCTGAACGGCGGCGGCCAGGTGGTCATCGGCGGCGCGCGCGACGCGGTCAAGCGCGCCGGCGAGCGAGCGAAAGCGCTCGGCGCCAAGCGCGTCATCCCGCTGAACGTCAGCGCCCCCTTTCACACCGCGTTGATGAAGCCCGCCGAAGCGCGGCTCGCGCCGGAGCTGCGCGCGCTGACCACGGCCGACCCGCGCGTGCCAATCGTCGCCAACGTGGACGCGCACGTGAAGCAACGCGCCGAGGACGCGATCGACGCGCTGATTCGACAGGTCGCGTCACCAGTGCAGTGGCAGGCGGTCGTCGAACGCCTTGCGTCGGAAGGCGTCACCACGTATGTTGAGGTGGGTCCGGGCTCGGTGTTGAGTGGCCTCGTGCGGAAGATTCATCGCGACGCCACGACGGTCAGCTTCGGCAGTCCTGACGATCTCGCCACGGTGGAAACAGCTATCGCCAATCGCCGATCGCCGATCGCCGATGCTTGATCTTTCCGGCAAGGTCGCACTCGTCACCGGAGCGTCGCGCGGCATCGGCCGGGCGATTGCCGCGCGGCTCGCGGCGCAGGGCGCCACGGTCATCGCGGCCGCGCGCGGGGACCACGCGAAGGACTGCGTGGCGGAGATCACGGGCCGCGGCCACCGCGCGGAGCCGCTCAGCGTGGACGTGACCGACGCCGCCACGCTCGAGCGCGTCCCCGGCGGCATCGTCGAGCGGCACGGACGCCTCGATATCCTCATCAGCAACGCCGGCATCACGCGCGATCAACTGCTGATGCGGATGAAGCGCGACGACTGGGACGCGGTCATCGCGACGAACCTGACGGCGACCTTCGTCCTCGCGCAGGCCGCCATGCGCCCGATGCTCAAGCAGCGCGGCGGACGGATCATCGTGATCAGCTCGGTCGTCGGCCAGATGGGCAACCCCGGCCAGACCAACTACGCGGCGTCCAAAGCGGGCCTGATTGGCTTCGCGAAAGCGCTCGCACGCGAGGTGGCGTCGCGCGGGATTACCGTCAACGTGATTGCGCCCGGCATGATCGAGACCGACATGACCCGAGCGCTCGGCGAGAAGGGTCAGGTCGACTGGGCGGCGCAAATCCCGCTGGGCCGTCTGGGCCGCGTCGACGACGTGGCGGCGGCGGCGTGCTTCCTTGCGTCAGACGAGGCAGCGTATATTACAGGGCACGTGCTGGCCGTCAACGGCGGCATGTACATGTAGGAGGACGAAGTGGCTGTAGCCGACAAAGTGAAGAGCATCATCGTGGAGCAGCTCGGCGTCGACGAAGAAGAAGTGACGCCGGATGCCTCGTTCGTCGACGACCTGGGCGCCGACTCCCTCGACACCGTGGAGCTCGTCATGGCGTTCGAAGAGGAGTTCGGGATCGAGATCCCCGACGAGGACGCCGAAAAGATCACGCGCGTGAAGGAAGCGGTGGAGTACATCGAGTCGCACGCGAAAGCCAAGAAGTAGGGCCCCCCGGTGACGTCCTGTCCTGGATACACGCGAGCGCCACAGCGCGAGCGTGTCGGCGAGCGGGGGTGGGGCCCCGCGAGTAAAAAGAAATGACCAATAGACGGCGGGTCGTCGTCACCGGCATAGGCCTGGTGTCGTCGCTCGGCATCGGGACCGAGTCCAACTGGGCGGCCTTGACCGCCGGCCGCAGCGGGATCGACACCATCAGCAAATTCGACGCGTCGCAGTTCGCGACCCGTATCGCGGGCGAGGTGCGGGGCTTCGATCCGCTGGACTTCGTCGAGAAGAAGGACGTCAAGAAGATCGACGTCTTCATCCAGTACGCGATCGCGGCGTCGCAGTTCGCGATGGACGATGCCGAGCTGACGATCACGCCGGAGCTGGCGGACAACGCCGGCGTGTTCATCGCGTCGGGCATCGGCGGATTCACCACCATCGAGCGCGAGCACAAGGCGCTGCTCGAGGGCGGGCCGCGCAAGATTTCCCCGTTCTTCATTCCGTCGGCCATCATCAACCTGGCGGCGGGGCAGGTGTCGATCCGGTTCGGCGCGAAGGGGCCCAACTCGGCGACGTGCACCGCGTGCTCGGCATCGGCCCACGCGATTGGCGATGCCTACGAAATCATCCGCCGCGGCGACGCGGACGTGATGATTGCCGGCGGATCGGAAGCGGCGATCACGCCGATGGGCATCGGCGGCTTCGGCGCGCTGCGCGCGCTCTCCACGCGCAACGACGAGCCGGCGCGCGCGAGCCGGCCCTTCGACAAGGATCGCGACGGCTTCGTCGTCGGCGAGGGCGCGGGCGTCGTCATTCTGGAAGAGCTCGAGATGGCGAAGGCGCGCGGCGCGCGCATCTACGCCGAGCTCGTCGGCTACGGCATGGCGGCCGACGCGTATCACATCACGGCGCCCTCAGAAGACGGCGACGGTCCGCTGCGTGTGATGGGCCGCGCGCTGAAGAGCGCGAACGTCGAGCCGTCGCAGGTGAATTACGTCAACGCGCACGGCACCTCGACGCCGCACGGCGACAAGGTCGAGACCCTCGCGATCAAGCGCTGCTTCGGCGACCACGCGAAGCGGATCGCCGTGTCGTCCACCAAGTCGATGACCGGCCATCTGCTGGGTGCCGCCGGCGGTCTCGAGGCGGGCATCGCGGTGCTCGCGGTCCACCACCAGCTCGCGCCGCCGACCATCAACCTGGACTGCGCCGACGAGGCGTGCGATCTCGACTACGTGCCGAACAAGGCGCGTCCGATGGCGATCGAGTACGCGCTGTCCAACTCGTTCGGCTTTGGCGGCACCAACGCCGCGCTGCTCTTCAAACGGTTCGAAGGATGAC
>MNEX01000314.1:5242-19763 GCA_001917905.1 Acidobacteria bacterium 13_1_40CM_65_14
ACGGTGACAGAGCCGGTCACTGAGCGGATAGTCGTTGCGAATCATCGCCGCGAGCCGAAGGCGAGCGGTGGCAGGCGCTGGGGGTGGGGCCCCAGCGCAAAGTAAAAGAATGAAAATTGCCGTCTGCATCAAGCAGGTGACCACCCGCGAGTGGCACCCTCGCCTGAACGACACCAAAACCTGGATTCGCGATCAGGACGCCGCCTTCGAGATGAACGAACCGGACGCCTACGCGCTCGAAGAGGCGCTCAGGCTGAAGGAAAAGCACGGCGGCGAGGTCGTCGTCTGTTCGGCCGGCCCGGCGCGCGTCGCGCAGGTGATTCGCGAAGCGCTCGCGCGCGGTGCCGATCGCGCGATTCATGTAGAAAATGATGCGCTTGCCAGTGCTGATGCTTTTGTGACCAGTGAAGCACTGGCAAGCGCTATGAAAGAAGACAAATTCGATCTCGTCCTGACCGGTCTGCAGTCCGATGACCAGGGTTTCGCGCAAGTTGGTGTGATCCTTGCCGAGAAGCTCGGCCTGCCGCACGCGACGATCATCATGGAAGTGCAGGCTGAGGGTGGGAGTCTCCGCGTCAAACGAGAACTGGAAGGCGGTTGGTTTCAGTGGGTCGCCATGCCGCTGCCCGCCGTGTTGACGATTCAGAGCGGTATCAATCAGCTTCGCTACGCGACGCTCAAGGGAATCATGGCGGCGAAGAAGAAAGAGATCCGCAAGGCGTCCGCGCCCTCGTCGGCGTCAGCCAGGCAGAAGATCGTCAGCCTGTACGTTCCCGAGAAGGGGAAGAAAACGCAGATCATCGGCGGGTCGCCTGCCGAGGCGGCGAAGGAGCTCGTACGAAGGCTCCGTGATGAGGCCAGAGTGATCTCGTAGGCAGCGCCTGCGGCCACACCGAGCCGAGGACGTGTAAATCCGAGGCGAGGTGTCGGCGTCAGTTCGCGGCGGGGGTGGGGCCCCGCCGCCAGTGAAAAAAGAGGGCGAGTAAGTGATCCTGGTTGTCGCTGAACAGAGAGATGGCAAATTGAATCGCGCGACGTGGGAAACCATCGTCGGCGCGCAGCAGCTCGCGAGCGCGTCCAACGTCCCGATCGCCGTTTTGGTGCCCGGCGCGGGCGCGGGCAGCGTCGCCAACGAGCTCGCGGCCGCGCAGGTGAAGGAGATCGTGACTGTCGAGCACGCGGCGCTCGAGCCGTATACGCCTGACGGGTACACAGCCGCCCTTCAGGACGCGATCGGTCAACTGTCGGCCACGTATGTGCTGTTGCCGCACACGTATCAGACACGAGACTTCGCGCCGAAGCTCGCCGCGCGTCTGGATCGCGCCATCATCACCGACGTGACCGCGATCAAGCCGGGCAGCGAGACCGCGTTCGTGCGGCCGATGTTCCAAGGTAAGCTGACCGCGGACGTCGTGCCGCTCGGACCGGGGCCGCATTTCGTCACGTTTCAGATTGGCGCGTTCCGCGTCGATCAAGTCGCGAAGGGCGCGTCGCCCGCGGCCGTTCGCGCGCTCGACGTGAACGTCGACGCGTCGGCGATCCGCCAGACGCCCGAGGCGCCGTTCCAGCAGGCGAAGCAGGCGGTGGATCTCTCGCAGGCCGAGCGCATCGTGTCGGTCGGCCGCGGCATCAAGGAGCAGACCAACATCGAGGTCGCGAAGAAACTGGCCGAGGCACTCGGCGCCGAGATCGCCGCATCGCGTCCGATCTGCGACGCCGGGTGGCTGCCGATGGAGCGTCAGGTCGGCAGCTCGGGACAGACGGTCGCGCCGAAGCTGTACGTCGCACTCGGCATTTCCGGCGCCATCCAGCACCTCGTTGGCATGAAGGGCGCGAACACCATCGTCGCAATCAACAAGGACCCCGACGCGCCGATCTTCGAGATCGCCGACTACGGGATCGTCGGCGATCTGTTCGAGATCGTGCCGGCAATGGTGGCCGCGCTCCAGAAATGATGGAACGCGAATCCCTCGACGTTGACGTGCTCATCGTTGGAGGCGGGCCGGCGGGGCTGTCAGCGGCGCTGCGCCTCGCGCAACTGCAGAAGGCGGCCGGCGGAGCGCCGCTGTCGATCTCCGTCCTCGAAAAGGCGCGGGAAAGCGGCGCGCACATGCTGTCGGGTGCGGTGCTCGATCCGTCCAGTCTGCGCGAGCTCGTGCCCGATTTCGAGTCGAAAGGCGCGCCGCTCGCCGCGCCGGTGCGCGAGGATCGGGTGTACTTCCTCACGCGAAGCCGCACGTTCAAATTTCCGATCACGCCGCCGCCGCTCCACAATCATGGCCACTACATCATCTCGCTGAACAAGTTCGTCAAATGGCTGGCCGGTCTCGTCGAAGCTGAAGGCATCGATCTGTTCACCGGCTTTCCAGGCGTCGATGTCCTCCTGGA
The DNA here is from genome assembly GCA_001917905.1 of Acidobacteria bacterium 13_1_40CM_65_14. GTDB lineage: Bacteria > Acidobacteriota > Vicinamibacteria > Vicinamibacterales > CAVVIG01 > QHWF01. The sequence goes on from MNEX01000314.1 coordinate 7,631, forward strand.
GGGCGACACGGTTGTCGGCGTACGGACGGGCGACCGGGGCATCGACAAGCACGGCCAGCCGAAAGCGACCTTCGAGCCGGGCGTCGACATCCGCGCGAAAGTGACGATCTTCGCCGACGGCGTCCGCGGCAATCTGACCAAGGTGCTGATGCGACGGCTGCAGCTCGGCGCCGGCCGTCATCCGCAACTGTTCGCGCTCGGCATCAAAGAGCTGTGGCAAGTGCCGTCCGCCCGCCTGCAGGCAGGGACCGTGATCCACACGATGGGCTACCCGCTGCGCTTCGAAGAGTTCGGCGGCGGCTTCATCTACGCGATGGAGCATGGCGCGATCTCGCTCGGTTTCGTCACCGGGCTCGATTACCGAGACCCGCTGTTCGACCCGCACGTGGCGTTCAACCGCTTCAAGCAGCACCCGTTCGTCAAAGCCCTGCTCGACGGCGGGGAGGTGGTGCGTTACGGCGCCAAGGCGCTGCCCGAGGGTGGTTGGTACACGATCCCGCGCTGCTACGCGGACGGCGCGCTCATCGTCGGCGATGCCGCCGGATTCATGAACTCGATGCGTCTCAAAGGCATTCATCTCGCCATGCGATCCGGGATGCTGGCGGCCGAAACGGCCTTCGACGCCGTTCGCGCCGGCGACTCGTCCTCGGCGCGGCTCCGGCAATTCGAGACGAAGATCGATCAGGGGCCAATCCGGCGCGAGTTGTATCCGATGCGCAACGTTCATCAGGCGTTCGGCTACGGTCTGCTGCCCGGTCTGGCTTACGCTGGGCTTGCGCTCGTCACCGGCGGCTGGTGGCCGCGTCCGATGCACAGCGAGCCAGGCCACGACCGGATGGAGACGCTCGCGGGGCGACGACGAAGAGCGGTGCCGGACCGAATGGTGGATGCCGCCAAGCCCGATCGGCGGCTCACGTTCGACAAGGTGACGAACGTGCACTATTCGGGGACACGTCACGATGAAAATCAGCCGGTCCACTTGCTGGTTCACACCGACGTCTGCCACTCGATTTGTACTGAAGAGTACGGTAACCCGTGCCAGCGCTTCTGTCCGGCCGACGTGTACGAGATGGTGAGCGACGGCAGCGCCCTGAAACTCCAAATCAACGCGTCGAACTGCGTGCACTGCAAGACCTGCGACATCATGGACCCATATCAGGTGATTACATGGGTGCCACCCGAAGGGGGTGGCGGGCCGCAGTACGATGGCATGTGAAATTGGTAAGTGGTAGTTGGTGAATTGAGTGCGTGAGCCCTTCATTTACCAACTGACCAATTCACCCATTTACCAATTTCCATGAGCGAAGCTCCTGACTGGCGTTCGTCGACGGCGAAGCGTCTTCAAGCCAAGGTCATCTCGATCGTCGGGTACCGTCTCGCAGCGCTTCTGACTTCCACGCTGCGGTGGCGATCGGAAGGCGACGATCATTACGACGCCGTCGTCAGCAGCGGCCGCCAGCCGATCATGGCGTTCTGGCACGGCCGCATTCTGCCCGCCACCTACTACTTCCGCCGCCGCAACATCGTCGTCATCACCAGCGAGAACTTCGACGGCGAGTGGATTGCCGGCATCATCGAGCGGTTCGGGTACGGGACGGCACGCGGGTCGACGTCACGCGGCGCGAAACGAGCGCTGCTGCGACTGAAGCGCGACATGGCGGCGGGGAAGCCGGCGGCGTTCACGCTCGACGGCCCGCGCGGCCCGGCGCGCGTCGCGCAGCCCGGCGCGGTGTGGCTCGCCAAGGCGACCGGCAATCCGATCCTGGCGTTTCACATCGAGGCCGACCGCTACTGGACCGCGAACAGCTGGGACCGCACGCAGATTCCGAAGCCGTACGCGACGGCGGCGATCGCGATCGGCGAACCGCTCACCGTCGCCAGCGACGCAGATGAAGCGGAAATCGAACGGGCGCGGCAGACGCTCGAACAGCGTCTCCACGAGCTCGAGACGCGCACCCGATCGATGATCGAATCACGGGATTGATCGGCTTCGCACCAATCTGTCACCGTCACGCCAATTTTCGTTGAAATGGCCGGTGGACTTCAGGCACGGGGCTTGCCTTTGGACCGCCCCATGTCACGCACACGCGTCGCGCTGTTCATCGTCTTGATGCTCGTGGCCGCTGCGCATTCGAGCGCGCAGTCGTCAACGCCGGATCCGTTGGAAGCGGGATTTCGGGCGATTCAGAACGGGGATGCCGACACGGCCGCCTCGGTCTTCCGAGCGGCGCTGGCGCGCAACCCTCGAGAGCCGCGGCTGCTCTTCGGAGCCGGTGTCGCCGCCCACCTGCAGGGCAAAGAGCACGACGCCATGTCGCTGCTCAAGCAAGCGTTGCAGTACGAGCCTCGGCTGACGCAGGCGGCGGCGATCCTCGGCGAGGTTGCCTATCACGAAGGCGACCTCGATCTCGCGATCAAAACCTACGAAGGCGCGTTGAAGTATGCGCCGGCGAATCTTGCGATCCGGGAACGGCTCGAAGCCTGGCGCACGGAAGCCGCCCTGCCTCAGAGCTCCCAGGCGCTCAAGGACGACCGCTTCGCGATCATGTTCGACGGCCCCGTGCAGGAGAAGCTCGCCGCCCGCGCGACGAGCGTGCTGGGCGCCGCCTTCTGGCGGATTGGCAAGGCGCTCGGCGCGTACCCGTCCGCGCCCATCAACGTCATCCTGTATTCCGAGCGTCAGTTTCGCGACATCACCGGCGCGCCCGAGTGGTCGGACGGCGGCTTCGACGGTCAAGTGCGGATGCCGGTCCGCGGGGCCTCGCAGAATCTGCAGGAATTCGATCGGGTGTTGACCCACGAGCTCACACACGCGATGTTGAAGAGCCTCGCGCCGCGCAACGTTCCCGTCTGGCTGAACGAGGGGCTCGCGATGCACTTCGAAGGGCGTGACGGCCTGCGGGCCGAGCGCCAGCTCGCCGCGGCGCACCTGTTCGTCCCGCTCGCCGTGCTGCGAACGAGTTTCTCCGGGCTCGACGCCGGGCAGGCGGCGCTGGCGTACGAGGAGAGCGCGTTTGCGACCCGAGCGCTGATCGATCGAGCCGGGCTTTCCGGCATCGGCCTGTTGCTTCAGGATCTCGACGCAGGGCAGAGCATCGAGCAGGCGATCGAGCGCTTCGGCGTCACGTTCCCGGCATTCGAAGCGGACCTCATGCGGCGCGTCGGCGCATCTCATTGAGGATTGAGGATTGAGGATTGCGGATTTATTGTTGATTGTCTGATTGTTCGAATTGTGGTGGATTTGCGTCGGCTCGCGCTGGCACCGCTGACCTCATCGGCAAACACGAATCAATTCGCAAATCGCCAATCAATCCGCAATCCGCAATCCGCAATCCTCAATCCGCAATGTTCACTGCGCCGTGGCGTGTGGATGCTGCAGATAATGCTGGCGCAGGAGGTCCTTGCCGTAGTCGTTGCCGTTCGGCGTGCGCACGACGACGTGAATGTGCTGGGAATTGGGCGCGTTGGGATCCTTCGCGTACTGCTTCAGGTTCGCGGGCACCTGGTGATCGAACTCGATGAGGATCACCGGACTGTGTATCCGGTAATAGAACACGCCGCCCGCTTCGGTCTTGCCGATCCACGCGAACGACGTGCGATCGAGGTAACGCTTCACCTCGTCCATCCGGACGCGGGCATGACCATCATCCATGTTGTCGACATAGAGCGCGATGAGATCGACAAGCTGCTGCCGCTGCGCCGCTGAGAGCTCGGATACGCGAAGGCCCGCGTAGTCGAGAACGACGTTGTCCTTCCACGCCTCGGTGAGGTTGTCATTGCCGGTCTTCGACACCCTGAGGATCGCCTTCACGCGCTGCGCGCCGGTGAGCGCGTTGACCATTGCCAGCCCGCGGTTCTGCTCGTCCTGCAGCACGCTCGTCCCCTTGAATTTTCCAGACGAGGCGATGACGGGCTCCGAGCCCGCGAACATCGGCGTCATGACGACCTGATCGCCGAGCACGAAGTAATTGATGATCGCGTGATGGCCGTCGAGCTGCCAGCCCCACGGCTCGGTCGTCGAGGGCTTGCCCATCACAGTGATGTGATAGCGCCACTCGCCATACCGATCGAAATCGTTGTCGTTCATCTCGCCGAGCGTGTAATTCAGGCGCATGATGTCGCGCGTCTGCTTCAGCCCTTTCGCGCTGAGCGACGCGCGCAGCAACTGGATGGCGATCTCACGCTGAGCGTCGGTCATCTCGAGGAAGCTCACACCCTGGCGCACGTAGTAATCCTGGTTCATCCATTTGCGCCACTCAACATCGTCCACGCCGAACACGGTCTTGCCCCGCTGCGCCTTGTTCAGCGCGGCGAGCAGCGCGTCGGCGGCTTTCCGAACCGGCTCAGTCGACACGCCGGTGGACTTGATCGCAAAGAGTCCGGGCTCGATGGCGCCGTTGGTCGTGATCCCCTTGAACGGCTCCGCGAGACCCTTCGTCTCCGCACTGATCGACATCGTGCGGAACCGCTCGGCGCGCTCGGCGTGGGTCTCCGGCGCCTGCGAGGATGCGCTCGGCGCGAGCCACGCAGCGGCGACGAGGATCGTCGAGCACACGGCGAGCAAAGCCACGCGTGTTCGGGTTGCAGTCATGTCGCGGAGTTTACCACCCGATCGTTCGCGCCGCTCGTCGCGCAGCCCTTCAGAGCGTGTGAACAAATCACGTACAACGCAGAAACCGCGGAACCCGCAGAGAAAAATACTTAAGGTCTTTCTGCGTGTTCTGCGAGTTCTGCGTTCAACGTCGTATTTCTTCACAAGCTCTTCAGAGCTGCCAAGGCGGCGCGGGCCCGGGCAGGCCTGAGAGTGCGTTTCGCCACGGCTCTTACCGCGTGACCCAGTACTCGAAGCCGCGGACCCTGTCGCAGCCGTGACTGTCATCGGCGCGCACATCCAGGACGCGGCCGCCGGCGCCGGCAATCAGCGCAAGCACGTCGGCGGCGGGCAGGCCGAACATCGTCATCTGCGACACCTCGGTCGGACCGCTGAGTCGACACTTGAGGAGGCGCCACCCGACGACCACCGACCAGGGCACGAGTCGTTTCAAACGGCGCAGGAAAGGAGCGCCCCGTTCGGGATCGACGCCGATGGCGTCCGGCAACTGAAACATCAGCACGCCGCCCGGCGCCAGCACGCGGACAAGCTCCGGAACGTAGCGCCTCACGAGCGCCGGCCTGATGTGCTGCAGAACGAGCCGGCTGTAGACGACGGTGAACGCACCGCTCTCGAAACATGTCAAATCGCGCGCGTGGTTGAGGACGAATGAGCAGCGGCGCTCGGGATCGAGCGCGCGGGCGCGCTCGATCATCGACGCGGCCACGTCAACGCCGACCGCCTCGCCGAAGTAGGCGGCCAACGCGTGGGTCACGCGTCCCACACCGCAGCCGAAGTCCAACACCCGTGCGCGCGACACCGTGGGCGCGAGTGCCGTCAGGTCGGCGACGAAGCGTTCGGCGTCGGCCACGCCAGTCGCGAAGAATTCGTCGCATTGCCACGAGCCGAGCTCGCCATCTGCGCGGGTGAGCACCGCGCCGAACGCGTTCGCGCGACCGAGCGCGTCCCACGCCGGCGACAACCGCCGCCACCTCGTCTTCATCACTTGTTGGGGCGTAGCGTAGCACCTGGCGCCGCGTCTCGCCTGAATCATAACGGCTCGCCGAGTACGATGAACGCAAGGCCGCAAAGAACGCAAAGAAGCAGCCTGAAATCTAATCTTTGCGGTCTTCGCGGTCTTTGCGTTCGACGTCGTCTGGGTAGTTCCGTTGGACTCGTACTCAATCACCTCAGACGCTCCGCTAGGATAAGCTGCGGCGATATGTCGCTCGTCGTGATTCACTCCGAGAGGTTTGCCGAGCACCAGACGCCGCCGGGCCATCCCGAGCGTCCCGAACGCGCGGAGGTGATGGACGTCATGGCGACCCGATGGCGCGAGCGCGATACGGAAGTCGTCGCGCCGCCGGAGGCCACGCGCGACGAGCTCGCGCGCGTGCACGACGATCCGTATCTGGATCTGATCGAGAAGACCGCCGGCCGCGCCGTGAAACTCGATCCCGACACCTACACGTCGCCGGAGTCGTACGAGATTGCGCTGCTCGCCGCCGGCGCGGCGGTCGACGCGGTCGAACGCGTGATGAAGGGGCCACATCGCGCCGCAATGGCGCTGGTGCGGCCGCCCGGACATCATGCCGAGCGCGATCGCGCGATGGGTTTCTGTCTGTACAACAATGTCGCGGTCGCGGCCGCGCACGCGCGCGTAAGGGGCGCCGCGAAAGTCGCGATCGTGGACTACGACGTCCATCACGGCAACGGCACCCAGCACATCTTCGAATCCGATCCGACCGTGCTCTACATCTCGACGCACCAGTACCCGTACTATCCGGGCACCGGCGCGGCAGACGAGATCGGTCGTGACGCCGGCCGGGGATTTACGGTGAATCTGCCGCTCGAGGCCGGCGCGGTTGATGAGGACTATCGGCTTGTCTTCCACGACGTCGCGCTGCCGGTGCTCCGACAGTTCGCGCCCGATCTGCTCATCGTTTCCGCCGGCTTCGATGCGCACGAGCGTGATCCGCTCGGCGGCATGCGCGTGACGACGCCGGCGTTCGCCGCGATGACGATGGAGCTGCGGGCCGTGGCGGAGGCGTGCTGCGAGGGGCGAATCGTCGCGGTCACCGAAGGCGGCTACGATCTGCACGCGCTGGCCGCGTCGATCGACGCAGTGATGGAGACGCTGAGCCAGCCGGTGTCGGATGCGCGATGGCCTTCCAGCGGGATCGCGTCGACGCGCGGGCGTGCGTCGGTGGAAGCCGCGAAGCGCGCCCTGACGCCGTTTTGGACGTTCATTTAGCGACCTCGTCAGTCCGATCCAATCTGGCCGTATCGACGCGATTTTTGCGAATTCCTTATGAGAAATCGGTTGATTCCGTGCGCGCATGGTTGTGTAATCCGCCATACGCTTAAAACCTTTATACACGCAGCGCGTCGCTCTCATAGTCGGCAATCCGTCCTACGCGAGGAGGCCGCAGATGCGCAAGCCCCTGGTCGGTTCGGTACTTTTCCTTCTACTCGCTACAGCCCTTCCCGTCCTCGCTCAGCAAGGCACGGCGGAAATCGGCGGACGCGTCACCGACGAGCAGGGCGGCGTCCTGCCCGGGGTCGCTGTCGTTCTCACCAATGAAGGGACGGGCGTCTTCCGTGAAGTCGTCAGCGGCGCTGACGGAACGTATTTCGCTCAGCAGCTGATTCCGGGCCGATACCGCATCTCCGCCAAGCTGGCCAGCTTCAAGAACTTCGAGCGTGGCGGCCTCATCCTGGCGGTCGGCAAGACGCTGACCATCGACGTCACGATGATCGTCGGCGCGCTCGAAGAAACGGTACGCGTAACCGCGGAGTCGCCGTTGGTCGACACGACGAGCGCCAAGGTGGGGGGCAACATCGGCACCGACGAGCTGAGCGAGCTGCCCGCGATGAACCGCAACTTTTTTGCGACCGTCTCGCTGCTGCCCGGCGTGCAGTTCAATCCGTCCAACCAGATGGGCAACGACACGATCATCGCGTCCGGTCAGACCAACCAGAACAACAACGTCGCGGTCGACGGCGGCTACAACGCGGACGACGCCCTCGGCACCAGCGCGGGCGCGCAGGTGCGCGTCCCGCTCGAGTCGATCCAGGAGTTCCAGGTCATCACGAGCATGTACGACGCGGAGTTCGGCCGCGCGAGCGGCGCCATCGTCAACGCGATCACCAAAGCGGGGACGAACCAGTTCAAGGGTGTGCTGTTCGCGGAGGCGGCCAGCAACAAACTGACGGCCGCGGATTATTTCGTCAGAACCCAGAATCTGGAGAAGCCCACGGCCGTGAGACGGGACTGGGGCGGCGTGATCGGCGGCCCGATCGTCAAGAACAAGGCGCACTTCTTCTTCAGCCTCGAGCGGCAGGTGGACAACCCAAACCGGACGCGCGTATTTCCCACGCGGCCCTCGTTGAACTTCTCGATTGCCGAGGATCGCACAGACTGGAACACGCTCATTCGCTTCGATCACCAGATCAACGCGAACAACACCTGGGCGGTCCGATGGCTGCGCGAGTGGGCGCCGCAGTGGTACACCATCGGAACGCGTCAGACGCTGGAGTCATTCCAGGATGAGACCGACCTGGATCAGACGGCGGTTGGCACGCTCACGAGCGTGCTCGGCAACGCTCGCGTCAACACGGTTCGAGTGGCGCGAACCTGGGAGCACTGGTGGCACGGCAACGCGTGCTTCCGTACGCAGGGCTCCAAAGGCGGGCAGGAGGGGCTCATCTTCAAACAAGAGGCGCAAGGCAACCAGGCGCTCTGCCCGCCGCAGCTCGATTATCTGAGCTTCCTGGCGCAGGCGAGCACCGAGTCGCAGGGCCCATGGGATTCCAACTACCAGATCGAGGACGACTACTCGTGGTTCGTCCCCGGCAAAAAGGGCGACCACGACATGAAGTTCGGGTTCCGCTACAACAATACGGAACTTCGCCGAGTCTCTCAGGTCAATTCAAACGGCACGTTCAGGTTCAACACGGATCTGCCGTTCGATCCGGCCAACCCGAGAACGTACCCTGAACGGTTCACCGTGCGGACCGGGACGTTCAATGAGTTCATCAAGAATCACACGTACGAGGCGTACGCGCAGGACAAGTGGCGGGTCAGCCCGAGGACGACCATTGGTCTCGGGATTCGCTACGATCTCGAGATCATCCCGCTCGACGAGACCGGCAACCCGTTGTTTTCAGTCGCCAGCAGCTATCCGGTCGACAAAAACAACTTCGGGCCGCGCCTGAACTTCACCCACACGCTCGACGAGGCCGGCAAGTCGCTGGTGCGCGGCGGATACGGGATCTTCTACAACCGCTCGATCCTGGGCGCCGTCGACGACACGCTGGAATTCGGCAAGTTCACCTCGTCAGCCGTCGTCAGCTTCCCGACCAACGCCGCCGACCCGAGTCCGTCCGCGGGACGACTGCCAACCGATCCGTTCCTCGCGAACGGCCCGTTCGTGAACCGCGCACTCCTCAACCAGTCCTACCCGCCGGGCGTGCCGGTGAAGAACGACGGCGTCGTGATCTTCGACTCGCCGAATCGGAAACAGCCGTACGCGCATCAGTTCACGATCGGTTATGTCCGGGAGATCGCGGCGGAGCTCGCGGTCCATGCCGACTACATTCGGATGGTGAACAAGGACATGTTCCTGGCGCGCAACCTGAACCCGGCGCTGCGTGCGACCACGAGCCGCACCGATCAAAACATCACACGGTCGGATGCCTTTGGCGTGCTGGGCGAGCCGTACAAACAGCAGGTCTGGCTGATGGAGAACACCGGCGAGTCGACGTACGACGGGCTGAACCTTTCGCTCGAAAAGCGCTACGCCAACAACTGGTCGGGCAGAGTCTCGTACTCGCTGTCGTCGTCGAGAGGCACGGCGGAGAACCAGGCCGATAAGGATACGTATCAGGCTCTGACCGACATGAACCTCGGTCTGTGGCGAGGGCCGAGCAGCGTCGATCGGCGGCACATCCTGTCGATGGGTGCCCGCGCAGAAATTCCCAAGACAGCCGGGGCGAACCTGTCCACGACGATTCGGTACATGAGCAGCGCGCCGTTCACGATTTACAGCAGCGCCGTGGACGTCAATCGAAACGGCGAGCTCGACGATCCCGTGGCGGCCGGAACCTACAGCGGCACGGCGCTGAACGCGATGCAGAACGTCGCGTTCGACGGCGGGCGCAACGGTGCGAGAGGGCCCACGTACTTCCAGGCCGACGTGAGGGCAGGCTGGCACCGCCGGATCCAGGCTCAGAAGACGCTCGAGGTGTTTCTCGACATTTACAACATCACGAATCGCGCGAACTTCGACAATCCGATCAACGCGAATCGAGACATGCGGACCCCGGCGACGTTCCTCGTATTGACGAATCTGTATGGCGGCGGCGGGTTCCCGCGGCAGGCAATGCTCCGCCTCAGGTTCGCTTTCTGATTCGAAGGTAGACGACTTGAACCTGTAGGGGACGATCTTCAGACCGTCCCGATTTCGGAGCCGGGCGTGAGTGCCCGGCTCTTTCTTTCTGCAATCAGCCGGTGATCGGCGGGCCGGCCTACTGGATTGGGGATATCGCGTATCACCTTCCGGGAGGGTCGACGCGGCTGACCAACGGATCGGCAGGCGTGCTCTTCTATCACAACACGATCCTGTCGGAGACGGCGGCGGCTGGCACGGCGAACGTGCACTGGCGAAACAACCTGATCCTTGGGGAGAACAGCGCGCCGGCGATCTTCAGCGTCAACACGTTCACCAGCTACACTTCGTCGGACTACAACGGCTTTCGTCCGAATCCGGGCGCGGCGGTGTCGTTTCAGTGGAACGCGCCGAAGGCGGGCGTGCGCGCGGACTACACCGACCCGACCCGTCGCGCCGAGCTCGACGCGCGTCAGTTCCGCACGCTCGACGAGTACCGATACGCGACCGGACAGGACCAGCACAGCGTGCTGGTCGACTACGACGTCTTCGTCAACGTCCCGAAGCTCGATGCGCAGGACATCGCGTTCGCATCAGATCGCGCGGACAAATCAACCTTCAACCTGTACTGGCAAGGCGCCGACGGGACGGGCGAGGCGCAGCGTCTCACGGAGAGCAAGAACCACCAGTATCCAGCCTCGTGGCATCCGAGCGGCAGGTTCCTGGCTTTCGAGGAGCAGGCCCCGCAAACGAACGGCGACGTGATGATTCTGCCGATGGAAGGAGACGACGCGTCGGGCTGGAAGCCGGGGAAGGCCACCGTGTTCTTGAACAGTCCCTTCGCAGAGGGGCAGCCGATGTTCTCGCCGGACGGCCGATGGCTCGCGTACTATTCGAACGAGACCGGACGCTTTGAGGTGTACGTGCAATCGTTCCCGGGGCCGGGCGGCAAATGGCAGATCTCGACCGGCGGCGGCGTGTTTCCAACCTGGTCGCGCACCAAACGCGAGCTCTTCTACGGGCTCAACGGACAGATCATGGTCGCGCCCTTTGCCGTGCAAGGCGACGTGTTCCGCGCCGAGAAGCCGCGGCTCTGGTCCGACGGCCGCTATGCGATGCGTGGAATCAGTCGCATGTTCGACTTGAACCCGGACGGCGAGCGGTTCGCACTGTCGTCCGCCAGCCAAACGCCACCCGGCGTCAAGCTGGACAAGGTTGTCTTCATCTTCAACTTCTTCGACGAGCTGCGCCAGATTGCACCGGTGAAGAAATGATGCGCGGAGTTCTTATGCGAGTTTCTGGCTTGTGCCTTGCCGGATTGCTGGTGAGCCCGACGGCGATGGCGCAGAATGCGGACCCCGGACGGCAAACCTTCGTGACCTCTTGCGCAGGTTGTCACGGCACCGATGGAAACGGCGGTGAGCTCGGACCGAACATCGCCGTCCGCGTTCCTGCTCGCACGGATCAAGAACTGGCAGGCGTCGTTCGTGACGGGCTTCCCGTTGCCGGCATGCCCGCATTCGCCAAGCTCACTGACGTCCAGGTGACCGAGCTGATTCGCTTCCTCCGAACGCTCCGGCCGCGTGACGCCACCGCGCCAACACGAGCGACGCTCACGCTCGCTGACGGCGGCACGCTCGAAGGGCTGGTTCTCAATCAAACGCACGCCGATCTGCAATTGCTCGGCAACGATCGGCGTGTCCACCTGCTGCGAAAAGACGGTGAGCGCTATCGCCGAGTGACGTCGCAAGCCGATTGGCCCTCATATAACGGCCAGACAAATGGCAGCCGGTACAGCACGCTCACACAAATCGACAAGACCAACGTGTCGCGGATGACGCCAAAGTGGATCTTCAGTCTTCCCAAGACGTCGAATCTGCAGGTGACGCCGGTCGTCGTGCAGGGCGTCATGTACGTCACCAGCGCCAACGAGTGCTACGCGCTCGACGCAGGCAGCGGTCGCGAGATTTGGCACTACGAGCGTCCGCGCACCAAGGGCCTCATCGGTGCCTCGGCCGGCGGCGCCAACCGAGGCGTGGCCGTGGCAGACGACCGCGTCTTCATGGTCACCGATCACGGGCATCTCATCGCGCTCAACCGGTTCACCGGCGCGCCCGTCTGGGAAACGGAAATGGCCGACTGGCATCAGAAC
>MNEX01000064.1 GCA_001917905.1 Acidobacteria bacterium 13_1_40CM_65_14
CGCGTCACGAAGCCGGTCGAGTTGCGCCTGACGCGTGGAACGATTCGGTCCCGGCTCGGCCACGGCCGGCGACGATCGTGGTAACGCCGTCGCGAATGCGTAGAAGCCGCGATCGGCGAGCCAGTAGGCGGCCTCCATCGCGGCCCGCGTGCGTTCGGCGCCGGCGAGCGCGGCAGAGGCGAGCGCCGAGTCGTTCATCACGCCGGCGAGCTCCGCGATGCCGCGCGACGCGGCGATCCAGAGTCCCTGCAAGTACATCTCTTCGTGCGGCGGGTACAGCGCGCCCCCTTCCACCCATCCGTGTCCAACCTTCGTGTTCTCGATGAGACCGTTGCCGTCGCTGTCGGTTCCAGCCGAGAACCGATACGCGCTCACGATCGACGGCCACTCGCGCTTCAGGAAGTCGCGATCGCCGGTCGCGCGCCAGTAGTCCGCGTGCGCGATGACATAGAGCGGCGTGGCGTCGGCGCTCGCCCATGCGTACGGATATTGATCGAACCACGGCACAATCGACGCCGACTGCGAAATCTCGTGCGGAATCTTTCCGTCCTGCCGCTGATACGTTCGAAGGAACTCGAGCGCGCTCCGCGTCGTCGCGAAATCTCCTGCGGCGCTGGTCGCGAACGTGGTCCACAGCGCGTCGCGACCGAAGAACCACGCGTAGCCGGGACGCTCGCTCTCGCCAGACGAGCGGAAGCCGGCAACGAGACCCGTGCCGAGCAGCGGGTTGGTGGCGAGGCCTTTGTCGATCCCCACCTTCGCCCAGCGGAATGCCGTGTTCAGGCGCTCGTCGGGCGTCTCCACGGCGATCGTGTCGCGGTCGAGCTCCTCGTAGTGTGTGGCTGTGCGGTCGTACAGCATCTGCACGGAGCCGAGGACCCGGTCGTATGCCGCCTTTGCGGCGGCGCGACCCTCGACGCTGCCGGCGATGACGATCGGAATGCGCCGGTCCTTCAGCGTGTCCGCCGTCAGGTCGATGATGAATCGGTTCGGCACGTCGCGTGGCTCTTCCTGATAGGGCATCAGCGATACGTCGCGCGCAGACGGACAGCCGATCAGGCCGGCATACCGGCCGGTTTCTTCCGAGAGCGTGTACACGTGTGCGTCCGCGTCCCAGCCGAGCGAGCTCGTCATGGACGTGGCCGGCCACATCAACCGGAGCCTGGGCCGGAATGACGCCGTGATGGTGAGCGGCAGAACGCTGTCCACGTCCAGAAGGACGACGACGCCCGGCTCGTCGAGCGGCGCGAACATGATTTGGCGGACCGTGAAGGCGGCGTGCGCGTATGTGATCGTGGTCGACTCGGGACGCACGCGGATCGACGCCATGATGTCGCCGCCGTTGATCTCGAGCGGGTATCCTTCGAGCCGGAACGACAGGGAGAAATCGTCGAGGATCTTCAGCGGATACACCCAGGCCTCAAACGATCGGTTCTCGTAGCCGAAAATTGCCGAGCGGCGGCCGACCACATCGAAGAAGGCCCCGGCGTGTGTCGCGCGATCCAACTGGGCTCCGCCGGAGCGGAGCGGAAACCGCGGCACCGTCGAATCCGCGGCGGGCCATGGCGAGCTTCCGACGACTTGCTGGTGAAGTACTCGGACTGCCAACGTAAGACACAATGTCCCAGACGCAAGCTTCACGGCTCGCATGATCGTGTTCGAGCGTCGCGCCGCTGCGGCCATTGGCGCCCGCAGCGTAGGCTCGCGATGGTGACCGCGTCAAGCAAACGGCAAACGGCGAACGGCGCAGCGGATCGTTCCTAATCGTTGATGAACTTTTGTTGTGCAAAGGGTCTGTTGATGCTTGACCGGGCACCGATCGCGTCATTAGTATCCGTCGCACGTCGGGTTCCTGGATTTTTCAGGGTCGAGGAGCACCGCATGACACTTGCATCGGTTCCGTGCACGTCCGCTCGCCTTCCCGTTCGACTTCGAACAATTTTCCTGCTGACGGCGCTGACGCTCGCGTGGAACTCATCACATGCGCGCGCACAGGCTGTGTACGGTAGCGTCGGTGGCGTGATCACCGACTCGACCGGCGGCGTCATTCCTGGCGCGACCGTCACAGTGACGAGCGTCGATCGCAAGACATCCGACACCGTCGTCACCAACGAGTCGGGACGCTACGTGAAGGAGCGGCTGCTGCCCGGCACCTACGAGGTGAAGGCCGAACTGGCGGGCTTCAAGAGCGCGACGTTCTCGGACATCAAGGTCGACGTCGACACGCAGACGCGCCTCGACATCAAGATGTCGATCGGCGAGGTCAGCGAGACCGTCACTGTGTCCGGGTTCTCGCCGATTCTGAAGACCGATCGCGCCGACGTCGCCACGACATTCGACGCGCACCAGATCTCAGATCTGCCGGTGCTCGATCGCAACTTCACGAAATTCATCCTGCTGACGCCCGGCACGCAGCAACTTCAATGGCAGCACGCCGCCAGCGAAAACCCGCAGGGCTCGACGCAGACGATGGTGAACGGACAGCATTTCAGCGGGACGGGCTATCAGCTCGACGGCACCGAGAACCGCGATCCGATTCTGGGCATCATCGTCATCAATCCGAACTTCGAGGCGATCGGCGAGACGAAGATCACCTCGCAGAACTATGACGCGGAATTCGGGCAGGCGACCGCCGGCGTCGTATCGGTCCAGACGAAGTCAGGTACCAATGCCCTCCACGGCAGTCTGTTCGAGTTCCACCAGGACGACCGGACGCAGTCGGCCAACCCGTTCTCGCAGACGCAGCCGGACCCGCTCACCGGCCGGTTGATTCCGAAAACCAATCGCAATCAGTTCGGCGGCTCGCTTGGCGGTCCGATCCAGAAGGACCGCATCTTCATATTCGGCGACTACCAGGGGACGCGCAGCAACGTCGGCGGCTCACGGCTGCTGACGGTACCAACCGAAGCGGCACGCAGGGGCGATCTGAGCGCGTACGCCGTGAACATTTTCGATCCGCGGAGCGGGAATCCCGCACAGCGGCAGCAGTTCGCCAACAACGTCATTCCGGCGGGCCGGCTGTCGCCGCAGGCGCTCGCCGTGTTGAAGTTGATCCCGCCGCCGAACCGGCCGGGCACCGAAAACGGCACGCGCGACAATTACGCGGCCTCAGGCAGCGAAGTGTTCGACAACGACACCTTCGACGTCCGCAGCGACGGCCGCGTCAGCGATCAGCTCAACATGTTCGCCCGCTACAGCTGGGCCGACTTCACACGCGATGGCCCGACCGCATTCGGACAAGGGGGCGGGCAGGAGATCGTCTCGCTCGGCGGCACGTCAAAAGTGCGCAATCAGAGCCTGGCCACGGGATTCGACCGCGTCATCGGCTCGAAGACGACGTTCGATTTCCGCTTCGGTTGGTTCAAGTACAAAGTCGACGTGCTGCCGTTCGACTTCGGAACGACACCCGCAAAGGACGCCGGCATCCCCGGGCTGAACCTCGACAACGGCTTCACATCCGGACTCTTCGGCGGCTTCGTCGAAGGAAACCGCGGGCTCAACTTCGGGTCGGGGCTCGGCGTCAACCGCTGCAACTGCCCGCTCAACCAGGACGAGAAGCAGGCGCAGTTTGTCGCCAACGTCACCCGACTGGTTGGCGACCACACGGTGAAGTTCGGCGTCGACGTGCGGCGCGCCTGGAATCTGCGCGTCCCGAGCGATCGTCACCGATCCGGCGAGCTGCACTTCTTCGCGGAACAGACCCAAGGTCCATCGGGTGGCGGCTTGGGACTTGCCACGTTCCTGCTCGGCGAGGTCGGCCGATTCGACCGCTACATCAGTCCGTTCACCGACGCCGGCGAACGCCAATGGCGCCATTTCTATTACGCGCAGGACACGTGGCATGCCAACAGCAAGCTGACGCTGAACTACGGCCTGCGGCTCGATTTCATCAACCCGCAAACCGTTAGCGATGTCGGGAAGGGCGGGTTCATTCTCGCGGATGTCAGCGACGGACAGATTGCGATCCCCTCGCCCAACATCCTCGTCGCGGGCGTCGGAGGCATTCCGCTGAACGGCGGCATCAAGAATCGCCCGAACTGGGCGCCGCGCGTCGGCGCCGCGTACCAGCTGAACGAAAAAACCGTGCTGCGCGCCGGATATGGCCGGAGCTACGACATCGGTGTGTTCGGATCGCTGTTCGGCCACACGGTCACGCAGAACCTGCCGGTGCTCGCTGCGCAAAGCTTGAATGCCCCATCGAACTTCGAGTCGGTGTTCAATCTGGCTCAGGGTCCGCCGGCCGCGACCTTCCCGGCGGTGGGCGCCGACGGCACGCTCAGGCTGCCGAACGGCATCTTCGCGCGCGTGCTGCCCAGCGAGCAGCGTCCACCCGCGGTCGACGCGTACAACGTCACCGTGCAGCGCGAGCTGACACCGACGATCTCCGTCGAAGCCGGATATGTTGGAAATTACGGGCGGCGCGTCTTCGTCGGCGACGGTCCCGACGCGAACCCGAACCAGGCATCGCTCGCCGGGTACCCGAATGTGCCGCGCGACAACCGCCGGCCGTTCTTCAACCAGTACGGCTGGACGCAGGATCTCGCCGTCTACTGTAATTGCGGGACGAACCGGTACGACTCGCTGCAGACGAAACTGACGAAGCGGTTCTCGAGCGGGTATTCGATCTTCACGCAGTACACGCTGCAGCGGGAACGCCAGCACGGAGGCGACCAGTTCTTCACGAACCCGGACCTCGAGTACGGTCCGGCCGACTGGGACCGCAAGCACAACTTCAGCATCGCGACGACCTACGAGCTGCCGTTCATGAGGGGCAACCCCTGGCTCGGCGGCTGGCAACTGGGTCAGGCGACCATCATTCAAAGTGGGTTGCCGTTCAACGTCACGTACCGTGACGGTGGCGCAGACCGTGACACGGGCCCGAACCGACCGAACCTTGTCGGCAATCCAGATGGGCCGAAGACGCAAGATCAATGGTTCAACGCCGCGCCGATAGGTGCGGCCAACAGCGCCTTCTCACGTCCAGCGGCAGGCACCTTCGGCAACCTGCCGCGAAACGCGCTGCGAGGGCCGGGCTACTGGAGAACGGACTTCTCGCTGATCAAGCGGTTCGGTTGGCAAAGCCGGAGTGTGGAGCTCCGCGTGGAAGCGGTGAATCTCTTCAACAACACGAATCTCGGCAATCCGGACTCGGAGATCGGAGTTCCGGGCAACCCCAATCCGAACGCCGGCCGGATCACGTCGAACGCGAACTTCGGTCAGGATCCGATGCGCAACTTCCAGTTCGCGCCGGGCAACCCCAATCCGAACGCCGGCCGGATCACGTCGACCGCAAACTTCGGTCAGGATCCGATGCGCAACTTCCAGTTCGCGATCAAGTACGTCTTCTGATGCAGCCCTGAAGGGCGGCGCTACCTCGTCGATCATGCGTCAGCGGGAGGCAGGGCTCATGAGAGTCTTGCTCTCCGCGCCGCTTGCGACGCTTGCGACATTTGCGACATTTGCCACTGGGCGCCGCCGCTGCAGTCCCGCCAGCAGCTCGAGGATCGCCGCATTCGTCCACCCGAAGCCGACTTCGTTCGTCGTGTAGCCGAACTTGAGGCCGGCGGCGAGGTCGGACGAGCGGCGCTGCACGTCGTACTTCTCGACGATGGCGCCGCGCGCATCGAAGTCCTGCACCACGAGCGACACGAACTTGCGGGCGATTCGATCGGCTGGCGCGTGATAGCCGTAGCGCCGCAGCCCGTCGACCGCGATCAGTTGCAGCGGCGCCCAGCCAAACGGCGCATCCCACTGGCTCCCGGTCGTCTGCGTGCTCGTCAGGATTCCTCCCGGCGCTTCGAACCGCGGCAGGTTGCCAACGACGCGGCGTGCCTGCTGCGGGGATGACATGCCCGCCCAGAGCGGGTAGAACGTGGTCGCAAACGGGTAGACGCGTCGCGTCCCCGTCTCGACGTTGTAGTCGAAGTACAGTCCCGCCTGAGGATCCCACAGGTAGCGATCGACGAGCTGCTGTCGCCGGCGTGCGCGCGCCTGCCACTGGGCCGCAGCCGAAGCCTCGCCGAGCAGCGTGTGGATGCGGCCCGCCTCCTGCTCCATGCGGTACAGCAACACGTTGAGGCACACCGGCGCGTAGTCGACGATCGCCGCGCTGAACGGCCCGAAGCGATTCGACGGATCGAAGCCCGACTCGCGCATCGATCGGTCACCCTTGTAGAAGCGGTCCGTCAGCCTGTCGGCCGCGCGGTCGTAAAACTGCGTCATGTCGTAGTCGTCGACCTGGTGGGTGCGGTAATACTCGCGGACTCGATCGTAGTGGGTCCGGCCCTCGGCATCGCGCTCGTCAGACACGACCTCCGGCGCCGGACCGATGCCGAGATCGAAGTAGCGCGAAAGACCGATCGACTCGACGAGATGCGGCGGCGTCGTCCAGAATGCGTAATAGCGGTCGATTGCCGGCAGTGTGGATCGCAGCCACGCACGGTCGTGCGTTTTCTCGTACACGCCGAGGATCATCTCGGTGAGGAACGGCGGCTGTGAGCGCGTGAGGAAATACGTGCGGTTCGCGTTGAGGATCATCCCGTAGTGCGCGATCTCGTAGAGAAAGTTGTCCGTCACGCTCCGCGCGAGCTCGAGCTCGCCGTCGCGAAGCAGCCCGAGCTGAATGAAGTAGCTGTCCCACCCGTACATTTCGTTGAAACGGCCGCCCGGCACCACGTATGGATACGGCAGATAGAGGAGGCCGTGTTCGCGGATTTGATCCGGCCGCTCCGGCAGCGTGCGCAGGTCGATGCGGCGGAGGTCTTCGGCCGAAAGCACCGCACGAAGTCTCTGCTCGGCTTCAGTCCGGCTTTCGTCGGGCGCGAGGTACACCGGCGATGGCTCGTCCGGCGCTCGCCGGATCTTCGGATCCGGGGCCGCTTTCGGGAGATCGCGCGCCGACCGCGTCAACGTGTGCCATGTCTGCTTGATGTAGGTGCGAACCGATGCGATCCGCGCCGCCGACGGGAACGGCGCCTGGCCGGCGGCGCTTCCGAGCGCGCCCGTCACGATGAGCGCAAGACAGAACGCAGCGCGACGCCGGAAACGGATGTCGCTCGACGGCCGCGTGATCATCAGGCGGCGTAGTGTAGCACCGCGTCCGATCGCGGCGAGCTATCGCAGCAGTGCCTGCTCGAGCGTCGGCAACGGACCGCCCACCACGCGCGTGTTGAATACGGATCGGTACCGGTCGTGCGCGCGTGTCGACGGGTAGTGTTCCGGCGGCGCGTAGGGATAGCCGGACATCCCGTGAAACGGCAGCGGCTCGAGCCGATCGGGGCTGGCCGAGTGCAGGTTCATCTCTTTGCTGAAGCCGTCGGCGTGCAGGAGAAATGTCCGTTCCCATCCGGCCTGCAACGGAGGAAGCGCAGACGCGTCGAATGCGAGCGCGATCTCGTCGCCCGGCGCCGAGATGACGAACTGATCGTCGGATCTCTTCAGAAGCGTACGGACATCGCCGAGTCTCGTGTATCGCCCGGGCATGGTCTTCCACGGAGCCATCGTAGAGACACGGGCATAGTCGTACGTGGGCAGCGCTGCGCCGTCCGCCGCCACTTCCGCCGAAAACCCGCGCGACCGTAGCATCGCGTCAGTCGGACCGAGCTCCTTCGTCCCGAACGGCGCAGGCTGGGACGTATCGACCAGAATCTGATCCCAGTAGACCCGCGCCGTCGTGACGATGCGGACTTCGATCGACGATGACGGCGATCGCGCTGGCCGGCGACGAATCTGCTCGCTGAGATCGAGCACGATCGTTTGAGGCCGTCCGGTGGGCAGACCGATTTCAGGAACGACGGTTTGCCACTGCCCCGCCTCGTCGCGCATCTGCAGCGCCGGCGGCGCGAAGACGAGGCCCGCCTGATGCGCTGCGACGTTGTCACTTGAAAACGCGTAATCGGTCCAGCCGGTCAACAGAAGCAGCACACGGGCGCCAGGCGGCGCCGTGCCGAGATCGAGCGTGAGCGCATGCTCGTGCGCGTAGCCTTGGATCGGTTCCAGCTCAAAGGTGTCGACCGGCTGCCGATCGAGTGCGCTGACGCGATCGAGCACGTCGCGTCCGCGATCGTCAGTCGCACGCACCGGTGGACGCGGCGCCCGCACGGTGTACACCTCGAACGGCCGCCGCTCGGCGGCCGACCGCAGGCCCGTACTCGGATACACGTCGACGCCGGACGGATGGGCGACGGCGATGAGCTGCAGCCGATCGACGAAGAGCGCCTCTTCGAGCTCGTTGGTGACCCGCGCCTCGAGCCGACCCTCGCGCGGAATCAGCAGGCCGCGCGGAATCCGCACGTACTCTTCGGGATCGGGAACGCTCCGCTCGCCCGGGCCGATCCATGAGCCCATTTCGCCGCCGCCCATGAAATCGGTGACGAACTCGAATCGCGATCCATTCCAGGTGAACAGAAACGGGCACGATGACGGCTTCCGATTCAGCTCCGTAATCGAGAGCGACTTGGCCGCTGCGGCGCCAGATGCGGAGGCCGGCAGATCGACTTCGGCTTGCAGGATGCCGGCTGGCCACAAGACACGGACGACGTCGGCGCGCTCTCTGGAACCGAGTCCGAAGACGACGTCGGCAGGCGCGATCGCGGGCGTTGTCGAGGAGGTCTCGATTTTCTGCCGCAGGCTGCCCGCGGCAAGCTCCACCTTTGCGCCGAGGCCGCTTCGGTTGCTCACACGCGAGACGAGGGTGACGCGGAGCGACGAATGGCGGCTTCCGCCGTCGTTGCGCCAGGCGCGCATGCGTCCCGATGCCAGCCGCACGATGGCGTCGGCGTCGCCGTCTCCGTCGAGATCACCGACGGCGAATGCCACCGGTGGATCGCCAGACGACGGTGCGTCCCTCAGCGCGCGAGCGCTGACGTCGACCCATGAGTCTCCGACGTTGCGAAACAGCCGCGGCCCCGCGTGCGTGAGCACCAGCAAGTCGAGCAGGCCGTCGTTGTCGTAGTCCACGAACTGTGCGGCAGTGGCGTCGGCGGTGCCGTCCGGCGCCGCGACCGTGGTGAAGCGCGCCGAGCGATTGCTCATCACGAACAGCCCGGCGGCGCCGGTGCGACCCAGGAAGAAATCAGTCGCGCCGTCTTTGTTGACGTCGCCGGCGGCGACCGCGGTGTACCGCGCCGCCGGAGGCATCCCGACGTCTGCCGCGACATCGCGAAACGTCCCATCGCGCAGGTTACTGAAGAGAACCGGCGCGTGTTCGTACGCGACGGCGAGCAGATCG
The DNA here is from genome assembly GCA_001917905.1 of Acidobacteria bacterium 13_1_40CM_65_14. GTDB lineage: Bacteria > Acidobacteriota > Vicinamibacteria > Vicinamibacterales > CAVVIG01 > QHWF01. The sequence continues at coordinate 9,230 of MNEX01000064.1, forward strand.
ATGTCGCGGTCGTTGTCGAAATCGGTGGGGACAAGACCGGTGGCGCGCACGCCGGCGCCGCCGATTCGCGACTCGGTCGACGCGTCGCTGAAGCGGCCGTTCCCGTTGTTGCGGAAAAGATGAACGCCGCCGGCAAGTCCACCGGAGACGAGGTCGAGATCGCCATCGTGATCGATGTCGACGAACGCCGCGGTTCGAGCGGGACCGCTTGCGACGGCGAGCCCCGCCTGCTGCGTGACGTCGCGGAAGCTGCCATCGCGTTCCTGGTGGTACAGCCGGCCGGCCGGAACGCCCGGCACGAAGAGGTCCGGTCTTCCGTCGTTGTCGTAATCGCCGGCGACGATCCCGATCGGTACCGTGCCTTCCGTCGCGACTGCGACCGGCGCAGAAAATCGACCGCGTTCGTTCCGGCGCACCTCGATCGAATGATCAGCGACAAACAGCAGGTCGAGGTCGCCGTCGGCATCGATGTCGGCGAGCGTCACGCCGCGCGTCACCGTGGGCACGACGGCTTCCAGCGTCGTGGTCAGTGCTTGGTTCGACGCTGCGTCTGCCCTGCCGAGCACCGTGTCGGTCGCATCCACGAAGCCGACGTCCGGCAAGGACCTGTCGGCGAGCTCCGGCTCGAGGCCGGTCGAGACAATCGCTTCGGCGTATCGGCCCTGCGCGAGGTACGCAGATGCATACGTGATCGCCGCGGGATTGTCGCGTAACTGCTGGAATCGCGCCATGGCGGCGCGCCCTTCGGCGGCGCGTTCCGCGCGCGTCAGGGCGATCGCGAGCCCATACGCTGCGGTGGCGTTGAACGGTTCCGCCTTCGCCGCCTCGTCGAGGAGCGCGATCGCTTCGGTGAACCGGCGGTCGGAAACCAGAACCTGACCGAGCTGAATCTTCGCGCCGACATCATTCGGATCGATTGCGAGCACGCGCCGAAACCGCTCGGCGGCGTCGCCCGATCGTCCGGCTGCTCGTGCGATGAGGCCGAGGAGATATGCCGGCTGCGGCGCCGCCGGCTGCGCGTCAGCCGCGGCGCGCGCCTGACGCTCGGCTTCCTCGAGTTGATTGTCGTAGTAGAGCGCTATCGCAAGGTTGATGCGCGCGAACGCCGGGCCGGAAGGGCTGTCGAGCGCGCGGCGAAACGTCTCGACCGCGCTCCGGTACTCATACTGCTCGAGCCGCGCGACGCCGATGTTATTCAGGCGATACGCCTGTTCCCGCAATCGCGAGTCCTGCGCGCGCACACCCGGCCGTTGGACCGTGATGAGCGCCATTGCAACGAGCGCGCAGGCGCCGACCAACGCTGTCCGGCGCCGCGTCAATGTGGCCGACGACATCTTTTCAGCTTCGCGTGGTCGCGTGACCGGCGTGTTCCGCGGCGCTCCTCGAGAGCGCCTTGCGGATCGCGATTCCCACCATCGGGTTCAACATGGCCGCCGTCGCAAGCTGCACGTGATCCGCGCCCATCGCCAGACGCTCCCGGACATCGGCCGCGGAGCTCACGCCGCCGACGGTGACCAGTCGCACGTTGGAGCCCGCGCGATCGATCACATCGCGCAACATGACGAGCTCCGCGAGACAGCGGGCGCCAATCACACGCCCGCCGATTCCGCGGCGCTGTCCGTCGAAGATCGCCGTCCCGTCGGGCCGTCGGACGACCGCCGTGATGGTATTGGTCGTGCTGATCGCGTCGGCGTAGCCGGTGACGGCGCGGACGACCGCTTCGGCGTGGTCGGCGTCGTTGAACAGCCCGACTTTCAGGACGATTGGAAGCGCCGGCGCGGCGTCCCGGACCGCTGCGGCAATCTCGCGTGACGCCTCGGGTGAGGCATACAGATTTCCCTCCTGCGTCGCCACGTTCGGACACGAGAGGTTCGCTTCAATCGCATGCGCGCCCGCGTCGCGCGCGAGCCGCGCGCACCGTGCGAAGTCGGCAGCGATGCGACCAAGCGTCCACTGATCCTGGGGCGATGCCACAACCGAGACGACCAGCACCTTGCCTTCGGGCAGCTCCCGACGTGCTGCTTCCACGTCCTCCTGCCACACGTCGGGATCCTTTGACGGCATGCCGAACGAGATCGCCCACGATTCCTCCGCCACGCTGTCGGCCATCACAACCGTCGATCCCTCGCCGGCGATCGACGCGTGCCGTACGGGGACGAGGTTGGGCGGCGAATAGGATGCGCGTGCGGACGATCGGACCGTCTTGTAGGTGAGCACGTCGAAACCGAGCGCGGCGTAATACAGGATCCAGCGGCTGTTCAGCAGAGGACCCGCGGGGATGCCAAGCGGCGAGGCGACCGGAATCCCGCAGAAACTCCAGTCGCCGGCACACGCCGGCATGCGCACGTCGGGCAGACGCACGGGCGCGTGCGCATAGTTCCAGTCGTAGCTCCGGTTGATGTCGTAGGCGTGCGCGGACATCGCAGCGGCGATCGGCATGGGCATGCGTCGCGCTGATATATCATAGAAAACCGAAATAAAGATCGCCACGACTGATCCGGCATGACGCGTCCCCTGTCGACGGCCGACGGCCACCAGAATTATCAGGCACGCGCGCTCGTCGCCGCGTTTCTCGCGCTCTTCTCCATCGTCGGCTGCGCCTTGTACGGGCTGCCGTTCTTCTACGACTTCTTCGTCCAGGACC
>MNEX01000095.1 GCA_001917905.1 Acidobacteria bacterium 13_1_40CM_65_14
TAAGTGTCGGAAGTACGAAGTCTGAAGTACGAAGTCTGACGTATGAAATCGTTTAATGCCTTGTCGTTCGCACTTCAGACTTCAGACTTCAGACTTCAGACTTCTAAGCTGGCGCGGGGGCAGGCGGGGGTTGGTTCAGCAGCAGCCAGTACAGTCCGAGCTGACGGACGGCCTCGACGAACTCCTGAAAATCAACCGGCTTGCGAATGTAGCTGTTCGCCCCGCGGCTGTACGTGTTCAGCAGATCCTGCTCCTCGATCGACGACGTGAGGATGACGACGGGGAGCAGTTTGGTCCGCGGATGCGCACGTATGCGCTCGAGCACGTGCAGACCGTCAACCCGCGGCATCTTCAGATCGAGCAGCACGACCTGCGGCAGCGTCGGCGGGCGGCCCGCGCGCGTGCCCATGCTGAACAGATAGTCGAGCGCTTCGACGCCGTCGCGCGCCACCACGATCTCGTTGACGATGTTGCTCTTGCGAAACGCGCGCATCGTCAGCTCGACGTCATCGGGGTTGTCTTCGACAAGCAAGATCTCATGCATGGTCGTTGGTCGTTAGCCGAGCGTGAAATAGAAGCATGCGCCCGAGTTGATCTGCCCTTCCGCCCATACGCGACCGCCGTGGCGGTGGACGATGCGCTGCACGGTCGCCAGACCGATGCCGGTGCCTGGAAATTCCGACACGGCGTGCAGGCGCTGAAACGGGCCGAACAGCTTGTGCGCGTAGTCCGGATCGAAGCCGGCGCCGTTGTCGCGGACGAAAAACGCCGGCGCGCCGGCGCCGGCGCGCGTCTGACCGATCTCGATGGCTGAGCCGTCGCGGCGACTGGTGAACTTCCACGCATTCTCGATCAGATTCTGCAACGCCAGCCGGACGAGCGGCGCGTCCGCGGTCGCCTGCAGTCCAGGCGCGATCGTCACCGCGATTTGGCGGGCGGGCTGCTGGCGCCGCAGCTCGGCCACCACCTGCTCCGCCACCTCGCTCAGGTCCACCCGCTCGCGCGTCATCTCGGCGCGCGCGACTTTCGACAGCGCCATCAGATCGTCGATGAGCGTTCCCATCCGGCGGGTCGCGTGACGGATCCGATCGAGATGGCTCCGCGCATCGGGCGGCAACTGCTCGCCCACATCTTCGACGAGCGCCTGGCTGAAACCGTCGATGCTGCGCAGCGGTGCGCGCAGGTCGTGCGACACCGAATAGCTGAACGACTCGAGCTCGCGATTGGCGTCGTGCAGCGCGCGCTCGGTGTGCTCGCGCCGCGAGATTTCCCTGACGAGCAGCAGATGACTCGTTGCCAGCAGCAGCAGACTCACGGTGGCCGCGCCGGTCGCATACGCCGGCGCCGTCTGAGAGGCGAGCCGCCCGAGCGACACGACCACGAGCAAGCCTACGGCGGTGATCGCGTGGATGACGCTGCGCATCAGGCGCCGGCGCCGTGGCTCGATCACAGCAGGCCCAGCGCGCCTTGCCGGACAATCCAGCCGCGTGTCTGGGCCGCGGGCGCCGGTTCGGCGAAGTACCGCCCTTGCGCCGTGTCGCAGCCGAGCGCCATGAGCTGATCGTGCATCGCCGCCGACTCGACCCCTTCGCCGACGACGGTCAGTCCGAGGTTGTGCGCCAGCTCGATCGTCGATCGCACGATCACATCGTCCCGCCCGCTGCTCAGATCGGCGATGAACGATCGGTCGATCTTCAGTTCGTTGACCGGCAGACGGCGAAGGTAGCTGAGCGACGAGTAGCCGGTGCCGAAATCGTCGATGACGAGCCGCACGCCCATCGCGTGCAGACGTTGCAGGCAATCCATCGATCGCGCGGGATCGGTCAGCAGGATGTTCTCGGTGATCTCGAGCGCCAGCGCCGACGGCGCGGCACCATGCGCCTTCAGAAAATCGCCGACGCGTTGCGGCAGCTCCGGATCCTGAAGGTTGCGCGGCGACAGGTTCACCGACACCGTCAGCGGTGTCAGCGTGTCGACGCCGGCCCACTCGTTCAGCGCGGTGTCGAGCACGATCATCGTCAGCGGATTGATCAACCCTGTCTGCTCGGCGAGCTCGATGAAATCGCCCGGCAGCAGCCGCCCGTGCTGTGGATGATTCCAGCGGACGAGCGCTTCGACGCCGACGACCACGCCCGTGCGCAGGTGGACGATGGGCTGGTATTCGAGAACGAACTGCCGCGCGTCGAGCGCCTGCCGCAGCTCGGCGATGAGCGTCAGTCGCCGGTGCGTGTGACGATCACGATCGGGCGCGTACACCGCGATGCCCTGGCGGTCGCTCTTGGCGAGATACATCGCGACGTCCGCCTTCTGCAGCAGCGTCTCAGCCGACGCACCGTGCTCGGGAAAGCAGGCGACGCCGACGCTGGCGCGGACCGCGAGGGGCCGCTGATCGATGAGGAGCGGCCGCTCGATTTCCTGCAGCACTTTCTGCGCCGCGAGAATGGCGCCGTCGATGTCGGTCGATGGCAGCAGGATCGCGAACTCGTCGCCGCCGAGACGCGCGACGGTGTCCGCCTCCCGCAGCGTGCCGCGGACGCGCGACGCCACCTGCTGCAGCACCCGATCGCCGGCGTGGTGACCGAGCGTGTCGTTGATTTCCTTGAAGCCGTCGAGGTCCATGACGAGCAGCGCGAGCGGCTTGCTGTCGCGGTTGGCGGCGCGAGCGGCCTGCTCGAGCCGATCGTGCAGCAGCGAGCGGTTGGGCAAATCGGTCAGCGCGTCGTGGTAGGCCAGGTACGCGATGCGCTGTTCGGCGCGGCGCCGCTCGCGGCGGACCGACGCGTCACGCAGCTCGCGCTCCACGGCGGGCACCAGGCGCTTCAGGTTGCCCTTCATGATGTAGTCGTGGGCGCCGACCTTCATCGCCGCGACGGCGGAGTCCTCGCCGATCGTGCCGGACACGAAAATGAACGGCAGGTCGGCGTCGCGCTCGCGCAGCATCTGCAGCGCGACGGTGCCGCTGAACCCCGGCATCGTGTAATCCGCGATGGCGATGTCCCACGCCTGCCGATTGAGCGCCGCCCGTAGCGTGGCCGGCGTGTCGACGCGCTCCGACGTGACGTCGTAGCCGCCGCGTACGAGGGCACGCACGACGAGCGCGGCGTCGTCTTCCGAGTCTTCGATCAGGAGCAGGCGGAGCCGAGGTGTCACGTCCATACCTGGTAACGCACGAAAACCCGATGCAACGCTGGGGGAAGCGCTATCGCGGCAGGGCGTAGGGTGGCGCGTCCGAAGTGGAACAACCGTTCAGCAAACGGCTACTGCACAGGTTGACATACTTTTGGGAGTTAGGATAGGGCGAAGATTCCGCAAATGCGGTGAATTACGATTTCAGCGGGCAGCCCACTGGGTCGCCGTCGTGAACCGCGGCTCGATGTCCACCGGCACCGCCATCAAGTTCTCCAGAATGCGTTGGATTTCCGGGCGGACCACGCCGAGCCGATCGCCGAGCGCTTTGGCTTTCGGGTAATCGCCTTCGGCCTGAATCGTCATGATGTCGCGCGTCAGCGCGGTAACGCCCTCCTTGATCCGATCTGGATTCACCTTCAACGTCCCGTCGGGATTCACGATGAAGCCGCGTGCATCGAGGAGCGAGTTGAGCTGAATCGCGATGCCCTTGCCGTGCGCCTCGTTGACGCCGAACCGGATCGACCGGAAGGTGGACGCGAGGAACGTCGTGTACAGCGAGGGCTCGAGCGATTTGGGCAGGACGCCTTTGTCGATCATGTGCTGGATGGCGAAGAGCGACGAGATGTCGGCCTTGGCTTCTTCGAGGTAGCTATATGTCTCCTTCAACTCCTGACGGACCGTGGTCGGCCGGCCGTTCTTCGAGATGTTGTGCGGGCCGAGGCCGTGCATCAGCTCGTGCACGAGAATCTGGGTGAAGAACGCTTCGAATGACACGTTCTTCTGATCCGCCGGCGGGAGGACGACCTTCGAGATCGGCACCAGCGTCTTCGCGAACTTCGCGTCCTGCACATTCTTCAGCATCACCCGCTTGGCGCCTTTTTCACGGATGACGCGCTCGTCGTTGGGCAGGTTGAAGGCGGCGGTCTGGACGCCGCGGTTGGCGTCGCCGGCCGCGAAGATCTCGTTGACCACCGTGATGGGCGCCAGCGCCCCGAGCTTTGGATTGCGACGGCTGGGATCGATCGGCAGGTTGTTCTCGATGTCCTGGAGCTCGGCCGCGAAGCGCTGGAGCTTGGCGGTCTCGGCCGCGTCCTGCACGGTGATGAACGACTCGAATGCCGCTTTGTCGTTGAAGAACTCGTCTTCGTACACCTCGTACGGGCCGATCGTTGGCTCGATGACGCCTTTGATCTCCATCCATGCGACGTCGCTCTCGTAGTAATCGTTGGAGAGAAACGCGTCGGCGCGCTTGGTGAGAAACGTCTTCAGCGTCGGCTCGGTCGCGATCGCGGCCGTTTCGCGCAGCAGCGACGCCGCGCGCGCGAGCTCACCCTGGTACTCGAGGCTGTACGGCACGATGGCGAAGCTGTTGCCCGCGCGCCGGATGACCGTAAAAAAACCAGTCGCGCGCGTGCGGTCCGCTTCCGAGAGCGACTGGATCCAGCGCTCGAGATCCGCTTTCGTCGTGTTGGGCGGATAGAAATTCGCGCCCTCGGGCTTGGGCGGCGCACCCGGCACGAAGGGCTGATTGTGATCGAGCCGCGACCACGGTCCCTTGTTGATGAGAAAGTAGTGCAGGCGCGCGCGGCCCGCCGGCGACTGGTCGCGCACGAGGTCGAGCAGCATCGCGTCGTTGCCGGCCCAGACCTGCCGGAGAAACAGCGCGTCGATGATCTTCGACGCGTCGACGAGCTTTCCGAGCACGCGGCGATCGGCGTCCGACACCTGCGACAGATCCGCACCGATGTCGGTCGGCGCGAACCGCGCGATCATCTGTTCGAGCTTCGCGGTGTCGGGCACGGCCGCCTCCTGCGCGCGAACCGCCGGGGTCCCCAACGCGGGGTGGCTCAGCGCGGTCGCGAGCAGGCACGCGAGCGAGAGGCCGCACGCGACCGTCGCGGACGTCGTCAGCTGTTTCATGGTCTAGTCGTAGTTTTTTGACTGTGCGTGCTTGACGGCGAGCTCGTGTTGCTTGCGCACGAAGTCGGCGTAGGTGCGCACGGCGTGATCCGTATCCTCCGGATCGTGCGCCTTGGCCTTCTGCAGATACGCATCCACCGCCTCGCGTGCCGAGCGATGCGGCGGCGACTCCTGGCCGGCCGTCGACGCGGCAAATCGCCGTTGGAGCTCTTCGAGTGCGGCGACGCCTTTTTGCGCAGGCAGCACCGCATCGAACGTCGCGACGACCTTCCCCAGCTCGTCACGCTCGATCGCGCGCTGATCGAAGACCGACTTCACCGTCTTCGGATCGCCCCACGCCGTTCCATCGTCGAAGACGACCGCCAGGATCTCCACCGATCCTCCGGGCGGCGCCGCATCGACCGGGATCGTGCGTGACTCTCCGGGACGGAGCCAATCGAGGTGGTTCGGAGCGCGCGGCAATCCGCGCGTCACCTCGCTCAGATAGACGTCGGCGGAATGGGTCTCGCGGTGAATGCCGCCCTTCGGATTAGGGGATGAGACCGCGAAGCTCCACGCCGTGATGGTCCGGCTGCCGGTATTCCTGAGTTCGACCGTTGGCTTGGCCCCTGAGACGAGGCGACCCGCCAATGGTGGATCGGAAGCCACCAGCGCAGCCGTAATGGCGAATGCGATACGAAAACTGATTGCTGTCATGCTCACCTGCGATTCACGAATCGCGCCGTTGTGCCGTCATGAGATTGCGGAGTTCAGATTTCAGATTGCAGACTCGACGCCGCACAATGGCATCGCCCGACCAATCTGCAATCTGCATTCTGAAGTCTGCATTCTCAGAAGCTAACCTCGTCAGTGGATGCCGCGGGATATCTGCAGCGTGGCCGGGTCGGCCCCGAGGCGGCGGATGGCGGCTTCCCACATCTTGTCAGGCGGCGTCTTGAAGATCAGATCGCGATCGACATCGCTCATCAGCCACGCCGACGCTTCGAGCTCCGCTTCGAGCTGGCCGGGACCCCAGCCCGAGTACCCGACGATCAACCGCGAGAGAGACGGCGGCGACGGCTCGAGCAGCCGCCGCAGAAGGTCGGGCGACGTCGACAAATAGAGGTTGTCGGTAATTCGCCTGCCGAGCGCCTCGTCATCCTCGTCGGTCTCCTGCCCAACAAGTATCCAACTGCGCTGCGGCTCGACCGGACCGCCCACCCACAATTGCAATTCGCGATCGGTTGACACCGGCGGATCCAAATTCACGATGACGCGTCCGGTCGTCACCAACGGTCGGTTGACGACGAGCCCCAGCGCGCCATCCTCACCGTGTGTGCAAAGCAACACGACGGTGCGATTGAAATTTGGATCCACGAGTTGCGGCATCGAGAGGAGCAACGCGGGCGCAAGAGACGAGGACACGGCTAGCGGACCGTCCAGACTGATTGGGTACTACTCACAACAAGCCTCCGAGCACGAACTGCGGGCCGCGACGCGGAGCGGCCCGGTAGTAATTCGGAAGAGACACGTCACGAGTCCTTCACGATATTACGCCGTTGACGACTGAAAATGCGCTTGACTTGATGCTTGAGTGCTCACACAATGACTTCACCCCCCCGGCCACTGGTTGTTTGCCCTCTCACGCCGTCGTTACACCCACGTTGCTGATCGTCGCCGAGCGCGACGAGCTCCGTTCCGCTCTCGCGCAGACCGTGCGCCTCTACGGCGTTCGCAACGTGCAGACGGTGGCGGGCGCCCAGGCGTGCGCGGCAGCCGCCCGCATGATCCCTGACGTCATCATCGTCGCGTCCGATCAACAGACCGAGAAATCTGCGGGCGTGATCCGCGATCTTCGCACGGACCTGGTCACGCGTCACACACCGATCGTCGCCCGCGTCGCCGAGCCATCGCAGACCGCCACCGATGCGCTGCGCGTCGCCGGCGCCGATCGCGTCGTGGTCGCGACCAGTGAAGCGTCGACGCTGATCAACACGATCATCCGATTGTCGGACGTGCCCGCGCCGTGCCGCTCGCTTCGCGAGCTGCGGCGGTCGCTGACAGTGATCAGACAACGCACGATCGATCAGCGTACCGACATGTCGGCCGCGCGCGTGCGCACCGCGCAGCTCGCCTCTGCGCTCCAGCAATTCAAGGTCTGCATGCTCGCGGCGGAATCGACCGGCTTGTGCGTCGCCGCCAATGCCACCACGACCGCCGTCACCGGCCTTTCGCGTGAAGAGATCGTCGGCAAGCGGCTGTGGGACGTGGTGCTGCCGGGCACGGGCCGCGACCTTCGCACCAATTGGTCCACCGTCCTCGTCGTCGGCGCCCTCAACGGTCCGTGCGCGCTGCGGCGGCGCGACGGCGGCAGCGTGGCCGCGGAGATGTACGCCGCCGCCTGCATCCTTCCCGATCTTCACGTTGCCGCAATTCAGACAACCTCATAAGTTTGCAGTACGAAGTTTGAAGTACGAAGTCTGAAGTACGAAGCCTTCCAACTTCGGACTTTGGACTTCGTACTTCGTACTTCTTACTTTCGAAGAGCCCGCGCGACCTCTCGCAGATCGTCGGTAAATCGCTTCATCTCGAGTCGCCTGGTCTCCTCGTCTGGCGCGCGGAGAATGGACGACGGATGGACCGTCGCGAGTACGACTGGCGCGAGCGGCGAGGGCACGAATTCGCCGCGATGCGCCGTCACCTTGAACTGACGGCCGAGCAGCGTCTGCGCGGCCGTCGCGCCGAGGCAGACAATCACGCGCGGCTTGACGAGCTCGATCTCCGTGTCGAGCCACGGCCGGCACGCGGCGATCTCGCCGGCGTTCGGCTTCTTGTGGATGCGCCGTTTGCCGCGCGGCTCCCACTTGAAGTGTTTGACGACGTTGGTGACGTAGACCACGGCACGGTCGATCCCGGCTTCCTCGAGCGCGCGATCGAGCAGCTTGCCCGCGGGACCGACGAACGGATGGCCCGCGAGATCCTCGGCGTCGCCCGGTTGCTCGCCGATGAACATCAGTTGAGCTTTGGGCGCGCCTTCTCCGAAGACGGTCTGCGTCCCGCATTTCCACAGATGACAGGCCTGGCACCTTTTCGCCGCGGCGCGCACGTTCGGCAGCGTCGGCCGAGGCGGAATCAGATCAGACGCGTCTTTCGGCGGCGGTTTCGGCATTGGCGAACGCGATGGCGACGTTGCGTCGCAAGCCTTGTGCCTTGGTGCGCTGCATGGCGCTCCCGCGCAGCGATTCCGCCAGCTCATCGTTCCCGTACTGCGACAGCGTCAGGAGGTCGACGCGATCCCACGCTCGGCGCGGCTGCCAGGCGGCATCGTCTGAGCGCGGCGCCACGGCATTCCACGGACAGACTTCCTGGCAGACGTCGCAGCCGTACACGTGCGATCCCATCGCCTCGTGCAGCGATGCCGGAATGTCACCACGTTTCTCGATGGTCAGGTAGGAAATGCAGCGCGTCGAATCGAGCACGCCCGGCGCGACGATCGCCTGCGTCGGGCACGCCTCCAGGCACAATGTGCACGTGCCGCATTGATCGAGCGACGGCGCGTCCACGTGCAGCGGCAGGCTGCAGATGATCTCCGCGAGAAAGATCCACGATCCGATCGCGGGATGAATCACGCACGTGTTCTTGCCGATCCAGCCGATGCCGGCGTGCTGGGCGTAGACACGCTCTTGTACCGGACCCGTGTCGACGTACGCGCGCGCCTCGAACGGCTCCGGTGACTGCTGCCGCATCCACGCCAGCAGCGCGTCCAGACGCGCACCGATGACGTCGTGGTAGTCGTCACCCCACGCGTAGCGCGCGATCTGCGCGCGCGCCGGATCGCCGCACTCGGTCGAGTACGGACGGTCGGTGTTGTAGTTCGTCGCGGTGACGATGACGGTTTGTGCGGTTGGAAGGACGTTCCGAACGTCGGCGCGGCGATCGGCGGAGCGATTCAGATACGCCATCTCGCCGGCGTATCCGCGATCGAGCCACTCGCGCAAAAACCGCAGCTCAGGATGCGCGACGGTGGAAACACGAAGGTCACGAAGCTTCTTTAGCTTAACGTTTCTTCGTGTGCGTCGTGTCCCTTCGTGCCGTCGTGAAGAGCCGTCGGTGGTTAGTGTTTCCCGACGAGCTGTCTCAACACGTACGGCAGGATCCCGCCGTGCCGGAAGGCCACCAGTTCCTCCGGCGTGTCGATCCGCGCGATAGTCTGGAACTCGATCACCTTGTCGGCCTCGCCGTGCGCGCGGACGGCAAAGGCGCCGCCGGGCCGGAGTCCCTGCGCGACGCCGGTCAGCTCGTAGCGCTCGCGGCCGGTGAGTCCGAGCGACGCCGCCGTGACGCCGGCTTCGAACTGCAGCGGCAGAACGCCCATGTTCACGAGGTTGCTGCGGTGAATGCGCTCGAAGCTCTCGGCGATGACCGCGGTGACGCCGAGCAGCAGCGTACCCTTCGCCGCCCAGTCGCGTGACGATCCCGATCCGTATTCCTTGCCGGCGATGACGAGCAGCGGCACGCCCGCCTCTTTGTACGTCATCGCCGCGTCGTAGATCGTCATCACGTCGCCGTCAGGCTGATAGGTGGTCCAGCCTCCTTCGGTCCCCGGCGCGAGCAGATTGCGCAGACGCACGTTGGCGAAGGTGCCGCGCACCATGACTTCGTGATTGCCGCGCCGCGCGCCGTACGAGTTGAAGTCGCGCGGCTCGACCCCATGCGCCATCAGGTACTTCCCCGCCGGGCTGTCCTTCTTGATCGAACCCGCAGGCGAGATGTGATCCGTCGTGATGCTGTCGCCGACGAGCGCCAGCACGCGCGCGCCGACGATGTCCTTCACCGGCGCCGTCTCCATGGTCAGCCCCTCGAAGAAGGGCGGATTGCGGATGTAGGTGGAATCCGGATCCCACGCGAACCGATCGCCGGTGGGCACCGGCAGATTCTTCCAGCGCTCGTCGCCGCTGAACACGTCGGCGTACTGCTCGCGAAACATGTCGGAGGTGACGGCGCTCAGCATCGTTTCCTGGATCTCGCGCTCGGTCGGCCACAGCTCCCGCAGAAAGACCGGCTCGCCTTCCGTGTCGATGCCGATCGGCTCGGTCGTGAGATCGATCGTCATCCGGCCAGCCAGGGCGTAGGCCACGACCAGCGGCGGCGACGCGAGATAGTTCGCACGCACCTGCTGCTGAATGCGCCCTTCGAAGTTGCGATTGCCGCTCAGGACCGACACCACGACCAGATTGCGCGCCTCGACTTCTGCCGACACTTCGTCGGGCAGCGGACCGCTGTTGCCGATGCACGTCGTGCAGCCGTAGCCGACGAGGCTGAACCCGAGCTCGTCGAGGTACGGCTGGAGGCCGGCCTTCTTCAGATACTCCGTCACGACTTTCGATCCGGGGGCGAGGCTCGTCTTGACCCACGGCCGCTGCTTCAACCCGCGCTCGACCGCCTTCTTCGCGAGCAGGCCGGCACCGATCATCACGCTGGGATTCGAGGTATTCGTGCAGCTCGTAATGGCCGCGATCACCACCGAGCCGTGATCGACCTCGTGCGCCAGAGGTGTGACCGCCGGGGCGTCCGCCACTGCGATGCCGCCGCCTTCAGCGACCATGGCCGCCGCGGCGGCGCCGCCGCCGACGGTCGCCGAGACGTGCGCCGAGCCGCCGGCCTCCGCGCCCGACGTTGTCGACCGGGGCGACGAGGCGATCATCGAGCTGAGCGCCGCCTGGAAACCGGCCTTCGACTGTTTCAGCGAGACGCGATCCTGCGGTCGCTTCGGTCCGGCAAGACTCGGCTCGACGGTCTCGAGATCGAGCTCGATACATTCCGAGTACACCGGCTCCGGATCATCGGCGAACCGGAACAGACCCTGGGCCTTCGCGTACGCCTCGACCAGTTCCACGCGGTCCGCGTCGCGGCCCGTGAGGCGCAGGTAGTCGAGCGTCATGTCGTCGATCGGAAAGATCGCGATCGTGGCGCCGTACTCCGGGCACATGTTGCCGAGCGTCGCGCGATCGGCAATCGTCAGATCCGCAAGGCCCGGCCCGAAGAACTCGACGAACTTGCCGACGACGCCGTGCTTGCGCAGCCGCTCGGTGATCGTCAGCACCAGATCGGTCGCCGTCGCGCCCTCGAGCATCGCGCCCTTCAGGCGGAATCCGAGCACGTGCGGGATGAGCATCGAAATCGGCTGGCCGAGCATCGCCGCTTCCGCCTCGATGCCGCCGACGCCCCAGCCCACCACGCCGAGGCCGTTCACCATCGTCGTGTGTGAGTCGGTGCCGACCAGCGTGTCGGGATACGCGATCGTCCCCTCGGGCGTCTGCTTGGTCATCACGACGCGCGCGAGGTACTCGAGATTCACCTGATGAACGATGCCGGTGTCGGGCGGGACGACCTGGAAATCGTTGAACGCCTTCTGTCCCCAGCGCAGGAACGCGTAGCGTTCCCGGTTGCGCGAGAACTCGAGCTCGGCGTTCAGTTGGAAGGCGTTCGCCTGACCGAAGTAGTCGACCTGCACCGAGTGATCGATCACGAGCTCGACCGGTTGCAGCGGGTTCACGCGCGCCGGATCGCCGCCCAGGCGCACGATGCCGTCGCGCATGGCCGCGAGATCCACGACGGCGGGGACGCCCGTGAAATCCTGCAGCAGGACGCGGGCCGGCGCGAACGAGATCTCCTTCTGCGCGCCGCTCTTCACGTCCCACCGCGCGAGCGCCTCGACGTCGCCCGCCTTCACGAACCGGCCGTCCTCGTGGCGGAGCAGGTTCTCGAGCAGGATTTTCATCGAGTACGGGAGGCTGGCGATCTCGGCGAAGCCTGCGTTCTGAAGCGCGGGCAGGCTGTAAATCTGGTAGGTCTGGCTGCCGACCGCGAGCGCGGTCCGCGTGCCGAAGCTGTTCACGGTCGGCATACAAAGCGATCCTCGAAAAACTGATCGTACAACTTTTTTTGCACTGGCGGCGGGGCCCCACGGCACCCCAGCGCGGGTGCCGCGCTGGGAGCCCGGTGTGGCCGCAGGCGCTGCTCGGAGAAACGCGTCCTACGCTCGGCTCCTAAGAGACAGCGAGTTTTCCGGCCTGTTTCTGCTCGGACGAGTCGCGATTCGATCGCGTGGGACGC
>MNEX01000180.1 GCA_001917905.1 Acidobacteria bacterium 13_1_40CM_65_14
GACTCGAGGCCGCGCGTCAGGTCGCGGGCCTTGTCGGCCGCGCGCGACATCGCATCTTGCTTGGTCGCCTTGCCCATCGCGGACGCGGCGTCGCCGATTTTCTTCTGCAGCGCGTCGAGGTTGGTGCCGATGGTTTCTTCCATGCCGCGGGCGTACTGCGATCCGGATCCCTGCAGCGTCGCCTTCGAGTAGCGAATCATCTCGCGGATCTTCTTGTCGCGGATGCTGCCGGCCGCTTCGTCGAGCCGGCGTGACGCATCTTTCTCGTCGCGACGCGTCTCGTTGGCGAGCTTCTCGAGCTGCTGCTGCAAGTCTGCGACCTTCGCGTCCATCGCGTCCTTGCGTTGGGCGAGCTGCTGTGCGCGCGCCTGACGCCCTTCGCCAGCCTGATCGAGGCTGTTCACGTCGGACGCCACTTCTTTCTGTTCCTTCGCGAGCTCTTCCGCCTGACGCAGGGCGCGCTGGATGTCGCGCTCGCCGCGGCCGCCTTGGTTTCTTTCGAGCTTCTGCTGCGCCTCGCGCAGACGATCGAGCGCCTGCTGCGCCTGCGCGCCGCCGTCGCGCGATCCGTTCGCCGCCGCACGACGCATGGCGTCGGCCGCGTCCTGCATTCGCCGCATCGCGTCATTCAGGTCCTGCCGCTGCTCGTCGCGCTTGAGCTGTTCCAGCTGACGCGCCGCCTTCTCGAGCTCGTCGGCCAGCGCGCGCTGATTCGCGCTGCTGCTGCCGCCCGAATTCTGTCCCGACTGCGCCATCCGCCGCTGCCGCTCCATCTCCTGCTGCTGCCGGCGCGCGAGCTCCTTCAGCTTCTCGACGAGCTGATCGATCTGGTTGTCGCCGCTCTGCTGCATCGCGCGCTGCTGCATCTCGTACTGATTCGCGAGCTTGTCGAGCTCGAGCTCGAAGAGATCCGCGAGATCTTCCGCATACTGATTGCCGCCGCCGCCTCCACCGCCGCCGCCGTTCTGCATCGACACCTGCAGCTCGTACTGCTGCTCGGCCTCCTGCAGCAGCTTCAGCGCGCGCTGCTCGGGTGACAGCGCGTTGTCCGGCTTCACGGCCTTGAGATCGTTCTCCGCGAGCTTCATCTCTTCGGCGGCCTTCGGCAGCACTTCCGCCAGCTTGTTGAACGCCGGATCGACCGCGCCGAGGCGCGCCTTCAGCTTGCCGACGAGCTCGTCGACCTGCTCGCGCAGCTTCGCCTGCGCGAGGTTGATGAAGACGACGTTCTCGCGGAACTTGTCGGCCTTCGTCTTGGCCTTATCGCGGACGATGTTGAACGTCGCCGCAACGATTTCGCGCTGCTGGCGCGACAGCTCGCCGACCGCCTGCTGTCCGCCGCCGCCACCGCCGCCGCCCATCGCCTGCGACTGCGCCTGTTTGTAGTCCTTGCGGAACGGCCGGATCTGCACGAAGTAGATGTCGCTCGTCGACGTCTTCGGCCCCTGCACGACGTCGGTGTCGGTGGCTTTCGCGTAGTACGAGACGAAGTCGCCCGGCTTCAGGCCGAGCTCTTCGAGATAGATTGTGTGGCCCGCGCTGACCTCGTTGAGCGGTTTCCCGCCGCCGAACAGGTTGATTGTTTTCGCCGTCGCGCCGTTCACCGAGTAGAACAGCTGCAGCGATCGGATGCCGTAGTCGTCGTCCGCGCGCGCTTCGAGGAACAGCTCTTCGACCGGCGTCGCCTGCGTGTCGCGACCGGGCTTGGTGAAGTGGACCGCCGGCGCCTGATCGTCGATGACGTCGATCGTGTACTGCGGCGAGGCGTCGACCTTTTCGGCGTGCGGTCCCGTGAGCTCGATGCGATAGAAACCCTGACGATCGATCCGGAAGCTGCCGGTCAGCGATCCGTCGCTCTGCGTCGTCAACGGCGCCGACGCGCCGTCGTTCAGCAGAATGCGGCCCGACGGCGCAGCCATCGTCGGCGTGATGTGCAACAGGACATGGGTCCCGCGGATCGCCGCCACGTCGCCGCCGTCGTCCACTTTGCGCGGCGGCAGACCGGTGTAGGACGGGAACCTGTACTCCAGATCGAGCTGCTTGACCGTCGGCAGGTCGACCACCGCCAGCGTGAACGTCTTCGAGATGACGCCGTTCGACTCGACGTAGTAATCGGTCTGCTTGTCGAGGTGGAAGAGCATCCCTTCGAAGGTGCCGGCGATATCGTTTCCAGGCCCAGCGGCCGGCACGAGCGGCACACGCTCGAACGGCGCGGCCGGCGACGTGCGCATGAGAACCGCGGCGTCCTTCGCGGTGAAGCCGACGAGCTTCGCGCGGACCGCCTGATCCGCGCCGCGTGGGACCTTCGCGCTGCCCGGCGTCACCTCGATGCTGTACGGACTCGACGCTTCGGCGCTGCGCGAGATGATGAGGAGCGCTGACAGGCCGTGACGGAGATACGCGGGACCGAGCGCGACGATGAGCGCCGCGATCGCCGCGATGGCCGCAAGGGCAATCGTGTGACGCTTGACCGCGGAGCGATCGACGATGCTGCCGCGCTCCACGGCGCGACACTGCTCGATCGCCTGCTCGACGAGCTTCTCGACGAGACGCGGCGAATGATCCGGCGAGCCGCCGTTGGCGGTCGCCTCGACGGCGCTGATGATGGCGGCTTCGAGCGTCGGATCGCATTCCTCGAGGTACATCGCGACCTGCGCATCGGTGACGCGCCGGCGCAGCGGCCACACAAGGCCGTAGAACAGCAACCCGACGAAGACGGCGACGGAAAGGATGCGGAAGCCGATGATGGCGGTCGCGCTGAATCGGAACGACTCGAGCCCGGAGGCGGACAGCAGCAGCGCGAGGATGGTCCCGGCGACCACGACGACGGCGCCGCGCAAGGCGAGCCTCAGACGCCAGCGGTTTCGCACGCTTCGAATGACGTCAATCAAGTGGCTGCGAGGATCCATGTCCGCCCCTCTTTTTTTCAGTGGCGGCGGGGCCCAACCCCCGCCGCCACCTATCGCTGACGCCTCGCCTCGGATTTTCTTGTCCTCGGCTCGGCGTGGCCGCAGGCGCTTTTCCGCGCGTGGGGCCCGCGTTGGGGACCCCGCCAGGTCGCCGCGACCTATCGCTGACGCCTCGCCTCGGATTTTCTTGTCCTCGGCTCGGCGTGGCCGCAGGCGCTTTATCAGAGAGTAACACCGGCGACCCTAAAAGGGTCGCCTACAAAAACTTCTCTTTCCGCGATAGACGATTCGCGATGGTGGTCTCGATGGCCAGCAGCCCGACGCCGGTGAGCAGCAGATACCACCACAGGCTCTGACGCCGTTCGGCGTCTTCCCGCGTCATTTCTTGCGGCGATGCCTGCTGCACGTCGACCGACGTCGCATGTCCGGTTACGGACGCTACGAGCGCGCTCGGATCCAACGGAGCGAGATCCGACTCGACGGGATCGAGGTTGACCGCGATGGCTTCAGGACGCCCGCCGCTCGCACCGGTGCCGCGGATCTCGTAGATGCCCTGGTCGTTGAGCTCGAGCAACCCCTCGGTCCCTTCGCCCATGCCGGCCTGCGTGGTCCGCTCACCGGACGGGGAGACGACGATGCGGGCCGCCCGGGTCCGCGCGCGCGCGGTCAAATCGAGGACTTGTCCGACGGTGAACCACGAGGTCGCCGCTTCGTAGTGCGCCAGGTAGCGCACCAGTTGATGAACCAGCGGGAGGAACACCGGCTTGACGGCGATGTCGGTCGACGTGTCGTCGAGCGTCGACGTCCAGACGATGACGCGGCCGAGACCAGCCTTTTTCTCGACGGCGGCGACGGCGCCGTCGTCGAAGCGGGCGAGCACGCGATCGTTGGGGCCCGCTTCGAGGGCGCGGTAGCGGAACACGTGCGCGGCGGAGAAGTCGCCGCTGCGCGGTGCTTTGAACACCTCGAACACCGGATGGCTGTAGTCGAGAAAGCCGAGCGAGCCGCTGCGTGCGGACGTGCGATCGATCGAGCCGGCGAGCCGTCCGGGAAACAGGTCGGCCTCGCTGGTCGATCCCGTGGGCAACGTCGTGTGATCGCCAGCGACGACGAGCACTCCGCCGCCGCGCTCGACGAACCGCTTCAGCGCGCCGCCCGAGCCGGGCGGGAACGGCGTGTCGTTCAGCACCACGACCGATCGCTTGTCGAAGGTCGGCGGCGACACGCGACTGGCAGATGTGACGTCGATCTGGAACACGGGCCTCGTCCCGATGGCCAGCGCCTTGGCGAGAAACAGGCTCGCGTCGGATCGGTCGAGACCGTCGACGATCACAATGGACACCGGTTCGCTGGGCGACAGCACGAAGTGAAACGCGTTGTCCGCAGGCAATGGATCCGATCCGGCGTGGATTGAGCCGCGCACGTTCGCCCCGACCAGCGTGAACGGCGCGAAGGCGACCGACGCCGAGGCGTGCGGCGCGACTGCCGCGCGCGCCGTCTCGATGTCGTGGCCGTCCACCGTCAGCACGACCGGGATGTCCTTCAGCGGCTCGTCACCTTTATTACTGAGCCCGGCGGTGACCGTCACTCGTTCCTGGCCCGAAAACGCGGCGCGGCCGAACGACACCGACGGCACCGACAGATTCGCGGTGCTCGGCGACGCCACCGACGCCGTCGTCAGAGTCATGCCGTCAGGGAACTTCGCGTCTTCCGATCCGCTCCAGCCGGTTTTCTGGAAATCACTGATGAGCACCGCTTCGCGGCGCTTCACCGGCGATCGGCTCAGGATGCTTTCGGCGAGCTTCAGCGCCGGTCCGTAGCGCGTCGCGCCCGACCCAACCTTCGCGGTGTTGATGGCCGCCGCGAGCCGCGAGCGATCGGAGGTCGCCCGCATGTTTTCTTCCGCGTTGCGCGAGAACAGGACCAGCGTCGCCTTGTCGTCGCGTCCGAGGCCGCTGACGACCGCGCGCGCGGCGTCGCGCGCCTTCTGCCAGTGATCGCCGTAGCCCATGCTCGCCGACTGATCGAGGAGGATGACCACTTCGCGCGCGCCGCCGGTCGCGGCGATCACCGCCGCGTCGCGGCGGAAGAAGGGACGCGCGAACGCGAGCACGATGAGCGCGACGGCCGCCGCGCGCAGCATCAGCAGCGCCCAGTGGCGGATGCGCCGCCGCCGCACCGACTGGTAGGGAATCCGCCGGACGAACATCAACGACGGGAACTCCACGACGCGCTTCCGCTCGCGCTGAATGAGATGGATCAGGACTGGAATCGCGAGTGCGCTCAGGCCGACGAGGAAGAGTGGGGTCAGGAAGCCCATGTCACCGCACGCGCATCAGCCGCTCGCGGCTGGACAAATAGCTGAACAAGGCGCGATCCAGCGGTTCGGCGGTGTTCAGCAAGGTGTAATCGATCCGGTGCTCCGAAAACTTCGTGGTCAGCGCCTCGATGTGCGCGCGGATCATCGCGCGGTATTCGTCTCGCAGCGATTCGGGCACGACCGGAATCTGCTCGCCGGTCTCCAGGTCCTCGAAGCTCGAGGCGTCGTCGTACCCGAAATCGAGCTCCGCCGGATCGAGCACGTGAAAGACGATCAGCTCGTTGCCGATGAACCTCAGCGGCTTGATCGCTTCGAGGATGGTATCCGGCTCCTCGTAGAAATCGGAGATGAGAATCAGGATGCCGCGCCGCTTGAAGTGCTCGGCCATCTTGTTCAGCGGCACGCCGAGATTGCCCGGACGCTCGGCCCTCGCGCGATCGAGCGTGTGCAGCGTGATGTTGAAGTGCTTCGCCGACGGCGGCACGTGCGTGACGATGTCGCTGTCGAAGGTGATGATGCCGACGCGATCGCGCTGCCGCTGCGCGAGGTAGGCCATGCAGGCCCCGACGAAGCAGCCGTATTCGAGCTTCGGGATGCCGCGGCTCGCGAACTGCATCGATTTCGAGATGTCGAAGAGGATCGACACGTTCGTGTTCGTGTCGGCCTCGTATTGCTTGACGTAGTAGCGATCGGTGCGCGCATACAGGCGCCAGTCGACGCGGCGGATGTCATCGCCCGCCACGTAGCCGCGGTGCTCGGCAAAGTCGATCGACGCGCCGAAGAACGGCGCCCGATGCAGGCCGTTGATGAAGCCTTCGACGACGGTCCGCGCGAGCAGCTCGAGATTGCCGATCCTCGCGAGGATCTTCGGATCGACGAATCGCGCGCCGGGTGTGACCTGTCTTTCCATCTCTGTCTCTGTATTGCGGAATGAGGATTGCGGGTTGCGGAATTATTGCGGATTGAATCGACAATCAATCCGCATGCCGCAATCCTCAATCCGCAATGGTTACATGCCGCTCTTCGGTGTCGGCACCGCCGACAGCAATTCGTCGATGAGCGAATCGGTCGTCACGCCTTCCGACTCAGCGCGGAAGTTGGTGAGCACGCGGTGGCGCAGCACTGGATGTGCGAGCGATCGGATGTCCTCGAAGCTGACGTGATAGCGGCCGCTCGTGAGCGCGCGCGCCTTGGCGCCGAGGACCAGATACTGTGCCGCGCGGACGCTGGCGCCGAACGCCACGTACTTCTTCACCGATTCCGGCGCCTGCTTCGACTTCGGCCGGCTGGTGCGCACGAGGTTCAGCGCATAGCGCATCACCGGCTCGGCCACCGGCACCCGTCGCACCAGCCGCTGGAAGGCGATGAGATCGTCGCCGCTCACCGGCCGGTTGTAATGCGGGTCGATGATCGCGGTCGTCACCCGCACGACCTCGAACTCCTCCTCTTCCGGCGGATGCTCGATGACGATGTGGAACATGAAGCGATCGAGCTGCGCTTCAGGCAGGGGATACGTGCCTTCGAGCTCGATCGGGTTCTGCGTCGCGAAGACGAAGAACGGCTCGGCGAGATCGTAGGTCCGGCCCTGAATGGTGACGCGATGCTCCTGCATCGCCTCGAGCAGCGCCGACTGCGTCTTGGGCGGCGTCCGGTTGATCTCGTCCGCGAGCACGATGTTCGCGAAGATCGGCCCCGGCGCGAACACCATCTGCCGGCGGCCGGTCGCGGCGTCTTCGTTGATGATGTCGGTGCCCGTGATGTCCGACGGCATCAAATCGGGCGTGAACTGGATGCGGTTGAACTTCAGATCGAGCACCTGCGCGAGCGTGGCGATGAGCAGCGTCTTCGCGAGGCCCGGCACGCCGACGATGAGGCTGTTGCCGCCGACGAACAGCGTGACCAGCACGAGCTCGACGACGTCCTTCTGCCCGACGATGCGTTTCTCGAGCTCGGTGATGATTTGCTTGCGCCCGGCGTTCATCTTGTCGGCAAGCGCGACGTCGTCCACTGAATCGAAGTCCGCGGTCGTGAGCTCCACGTTTGTCCCCCGGGGGCGGACACGCGGGTCCGCCCCGACGTCGGGGCCGACCTATGTGTCGGCCCTAATGAATCATCCCGTACATGATGTAGTTGACGCCGAGCTTGTACGCCTCGTTCGACTCGTCGATCGGTTTCAGACCCGTATCGGAAAACTCCCAGAACTCCGAGATGTCGGTGTTGAAGTTCACCATGACCAGCAGCCGCTTGGCCGGATCGTTGTTCTCGAAGATGCCACGGAAGATCGGTGCTCCCACGTCGTAGTACTGCGGGATGATGTCGAGGTCGTTGATCTCGAAAAACGAATGAAAGATCGGATGCGTCGCGTCCAGATCGACGAAGCGCGCGCCGGGCAGGACGTGCAGCATCTGCTCCTCGAAGTTGCCCCAGCCGCCGCGCCGCTCGGCGAAGTCGTCGAAGATCACGAACCCGCCCTTGAGCAGGTACTCGCGAAAGTGAACGGCCTCGTCCTCGGTGAGCGAGAGAAACCCGGGCTCCGCCATGTACGCGACCGGATACCGGAACACCTCGGGATCGTCGAAGCCGAGGATGTTCGTTTCCTCCATGTGCGGGTTCAGGTAGCTCAGCTCGTTCAGAATCTTCATGAAATGGCGCTCGCCCGCCGGGTAGTCGTGCGACCACGGAATCCGCTGCGAGACGTACGGCATCGCCGGACCGTAACGCAGGCGCACAAATGTGAACCGGCCGTCGTACGGCGTATTGGGCATCACCGGCTCGGCGCGGCCGCGATAGCCGCCGAAGCCGCGCTGCGCGACACCGTTCAGCGGGGTCGACACCACCAGCAGCGCGGCGGCGACCGCGACGGCCATTCGGTTCACTGATGGTCTTCTTTCTTCGCCTGGCGATCGCGAATCGCTTTGGTCTTCAGCGCGAGATCGGTCAGCAGCTTTTCCATCTGCGCGTCGTACTTCGCCTCGTCCAACGACGGCTTCATCAGCTTGAGCGCCGCGATCTCGCGCTCGATCGTATCGCGCTCGTTCACGAGCGCGCGCATGGCGGGATCGCTCGTGTCCACTTGCAGCGCGTTTTGCGGCGCCGCCAGGAAGAGCGACGCGGCAAGGCCGGGGCCCGCCGCGCCTTCGTCGAGCGCCGCGTGCTCGGTGAGGACATGGCCCTCTTGTTCGTACGCCTTGGTCACTTTCGCCTTCGCGTAGTCGAAGGCCTCGGCTATTGAGACGCGGCCATTGCGGTCGCGGTCGGCACTGTCGTCGGTGAACGCCTCGACGAAGAATTCCGGAAAGCGTGTCTCATTGCGCTCGCCGCCGGTCTTGGTCGCGGTCACAATCACGCGTCCGGGGGCGGCGACGGTCGGGAGAAACGCCCCGCTCGAGCTCGAGGTATTCACGAACGCCACGCGCTGCGTCGCCAGCTTGCCGAGCAGCGCCGCGAAGTCGGCGGGCGTCAGGTCAGGCCCCGGCATGCTGAACGCGGCCTGACGGCCGTCGAAGCTGCCGTGGCCGATGAGCACGACGAACACCGCGTCGTTCGGCCGCGCGCGCGCGGCGAGATCGACGAACGCCTTCTGCACGTTCTCGCGCGTCGACTTGCCTTGAATCCGCCCCGGATCGAGCTCCGGTTTCTCCGACAAGTAAATAATGTTGCCGTCGGCGAGGCCGTCCTTCTTCTTCGCGGCGTCGATCATCGCCGTCGCCCACGTGTGGAAATTCTTCGTGTGCTCCTCGTCGCCGCCGACGCCGGTGATGACGAGGAGGTGGCTGTCCTGGGCGAGCGCCGGCATGACGGCTGCCAAAAACACGAACAGCACGGCCGCCGCCCTTGCTGCACCGAGCCACACACCCCCGCCATCTTTTTTGCACTTGCGCCGGGGCCCTCCAGCCTCCGCTCGCATCGATTTTTCGCGAGCTACGGCGGACCCGCCGTAGCCTTCGGCGGAGGCGGGCACCCCCGGCGCGAGCTGTCGCTGATGCCTCGCGGCGGACCGCTCGGCATAGCCGCAGGCGCTCACGTCGTCAATCCGACCAACGACCAACGACCAAAGACCAACGACCAATGACCAAAGACCAACGACCAACGACCAAGGACCAACGCCCATCAGGCCAAACCTCGCACGCGCCGATAGCCCCACTCCATCCCGACGAGCGCCACGAGCATCATCAGCAGCGCCGGCATGTCCCACAGCTCGCGCTCTTCGACGACCGTGACGCCGCGGCCGGTGTAGCTGACGGCTTCGGGCAGCGACGCGGCGTTGGCCGGTGTGAAGAAACGGCCACCGGTTTCTTCGGCAATGCGCCTGAGGAGCGGCGCGCGCATCGCGGCGTCGAAGTACTCCGCGTCGCCAGCCGACACGCGGACGTGCATCGCGGCTGCACCCAGATCCTTCTGATCGCGCACGGCGGCGACGCGGATGTCGTAGATGCCCGCTTCCTCCGGCGTGAAGCTCGCGCGGTAATCGCCGTCGCGCGTCACCGTCCAATCAACCGGCACTTCGCTGACCTTGCCCGACGGCGCCGTGATGCGCGCCATGACGCGGCTGTCGTTGACTTCGGTATACGCCGCGTCGAGCACTTCGGCGGCCAGCTTCACCGGTTCTCCCGGCTCGACGCGATCCGCCGTCGTCGTGACGTTGACCTGGTCGGGCACGCCGTCGACGAGCCAGCGGAGCATCCGCCGCCAGAACATCGCGTGCGTCGTGTCGGCGACCGGCACTTTCACGTCCATTTTCCAGAGCCACGAATCCTGGATGGGCATCGCGATCGCTTTACCGCGTCCGTAGCGCTGGTAGGCGAGGACGACTTGATCCTTGCGTTGATTGTCGACCGCGCTGAGGAGGATCGTCGCGCCCGGTTTCACCTGATGCACCGAGTTGACCGTTGTCACCGCCGGCATGTCGTTCCACTTCGCCGTCGACGCCGATTCGGTGTCCGCAATCTGCGTGACGGGGAAGAGGGCGCCTGCGCGCGTCGGACGAACCGACAGCTCCGACAAGTACTTCGCGTTGGCCGCGTCGGCGACGACGGGCAGCACCTCGCCGACCGGCGTGCCGGTCCAACCGCCTTCGGCGAACGATCGGCGGCCGCCGAGCGCGAGCAGGCCGCCGCCGCGCTTGCTGACGAAGTCGGCGAGCATGCGCAGCTGCTCGGGTGTGAACGACGCCGCTTCGACCGAGCCCAGGATGATGGCGCGGTAGGCGAACAGCTCTTCGCGCGTTTTCGGGAAGCCGCTCACCAGTTCTTCCGGATGCGTGACGCCGATGCGGTAGAACTTGTTTTCCGCCGTGCGCTGCAGCACGACGAGCTGGATGTTCTTGTCGTCCTCGACGCCGCGATTGATGAACTTCATCTCGGGCCGCGGCTCGCCCTCGAAGTACAGGATTTTTTCCTTGCCGTCGCGGATTTCGATGAGCGCGTCGCGCGCGTTGTTCTGCGTGACCTGCTCGCCCGCCTGATCCTTGACGCGGAACTTGAACACGCGCGGCCCCGCTTCAGACGCCGTGAAGCGGACCTTCACGGTCGCCGACTCGCCGTCGGAGGGCAGCGTCACCTCCTGCGTGCTCACAATCCGCCCGTCGTCTTCGACCGTCAGCGGGACGGTGCTGCCCCCATACCCGGTCTGCGACAACACGACGTCGACGACGAGCGCCGTACCTTTCAGCGCGGTGCGCGGTGTCTCGACGCGCGTGACCTGAATGTCCTTCGCAAAGCGCTCCTGTCCGAGGCCGACCGTGAACACCGGGATCGACCGCGCCTTCAGGCTCGCCAGCGACTCGTCGATGGTGGCGTCGGACGTGTCGGCGCCGTCAGTCACCATCACGAGGCCGGCGAGCGGCAGACCGGCGAGCTCATCGCGCGCGCGATCGAGCGCCTGCCCGAGTCGCGTCGACGTGCCGCCGAACTTCAGGTCGCTGGCGGACGCCACGCGGTCCGACGATGACGAGAAGCGGAAGAAGCGGACGACGAAGCGCTGCGACAGCGCGTCGAGGAGCTTGGCGCTCGGACCGTTCAGCTGCTGCTGCACGAACGCGCTGCGCGGCTGACCGTCGCGGTCCGCGATGGCCATGCTCCGCGAGTCGTCGATGAGCACGCCGAGGAAATTCTGCTGCGGCACGGCCGCCTTCAGAATCAGTGTGGGCCTGAACAGACAGAAGAGCAGCACCGTCAGCGCGGCGAGGCGCAGGCCGACGAGCACGATGCGGTCGCGCGTCCGATCGACCGTCGAGAGGCCTCGATACGTGAACAGCGCCGCAATCGCGACGGCCGTCACGCCCGCGACAACCAGCAGGACCGGGCGCGACAGCCCCCAGGCGAAGTCGCCCTGCTGAAAGACGAGCGGCGGATACTTGAACAGGAAGCGGAAGAGCTTGTCCATAGTTAGAGCGCTCGAGCGCTCATTCTATAGGACGGGAAGTGCGGCAGGATCGCCGCCGCACTTTTTTCAATTTTGTCAGTCGAATCGGGTGCGGGGGCGTTAGGAGCGGACTTTGTTGACGCGCGAACGCAGCTTCATGTACGCAAGGAAGGCCGTTTCGCTGAGGACGAGGCCCGTCAGGACCCCGTCACTGACGCGCGGGCGCGGCTCGACGGGCAGTGCGCGCGGCAGGTCGGCGTCGACGTCGCAGTTCGCGCGCGCGATGGCCGGCTTGAGTGTGCCGGCCGCCATGCCCTGCAGCCATGCCCGTTCGGCGACCGCGCCGATTTTCTTTCGTGACGACGAAGAGCAGCGCGGGAAACAGCGCGAGAAAGAAGTAGAACGCAAGTTGGGCCGCGAGGCCGAGGCAGTTGTCTGCCAGGGCCTCGCGGTACGTCCGCTGGGCCAGCTCTTTCCACGAGAGCGGAACGCGGAGCGCGCGCAGCATCGACTACGCTCGAGCGCCGCCGCGACGAAGACCGGTCCCGACGGTCGGCGTCCACGCCGGCGCGTCGCTTGCGGGAAAGGAATCGGCAGACGCTTCGTGAACGAGATCTTTCTGACGCAGCCACGGTTCGAGCACACGCCCGAAGAAGCGACGAGCGTCCGAGAGATCGCCCTCACCCGTCAGTGCCCACCACGCGAGACTCGCGCCGAGTCCACCCAGCAGCGAACCGGTCACCGTTTTCTGGCGAAGGCCCTGGATCGCCAATGCGCCGCCACCGATGCCCACCAGCCAGCGCGTGAGCGCGAGCTGCTCGCGAGTGCCGTCCCATCCGCGTCGATCCCAGACGCTCGCCGGGGCACGGTGGGTCGTGAGGTTCAATCCTTCGGCGTGAGAAATCTCAGTCATGCCGCCCGGCGGATGCAAGTTTCGCGACAGCATCGAGCCCAAAGCTGGGCTGATTGGATTTCCTACACGTCACGTGATGGATTTAATACAGCGGCTGGGCTGGCTAACGGTCGGAGTCCGGCGATGCCGCGAACGAGTCGTTCGAAAACCTGAACGTTTTTGCGAGTCGAGGAGGCTAAGCCTGCCGCCCATTACGAAAAACGCGGTGGCATCTCGGTTGCTCCTCTTGGACCGTCCCCTGGCAAGCGAGTCGAGGAGGTGGTATGACGCCAGAGCCAAGCCGCGCCAACGATGAAGTGCTCAGGCGCGTCCAGGGAGAGTTTCTCGAAATGCCGGGTCTGCGACTGACCGAAGCGCAGGCACGCCGCCTCTGGGGACTGGACGCCGCGTCGTGCGGTGCGTTGCTCGGCGCCCTGGTCGATGCGAAGTTTCTCTTTCGTACGCGCGACGGCGCATTCATGCGCGTGGAGCACGCGACGCCGGTGAAGGCGACGCTGAAATCACGCGCGACGATTGCCGCCGCCTGACAAGTGTCCTCCGAATGGAGGAGTCCCGCCCGTCGGCTGGATCGTAAGTCTTACCTTTGAGCCGTCAGCCAGCCGGCCGAACCACCTTCCGCCTTCACCCGGGCGGCCGACCTTCGGGTCGCCGCCCGCGGCCAACCTCTCAAGCAACCGCAGAGCGCGCAGAGATCGCAGAAAGAACAACATCGCTCTGCGTCAGCGAACTCGGCGGTTTGCATCAAACTGACCGACAATCTCGCTAGTCTTTCATTGTGCGGCTGCTGATCGCGACGAGCAATCGAGACAAAGTGCGCGAGATCCGTCAGGTGCTCGACAGGATTCCGTTCGAGCTCGTCACGCTCGACGAGTGGCCGGATGTGGCTGCGCCGGAAGAAACGGGACGCACGTTCGAGGAGAACGCGCGTGCGAAGGCATTGTATTACGCGGCGGCGACTGGCGAGCTGACAGTCGCGGAAGATTCAGGGCTCGAAATCGACGCGCTCGATGGTGCGCCCGGCGTCGAGTCGGCGCGCTACGGTGGCGTGAACCTGACGTACCCGCAAAAATTCGCAGTGATTTACGACGCGCTGCGCGCGACGCGCGCGACTGAGAGCCCGGCGCGGTTCGTGTGCGCGCTCGCGCTCGCGAAGGATGGCCGCGTGATGTTCGAGACCCGCGGCACCGTCGAAGGCCGCGTCGCACCCGAGCCGAAAGGCGCCGGCGGCTTTGGCTACGACCCGATTTTCTTTTACCCGCCGTACGGCCGCACGCTGGGCGAAGCGACCGCGGATCAGAAGTCCGCCGTCAGCCATCGGGGCGAGGCGTTCCGAGCGCTCCGTCGGTTCCTCGAACGCTAGCGCCTTTTCTCGTCGGCGGCGTGCTTGATCGCTACGCTGATCAAACACAAAGGACACAAAGGACACAAAGGGAAACGAACTGGTCTTGTCTTCACGCACGACGCCCGCGTCGCCTTCTGTCGTCGGGTGCTCGATCGCGCCGCGGCGCTTCCCGGTGTGCAGTCGGTGGGCGGCGTCAGCACGCTGCCGCTCTCCGGCTCGCCGGGCCGCGCATCGTTCACGATCGAGGGCCAGGCGACCGATGCCGCCGACGTGTCCACGTCGCAGAACGCGCTCGTCACGCCCGGGTACTTCGGTGCGCTCGGCATCGATGTGGTGCGCGGACGCCTCTTCAGCGATCACGACGATGTGCGTGCACCCGCCGCGGTGCTGGTGAGCGAGCGCTTCGCGCGCCAGTTCTTCCCCAACGCGGACGCGTCGGCAAGCGCATCGCGCTGGGGTCGCGCGTACGGTCCGCTGCGGGACCGCAGCAAGCGGCCGGCCCGAACTGGTGGACGATCGTTGGCGTGGTCCGTGACGTGAAGACGGATCGTCTCGACGCCGGCGCGACGCCGATGTTCTACCGATCGGTCCTTCAAGTGTCGAATCTCAGCTTGACGCTCGTCGTTCGCGCGCACGGTGACCCGGCGGTCCTGGCCGAGTTGATGCGCCGTGAAGTCCGAGCCGTCGATCCCAACGAGCCGCTGTTTGGCGTGCGGACCATGGAGGCGGTGGTTGCGGCCGCGATGGCGCAGCGGCGATTCACGATGCAGTTGCTGGCGCTCTTCGCCGCGACGGCACTCGCGCTGTCGGCGATCGGGATCTACGGTGTGATGGCGTACTTCGTCACGCAGCGGACGCACGAGATCGGCATCCGGATGGCACTCGGCGCGGCGCCTGGCGACGTCCTCGCGATGGTGCTGCGGCAAGGCGCTCGCCTCGCGGCGGCGGGCGTCGTCGCCGGCATCCTCGGCGCGTTCGCGCTGACGCGTGCCATCGGGACGCTGCTGTTCGGCGTCGGTCCGCGCGATCCGCTGACGTTCGCGACGTTGTCCAATCGTGCTGAGCGCCGTCGCGCTCGTCGCGTGCTACGTGCCGGCGCGACGGGCGACAAGAGTGGATCCGATTCGAGCGCTCAGGTATGAATAAGGCAACCGCGGAGCTCGCAGAGATCGCAGAGAAAAGATTTCTCGGCGTGCTCCGCGCGCTCTGCGGTTGCTTTAGAAGAGCGAAGGCTGTGGGCTCGTCCTCCAGCGCCTCTCGTGATCGAGCAGCCACGTCTTCCGATCGAGGCCGCCGCCGTATCCGGTGAGCGATCCGGACGACCCGATGACGCGGTGGCAGGGCACGATGATCGCGATCGGGTTGGCGCCGTTGGCCGCACCGACGGCCCGCGACGCGCCGGCCGATCCCAGCTTCTTCGCAATCGCGCCGTAACTCGTCGTGTGACCCGCAGGGATTTCCAGCAGCGCCCGCCACACCCGCGTCTCGAACGGCGCGCCGTGCATGTCGAGCGGCAGGTCGCCGACGTCCGCCGCCGCGCCGTCGAAGTACATCAACAGCCACGTCCTCGTGTGCGAGAACGTGCGCGTCTCCGCATCGACGATCTCGTGTGGGGGAAACCACCGCCGCAATCGCGCCTCGAGGCGCGGGAGGCGCTTGTCCGGGTCAGCGAATTCGAGGGCGCAGAGCCCGTCGTCCGAGGCGAGGGCGACCATCGGTCCCAGCGGCGTCTCGATTTCTGTCCGGTTAATCGTCAACATTTTCTTATATGCGCGGGGCCCCACCCCCGCGCCTGCCACCGCTCGCTCATTTCGCTCGCGGCGCTGGTTAGCGGCGACTATCTGCTTTGAGCGCCGACTGAGCGGATAGTCCTTGCGAGTTACCGCGGCGAGCGATCAAGCGAGCCGCGACAGGCGCGCGGGGGTGGGGTCCCCGCGCGCAAGTAAGAAAAAGTTGTTCAGCGACTCTGAACCAAGTGGCCAACGATGGCGCGCTGCTTTTCCACGAGCTGCGCGATGCCGGCGTCCGCGAGCTCCAGCAACTGAATCAGTGCCTCGCGCCCGAACGGATCCGCTTCCGCGGTGCCCTGGACCTCGATGAACCGGCCGTCGCCGGTCTTGACGATGTTCATGTCCACCTCGGCGCGGCTGTCATCGTCGTACGCCAGGTCCAGCAGCGCCTCGCCGTCGACGATGCCGACGCTGATTGCTGCCACGTAGTCGGAGAGCGGGATGCCTTTGATGACGTCGCGCTCGCGGAGCTTCTCGAGCGCGAGCGCCAGCGCGACGAACGCACCGGTAATCGACGCGGTCCGCGTGCCGCCGTCCGCCTGAATGACGTCGCAGTCGATCCAGATGGTGCGCTCGCCGAGCGCCGGGAGATTGGTCACCGACCGCAGCGACCGGCCGATGAGCCGCTGGATCTCCTGCGTCCGTCCGCCGACCTTGCCCGCCGAGGCTTCGCGCTGCGTGCGCGTGCTCGTCGCGCGCGGCAGCATGCCGTACTCGGCCGTCACCCAGCCTTTGCCGGTGTTGCGCAGGAATTGTGGAACTCGGTCCTCGACGCTCGCCGTGCAGATGACCTTCGTACGGCCCGCCTCGATGAGCACCGAGCCCTCGGCGTGCAGCAGAAAGTTCGGCGTGATGGTGGTGTCGCGAAGTTGATTCGCCGGTCGCTGATCGGATCGCATCTCTCGAGCTTTCAGCTGTCAGCTCTCAGCTGTCGGCGCTGAACGCTGATAGCTGATAGCGGAAAGCGACTCATTGTACCCACGCGAGGTTTTTCGCGAGGGGCCGCCGCAGATCGACGTGACCCGCGAGCGTGTCGACTTCCTTGCCGTCGACAAGGACCTGCACCGATGTGATGGCCGGCAGATTCGCGGTCACTACGTTGACGATCGTGTAGACCGTGAGCAGCTCGCTCACCGTCCCGCCGGGATGCCCCACGACGACCTCACGGCTCAGATCGACGAACGCCTGTCCGTTGTCGGTGAGAAACAGCGCGCGCAGCGTCGTGCCCGCCGGCAGCGCCGACACGAGCGGCTCGGCGACCGCGTCGACCTGCGCGGCGACGATCTCGCGCGCCTGCTCGGCGGCATTTTCGGCGTACGCGACGTCGCGCTCGATACCGGTCAGCTTCGTACCGCTCTCGCTGATGTAGAACAATCGCGCTTTGATCTTGCGTCCGGGCGGGGCCGGCGCGGTCGGCGACGGCGCGACGACTGCGCGCGTCGTCGAACGCCAGCGCGGTGCCGTCCGGATCACCCAGACGAACGCCATGGCCACGGCGACGAGACCAGCGATCGCGAGCGCACGCCGCGCCGTCATTGCGTCGCTGCCTCGGCTAGCGCATCGCGGAAGCGCACGACCGCGTCGTAGATCGCCTGCACGAACGCATTCTGAAACGCGTCGCCGGTGATCAGCTTTTCCTGATCCGCGTTCGTCAGGTAGCCCAGCTCGATGAGGACCGCCGGCATGTTCGACGATTCGAGCACGCGCAGCGGCGCGTGATCGACCGGCGTGTCGGCGAGCGGAACGTGGCCGCGGAACTGCTGCTCGAGGATCGCGGCAAACGTCGTGGACTGATCGATGTGACGCGTCTGCGCCAGGTCCCAGGGGACCAGCTCAATGTCGCGCAGCCCGCCGCCGAAGGTCGGCAGGCGCTCGGCGCCGCTCGAGGCGGCGGTCGCGTGCGCCGCCTGGTCGAACGCCGCGCAGAAGATCGAGGCGCCGCTCGCCGAGCGACGCCTCGATGCGTTCAGGTGCACGCTGATGAACAGATCGGCCTTGTTGTTGTTCGCGATCGCGGTCCGCTCGTCGATCGGCACGTTGCGATCGTCATCGCGCGTCAGCAGCGCGCGGATCCCGAGTCGTCCCTCGATGACCGCCTTCACCCGGCGCGCGACGCTCAGCGTGAGATCTTTTTCCTTCGCGCCCCCTGCGCCCTTCACACCTTCGTCGTCGCCGCCGTGACCGGGGTCGACCGTGATCGTGCGGATGGACGCCGAGGGCGGGTTCAAGGCCGGCGGCAGCTCGGAGGGCGCGGGCGCGCCCGGAAGGTCCGGCGCTGGCGCCGGCTGCGGAGCCGGCGTCGTTTCAGTCTGCGCCGCGACCACATCGATCACCAGCCGCATCGTCGTATCGACGGGCTGCGCCGCCGATTTGAAGCCCGCAAACCGTGGTCCGAGATCGACGGCCAGCGTCGTGGCGTCGACGACGCGGACGGCCTGAACGAGGCCCGGGGAGCTTTGACTGCCCGGCGGTGGCAGCGGCGGATTCGGGACGTCGAGCGCGTCGGCGTCGAATTTGATCGTGAGGTGCTCGCCCTCCTGCGTGACGGTGCTGTTCGCGCGTGGCGTCGCGTCGATGGTCAGGCGTCCGGCGGCGCCGAGCGGATCGTACCGAACCGTGATGCGCGGCACGTGGACGTCGCCGACGATTAGCAGATGCGACGGCTTGCGGAGATCGAGCCGCACGTCGTAGATCGGCGCGAGCGCGCGGCTGATGAATTCGAGCGGCACGATCCAGCGCGCGCCCCTCCGCACGGGCGGCGCGGGGAGCGAGATGAGCCGTCCCGACACTGACGCCAGCGTCTGGTCGGGCGTGAGGACAATTGTTTTGCCTTTATAGGAAACCGTGATGGCGCCGAACGACTCCTCGTGCACCGCGAGCTGGAACACGCCGGCCAGCTCGTCGAGGCCGATGAACTCCTGGTCGCCGGCCATCACAATCGGCAGAGGCCGCCGGCCGTCTCTCGAGAGGAGCGTCAGTGACGGCGGAGCCGCGCTCTGACTCAACAGGCTGATGGCGAGCGCGAGGGAAAACAGAGCGGAGAGAAATGGAAACGAACGCGCGTTCAATGGAGGATCTCGGACTTCCGAGATCCCCCATTGTACCTAATCGATGATGCGGCGAGCGGCCGTCAGTCCGACGATGAGGAACACGAGGAACAGCAACAGGAACAGACCCGCCAGGAACTTGGCTATCCCGAACGCCGCGCCGGCGATCGTCGTGAAGCCAAGCAGGGCGGCAATGATCCCAATCACCAGGAAAACCAACGCCATGTGAAGCATGACCCGAACCCTCCACATGAGCGCACTGCGAAAGACGTGCCGGTCACCGCTGAGGTGACAAGCGGATGGGGTCGCCGCTCACTCGACGTTCACCTTCCGACTCTGGTTGACCTCCTTCGGCGGCGTCTGCAGGACGATCTCGAGCACGCCGTTCTTGAACGTCGCCTTCGCGCTGTCGGCGATGGTGCCTTCGGGCAACGGCACGGTGCGGATGAAGCTCCCGTACTGCACTTCGCTGTGATACACGCCGTCGCGTTCTTCTTCGTGCACCTGACGCCGCTCGCCGCGAAGGGTCAACATGTTGTCGTTGATCTCGACCTGGATGTCCTCCTTCTTCATCCCCGGCAGATCGGCGCGGACCACGAGCTCGTTTCCACGCTGGACCACCTCGATCTGGGGGACCCACTCGGTCACCTCCTGACGCGACGCGACGGCGCTGCGGCCCAAGCCGAAGTCTTCGAATAAGCGATCGAGGAACACGCCGAGGGGATCGCGCCGGGTGATCACGCCGCCCTGCGTCCGGTCGCGCTGCTGCGGCAGGTTGGCTGTGCCCGTCTGGGTTTGTGTTTGTGGCTTGCTGCTGCTGGTTTGCTTGTTCGCGGTTTCGGTCGTACGATCGGTGTTCGCCATACTCATAACCTCCTTGCGGAACGTGCGTTGTGGGTCCACGGTGGCCACGCAAGCGAGGTGCCACGCGCGATCGCGAAAAAGACGCGGAATTCTTGAAGTTGAGTCAGAATTTCGCGAATGAATTCGTTTCTCATCGCGGCCATTGAAGAAGCGGAGCGCGGGCTCGCGGAGGGCGGGATCCCCATCGGCGCCGTGCTCGTCCATCACGAGCGCATTCTCGGCCGGGGCCACAACCGCCGCGTGCAGCAAGGGAGCGCGGTGCTTCACGGCGAAATGGACGCGCTCGAGCGCGCCGGCCGTCAGCCCGCCTCGGTGTATCGGGAGTGCGTGATCTACACGACGCTCTCTCCGTGCGCGATGTGCACCGGAGCGATTCTGCTGTACGGCATTCCACACGTGGTCGTGGGCGAGAACACCACGTTCCTGGGAGAAGAAGAGCTGCTCCGCGCGCGAGGGGTTCGCGTCGACGTCGTACAGGACGATCGCTGCATCCGCCTGATGACCGACTTCATCGCCGCGCACCCGCATCTCTGGTACGAGGACATCGGCCAATAGGAGCCCGCCATGATTGCTGCCTTCGTCATCGTCGCCGCGCAGATCGTAACCGGCGTGCAGCAGGGCAGTCCGCCGCGCGATGCGCGCCCGCCGTCGCAGACCGGGACCGCGGCCATCCGTGGCCGTGTGTTCGCGGCCGACACGGGCCGCCCGCTGCGCCGCGCGCGCATCACGGTGTCGGCGCCGGAGCTCGGCACCGACAGCCGCCAGATCAGCACGAGCCCCGACGGCAAGTACGAGATCAAGGACCTGCCCGCGGGGCGCTATACGGTGACGGTCGCGCGCAGCGGCTATTTGACGCTGCGCTACGGACAGCGGCGTCCGCTCGAACAAGGGAAGCCGCTGCAGGTGCTCGATCGGCAGCTCGTGGACAACGTCGACTTCACGCTGCCGCGCATGAGCCTGATTACGGGACGCGTGTTCGACGAAGCGAACGAACCGGTGTCGGCTGTGCAGGTGATGGCGATGCGCACGGTCTACTTCGAAGGCCGGCGGCGTCTCGTGCCCGCCGCGGGATTCGTACAGACCGACGACGCGGGGCAGTATCGACTGCTGAATCTCAATCCGGGGACGTACTACGTATCCGCGCAACTTCGCGAAACGTGGACGGTCACGGAAGGCGGCGCCCCGCAGACGCTCGGCTACGCGACGACATACTTTGCGGGCACGACCACAGCGACTGACGCGCGGCGGGTGACGGTCGGCGTGGGCCAGGAAGCGTCGAACACCGACTTCGCGTTGATTCCGGGCCGCGCTGCGACGATCACGGGCACCGCGTTCGATTCGCGCGGCACGCCGCTCGCCGGCCAGAGCGTGTCGCTGGGACAGGAGTCCCGAGGGCCGAACCTGAACTTCATGTTCTCGAGCAATAGCGGCAGCGTCGGCGCCGACGGCACGTTCACGATCAAGAACGTCGCGCCGGGCGAATACAAGCTGGCTGTCGGCGGCGCGATCGACAAAGGACCGATCAAGATTCAAGAACGCGCGGCGGTGCCGATCGTCGTCAACGGCGTCGACGTCGACAACGTGTCGCTCGTCACTTCGCAGGGATGGAACGCCAGCGGTCAGGTCGTGGTCGAATCGTCATCCGGCCAGCCGCCGGCATTCACTCGGGTTCGCGTGCAGGGACGACTGATGCAACCGGAGCTCGATCCGCGTCTGCCGCCGAACGCCGACAACGGACGCGTGAAAGACGACGGCACGTTCGGCGTCACCGGTCTGTTCGGTCCGGCGCTGCTGCGTGCGACGACGCCGGACAATCTCGTGTTGAAAGCCATTCTGCACAACGGACGCGACATCACCGACGTGCCTGTCGAGATGCGCAGCGGCGAGGAGTTGTCGCAGGTGCAGGTGATCCTGACGGATCGGATGACGACGGTGAGCGGTCAGCTCACCGACGCGAACGGCGCGCCGATCTCAGACGGCACGGTGATCGTTTTCGCCGACGATGCGCAGAAGTGGATGGAGAACTCGCGCTTCGTGCGATCCGCGCGTCCGGATCAGGAAGGCCGGTACCAGATGAAAGGCTTGCCGCCGGGCGAGTATCTCGCCGTCGCGGTGGACTACGTGCAGGATGGGATGTGGAACGATCCGGACTATCTCGACTCGATCCGTCGGCACGCGCAGCGCTTCTCACTCGGCGAGAGCGACGCGCGCACCGTCGGATTGAAGATCACGGCTGTCGATGCGCCGTGAAAGTCGGTAATCCGTCACCAACTACCGAACGTGAACCGTGAGCGTCTGTCCCGGCTGGACGTTCACGTCGTACTGAAGCGGCGGCAGGCCCGGCGCGCGGATCTCGATCTGGTGCGCACCGGCTTCCAAATCTAGATGTTGGAACGGTCCATCGAAGTCGTCGACGATGCCGGCGTAATAGCCGTCGACGAAGACCTGCGCGTCCCTCGGCGCACCCTGAATCCGCACGCCGCCGTACGCGTAGTCCGCGCCCCCGTAGCCGTACCCGCCATATGAATAAGGATACGAATACCCGTACGGGGAGCCGTAGACCGGGTACGGATATCGGTAGCCGTACGGGTAGCCGTAGCCGTACGGATAGCCGTAGCCGTACGGATAGCCATAACGGTACGGATAACCGTAGCCCGCAAAGATCCCGATTCGCACGCCGGGACGGTAGCCGTAGGAGTACGGCCGGTAATAGGGCCGGTAGTACTGCAGGGAGCCGCGCACGCGCGGCGAGACCATTCGCGGTGAGACGCCCCGCGGCGCCACGACGACCGGTCGCCCGTCGCGCACCGATCCGCGCGGCACGGCGCGGCCGGCGGTGTTCCCCTGACGGCCGGCGCCGCGAGCGCGCGCCTGCGCGTCCGCCTCGGCGACCGAGACCGTGAGACACACGACGGACGTGAAGAAGAGGACACTGAATCGCGAGTAGCTCATGGCAGACCCAACTACTCAGGCGGACTAGGCTGGCATCCCGGATTCTATCGCAGGTCAGGGCTGAGGGTAATAGCGAACTAACCATTCCGCGACCATGCAGGGCTTATCACTCGCCTGGCGTTCGATCGTCACCGTCCAGGTCACTTGGACGGCGCCGCCGGTTTCCTCGACGGCCGTTGGCGCGAATCGTCCGCGAATGCGCGTCCCCGATGGGACCGGCGAGATGAACCGCACCCGATTGAGTCCGTAGTTGATCGCCATGCGCAGGCCGCCGATGCGGATCGCGTCGCGCATGAGCGTGCTGACGAGCGACAGCGTCAGGAAGCCGTGTGCGATCGTCGTCTTGTACGGCGACTCTTTCTCCGCGCGCGCGGTGTCGAGGTGAATCCACTGGTGATCGCCGGTCGCGTCGGCGAACTGCTGGATGCGATCCTGCGCGACCGGAAGCCAGTCTCCGACGGCGATCTCCTGCCCGATGTGATCGCGCAGCGTGTGAACATCGATGTCGATCATGATCGCTCGTAAGGCCTTCGCGCTACACGTTGACGGCGGCGTCGCTGTAGAAGCCGCGGCCTTCGGCGACCAGTTTCTCGAGGAGCGGTGCCGGCTCCCAGTAATCGCCGAAGCGCGCGCGGTATTCCTGCACGCGCGTCAGCACCGTGTCGAGCCCGAGTGTGTCCGCGTAGAACATCGGGCCGCCGCGATGGCGCGGGAAGCCGAAGCCGTAGGCGTAGATGATGTCGATGTCGCTCGCGCGCGCGGCGTACCCTTCCTCGAGCACGCGCGCGCCTTCGTTGGCGAGCGCAGTCGTGATGCGCGCGATGATCTCCTCGTCGGCGATCGGCCGCCGCCTGATACCGCGCTTGGCCGCCGCCTGTTCGGCGAGTTGTTCGATCAGCGGATCGGGCGTTCGGTTGCGGCTGCCGGGCGCGTCGTACTTGTACCAGCCGGCGCCGGTCTTCTGGCCGTAGCGGCCCATCTCGAAGAGCTGATCGGGGATATCCGACTGCGGTCCTTCGGCGCGTGTCTTGCCGATCGATTTCAGGTACTGGCGGATGCGCGCGCCGACGTCGATGCCGGCGATGTCCTGCATGCCGTACGGGCCGACCGGCAAGCCGAACTCCGTCAGCACGCGATCGATCTGCTCGACGCTCGCGCCTTCCTCGAGCAGCAGGTACGCCTCGCGCATGTAGTAGGCGAGCATCCGGTTCGCGACGAAGCCGAAGCAGTTGCCGACGACGACGCCCACCTTGCCGAGCTTTTTCGCCAGCTTCAGCGACGTCGCGATGACGTCTTTGCTCGTCTCGCGCCCGCGGACGATTTCGAGCAGCTTCATCACGTTCGCCGGGCTGAAGAAATGATGACCGAGCACCTGCCTCGGACGTCCGCTTGCGCGCGCGAACTCGTCGATGTCGAGCGTCGAGGAGTTCGACGCGAGCACGGCGTCGGGCCGCGTCACCTTCCCGAGCTCGGCGAACGTCAATCTCTTCAGGTCCATGTTCTCGAACACCGCCTCGACGACGATGTCCACCTGATCGAAGCCGTCGTAGCTCGTCGTCGGTGTGATGAGCGCCATCGTCTTCTCGACTTGTTCGGCGGTCATCTTGCCTTTCGACATCGTCACGTCGTAGTTCCTGCGGATGGTCGCGAGCCCGCGATCGAGCGCCGCCTGGTCGACGTCCTTGAGCAGCACCGGAATGCCGGCGTTGGCGTAGGTCATCGCGATGCCGCCGCCCATCGTGCCGGCGCCGACGACCGCGGCGCGTTTGACGTCTTTGGCGGGCGTGTCCTTCGGGATATCCGGAACCTTCGCGACTTCGCGCTCGGCGAAGAAGAGATGGCGCAGCGCCTTCGATTCGGTCGAGACCACACATTCGGCGAAGAGCTCGCGCTCGCGGACCGACCCTTCGTCGAACGGACGTTGGAGTCCCGCTTCGATCGCGTTGACGACGGCGTGCGGGGCGTTCATCCCCTTCGCGGTTTTCTTGAGCGCCGCGCGCGCCGCTGCGACTGCTTCGAGCCCCGCGTTCTTCTGCGCGTCGGTCAATGAGATCTCGCGGGCCTTGCGGATCTCTCGCGCCTTGGCTTTCGATTTCGCGAACGCAATCGCGCCGGCCAGCAGATCGCCGTCGACTATGTGGTCGATGATGCCGGCGGCTTGTGCATTCGCCGCGGCGACTGGTTTGCCCTCAGTACACATTTCGAGCGCGATCTTTGCGCCGGCGAGCCGCGGCAATCGCTGCGTGCCTCCGGCGCCGGGAATGATGCCGAGGAGCACTTCGGGCTGACCGACCTTCGCGTCCTTCGTGGCGACGCGGAAGTGACACGCCTGCGCCACCTCGAGTCCGCCGCCGAGCGCATTGCCGTGAATGGCCGCGACGAGCGGCTTCGACGCGTCTTCCATCCGCTTGAGCAGCGCGTGTGTGCCGGCCGATCGCGTCATCGAGTCTTCGCGCGTCTTGAGCGTGTCGAAGACCTTGATGTCCGCGCCGGCGATGAACGTCGTGCCGGCGCCGATCAGTACGATCGCTTCGGCGGCCGGATCGGCCGACGCGCGCGCAACCGCCTGGTCGATGCCTTCCCACACCGGCGGGCTCAGCGCATTGACCGGCGGGTTGTCGATCGTGATGACGGCCACGCCATCTTTGATTTCGTAGCGAACCAGATCGGACATGACGACTCCGTTTGTCGTAGCGCGGGCCTTTCAGCCGCGATCGGCGGCCCTGAAAGGGCCGCCCTACGACGATAGGGTTAAGGCTCCAACGAGCCTCTCGGTGGCTCCACGATGATGCAGGTTGTGGTGCCGTGCGCGTACAGCTTGCCTTTCGCGTCCACGATGCGGCCTTCGGAGGTCGCCGTGCGGCCGCCGACGTGGACGACGTTGGCTTCGCAGCGGAGCAGGCCCGCTTCCTTCGTCAGCGGCCGCGTGAGATTGATCTTCAGCTCCAGCGTCGTGAACCGTCTGCCGACCGGCATCGCCGAGTTGATCGCGCAACCGAGCGCCGTGTCGAGCAGCGTCGCCGCGAAGCCGCCGTGCGCGACGCCGGTGCCGTTGTAGAAACGCTCCTCGGCCGTCGCCGAAAAGACGACGCGTCCCTCTTCGACTTCGACCAGACGGATGCCGAACAGCTCCAGCATCGCCGGCGGCGGCAGCTCGCCCGCCATCATCTTGCGAAAGTACTCGATGCCGCTCAGGCCTCGACGAGTATCGGTAAGCGTCATGATCTCGGTCCGGCTAACCGCCTCCGCCAAGGCTACGGCGGTCCGCCGAAGCTTCGAGCGAAGGCGGAAGCCGGACACCACCTGAGTTGAGCGGTGTCGCGTTCGCCGACGCCGCGTGCTCGTCGCGCAGGACGCGATACAGAATCTTTCCGACGGCGCTCATCGGCAGCGTGTCGCGGATTTCGACCTGTCGCGGAACCTTGTACTCCGTCAGGCTCACGCGGCAGTGCGCGATGACCTCATCCGCTGTCGCGGACGTTCCCGGCTTGAGCGCGATGCACGCCTTCACGATTTCGCCGTGATAGCTGTCGGGCACGCCGATGGCCGCGGCGAGCCGCACCGCGGGATGCGCGTACAGCACGGCCTCGACTTCCGACGGATACACGTTGAACCCGTCGACGATCATCATGTCTTTCTTCCGCTGGACGATCGACGTGTATCCGTCCTCGTCCATGCGCGCGACGTCGCCGGTGTGGAACCACGTGCGGCCGTCGGCGTGCTTGCGGAGGACGTTCGCGCTCTCCTGGGGGTTCTTCCAGTATCCCTTCATCACCTGCGGGCCGGAGATGCACAGCTCGCCGGCGTCGCCGACCGGCAGCTCGCGCGTGCCGGTCTCGACGTCGACGATCTTCATGTCCGTGTCGGGGAACGGCAACCCGATCGTGCCCAGCTTGCGAAACGCGAGCTGCGGCGTCGAGTGCGTCACGGGAGACGTTTCCGACAGCCCGTAGCCTTCGTTCAGCGGGCGGCCGATGCGCCGCTCGAACGCTTCCATCACCTCGACGGGACAGGGCGCGCCGCCGCTGTTGAACAGGCGGACGTGCTCGAGGCCGTACTCACTCACCTTGGGATGATTGAGCAGCGAGACGAACACGGTCGGGACGGCGGGGAAGTAGGTTGGCCGGAAATCGCGAATCGAGATTAGCACCTGCTCGGGATCGTACTTGGGATGGATGATCTGCAGCGCGCCGATGCGCAAACCGACCATCATGCACACCGAGAACGCGTAGATGTGGAAGTACGGGATGACCACGAGGTACCGCTCGTTGCCATTGATCACGTACGACGGGTTGGTCCACGACTCGGTCTGGACGACATTCGCCCAGATGTTTCCGTGCGTCAGCATCGCGCCCTTCGGCGTCCCCGTCGTCCCACCGGTGTATTGAAGGACCGCAAGATCGTCCGGCCGAATCTCTAGTCGGGCTGGTGTCAGGCTCGAGTCAGGCTGAAGTCGGGCTGAAGTCGGGCTCGTGACAAGTTGTGACAACGCGAGCGTGCCGTCGACTTGCGGCGGCGCGGTCGCGGCTGCGGAGTACTCCGCCAGCGAGGTGACGATGATCTGCTCGATCGACGTCTGATCGCGAACGCCCAGGACGAGCGGCGCGAGCGCGTCGAGCGTGATGACGAGCCGCGCGCCAGAGTCGGTGGCGACCGTGAGGAATTCGCGCGCCGTGTAGCTCGGGTTGATGTTGACGACCACTGCGCCGAGCCGCAGCACCGCGAACGCCGCGATGATGTACTGCGGGCAGTTGGGCAGCATGATGCCCACGCGGTCGCCCTTGACGATCCCCATGCGCGCGAGCGACGCGGCCAGCGCGTCGGCCTGCCGCTTGAGATCGAGGTACGTCAACTGCGCGCCGAGGAACTGCGTCGCCGGGCGATCCGGCCGCTCGACCGCGGTGATGCTCAGAATGTCGGCCAGCGGGCGCCCGGGATACGACAAGTTCGAGCGGACCCAATAGTCGTAGTGCTGCAGCCACGGGCGCGCGGCGTAGATGCTTGTCATCTTTTCTTGATCTCTCGCGGGGCGCCACTTCTATGAATCGCGCCGGGGCCCCACCCCCGGCGCTGTTGCTCGTCGCATCCGCTCCTCGCAACGGCTCAAGGCTGCCGCTCGGTGCCCAGGCGCTACGCGATTGTCCGTCCTCCGTCGACAACGATCGTCTGGCCGGTGATGTAGTTGGACGCGTCGGCCGCGAGAAACACGGCGACGCCTTTCAGCTCGCCCGCGCCGCCCACGCGCGGAATCGGACTGCTCGCCTTGATCGCGGCCTCGTTGATCGCAATCGCGCCGTCGGCGAGGCGCGAGTGGAAATACCCGGGCGCGATGGCGTTGACGCGAATGCCTTTCCGCGCCCACGACACGGCGAGCTCGCGTGTGAGGCCAATCAGACCCGCTTTCGTCGCCGCGTACGCCGCATAATGGGGCCCCTGCACCGACGCGTGCATGCCCGCGATCGACGCGGTGTTGATGATGCGGCCCCACTGCCGCTTCAACATGTCGCGTCCCGCCGCCTGCGCGAAGAGAAACGCGCCGGTCAGGTTCGTGTCGACGACCTTCTGCCATTTGTCGAGCGGCAGATCCTCGGGCTCGGCCGCCCACGTCACGCCCGCGTTGTTGATCAGGATGTCGATCTTGCCGAAGGTCGCGACCGTCTTGTCGACGACCGCCTGCACGTCGGCGGCTTTCGAGACGTCACACAGCATGCCTTCCACGCGGAATCCCTTCGCGCGCATGGTCTCGACGGTCGGCGTCAGCCATTGCTCGCGGCGCGCGCACAGCATCAGCGCGGCGCCGGCTTCGGCGAGCCCTTCGGCCATTTCCTGACCGAGGCCGCGCGATCCGCCGGTGACGATCGCGACGCGTCCGCGGAGCGAGAATAATTCGTTGATGGTGGGCACGACGTCAGGCTTATACTTCCGAGCCGCGACAGAGTCAACACAGCCGCTCGGCTAGAGAGCTTGTGAAAGAATCACGGTGAACGCAAAGATCGCAAAGCGCGCAACGCATCTTTTCGAAAGATTCCTCTTTGCGGTCTTAGCGGCCTTTGCGTTGACGTGACTTTTTCACATCCTCTAAGGACTTCGCGCGACGACTGCGAGTGCTATTGTCTTCGTCGCGCGAAGCCTTTGGGCGAGCGAGAAAGAGCGATGGCAGACTCACGTGACGATCACGGGCGGACAGTTTCTGACGCTGGACGTGCGGGCAGACGAGGTGTTCATCCGCGAGGACCTCTCGGAAGAACAGCGCATGTTCGGTCAGACGGCCGCCGAGTTCATGCAGAAGGAAGTGCTGCCGGTCGTCGAGCGCCTCTACAAACACGACTGGGATCTCACGCGTCAGCTGATGCGCAAAGCGGCGGATCTCGATCTGCTGCGGCTCGAGATTCCGGCGGCGTACGGCGGTCTCGGCCTCGATTTGATCAGCGCGGCGTACGTCGGCGAGCAGATCGCGGTGAACCCGTCGTTTGGTGGATCGCTCGGTGCTCATACGTCGATCGGCACGCTGCCGCTCGTCTACTTCGGCACCGACGAGCAAAAAGCGCGCTACCTGCCGCGACTGTCGAGCGGCGAGCTGATTGCCGCGTACGCGCTCACCGAACCGCAGTCGGGATCCGACGCGCTCGCCGCGCGGACGACCGCGACGCTCACGCCCGATGGCCGTCACTACGTGCTCAACGGCCAGAAGATGTGGATCACGAACGGCCAGTTCGCCGATCTGTTCACGATCTTCGCGAAGGTGGACGGCGACAAATTCACCGCCTTCCTCGTCGAGCGCTCGATGGGGGTGGTGTCGGGCCGCGACGAGATCAAGCTCGGTCTCGACGGCAACTCGACCACCGCGCTGATGCTCGACAGCGTGAAGGTGCCGATCGAGAACGTGCTCGGCACGATCGGCCAGGGACACAAGGTCGCCTTCAACGTCCTCAACTTCGGGCGCGTGAAGCTCGGCGCGCGCAACATGGCGGGCGTCAAGGGCGCGCTCGGCCACGCGGTCAAGTACGCAAAAGAGCGGCGGCAATTCGGGAAGGCGATCGCCGAGTTCGGCCTCATCAAGCAGAAGCTCGCCG
>MNEX01000281.1 GCA_001917905.1 Acidobacteria bacterium 13_1_40CM_65_14
CAACGGCCAGTCGCGGCAGACGAACAACGTGCAGCTCGAGGGCGCGGACAACAGCGACAACAACGGAAGCCTCGCGTTTCTGATTCCGTCGGCCGAGGCGATCGAGACGGTCTCGGTCACGACCAGCAACTACGATGCGGAGTTCGGACGCGCCGGTGGTGCGGTCACGAACGTCACTCTGAAGTCGGGGACGAACGAGCTCAAGGGCACAGCGTTCGCCTTCGGGAACACCGAAGCCACGATCTCGCGCAACCCTTTCTCGTCGCTGCCGCCGCCCGACACCACGTACGCGCAGATTGGCGCCGTACTCGGCGGGCCCATTAAGAGGAACAAGCTGTTCTTCTTCGGCGACTACGTGCGTACTCATGACGACAGCGGCCGTCTCACGCAGGCCCACCTGCCGGAGGCCGCGTTCCGGACCGGCGACTTCCGTGCGGCCCCGACGACCATTTACGATCCGGCGACCGGCAATCCCGACGGCACGGGGCGGACGGCGTTCCCGAACAATCAGGTCCCGGCCGACCGTCTCAGCCCCATCGCGCGGCGGATCCTCGCCAACATCCCGATGCCGAACCTCGCAGGCGCGGCCATTGGCGCGACCAATTACGAGAA
This sequence comes from Acidobacteria bacterium 13_1_40CM_65_14, assembly GCA_001917905.1. Taxonomy (GTDB): domain Bacteria; phylum Acidobacteriota; class Vicinamibacteria; order Vicinamibacterales; family CAVVIG01; genus QHWF01. The sequence goes on from MNEX01000281.1 coordinate 613, forward strand.
GCAGTACGTCCGGGAAAAGCGAACGAACCAGTTCGACATCAAGCTCACCTACCAGGCGGCGGCCAATGATCACGTGTCGGCTCGCTACAGTCACCAGAACGCCAGGACGCACGACCCGGGAACATTCGGCATCTGGGGGGGCATCAAGGAGTTTGCGGGGTCTGGCACCAATCCGACGCACAGCGCGGCGGCCAACTACAACAGGATCTGGTCGGCGACGCTGGTTCAGGAAATCCGCTTCGGCAGAACCTCTCACCACAACGAGGCGCTGGCAGACGCCGACGGCCTGAACACGTCAGACGAAGTCGGCATTCGCGGCGTGAACCTGAACCGGTTCACGAGCGGCATCACGACGATCGACGTGAGCGGGTACAACGGGGCGCTCGTCGGGTTCTCGGCCTCGCTGCCGTGGGATCGCGCCGAGCGCACATTGAACCTGGCCACGACCGTCACGAAACTCTGGGGCAATCACACCCTCAAGATCGGAGGCGACCTGCGCAAAAACCGCTTCTTCCTGCTGCAGGTGCAGGACAACGGTGGGCCGCGCGGCATCTTCCGCTTCCGCGGTGCGCAAACGGCAATTCCCGGCGACGTGAACGCGACCAACGGCTACGCGAATGCGTTCGCGGCGTTCCTGCTCGACACGCCGCAGAGTCTCGCCAGAGATCTGATCACCGATATCGATCCGGGCGGCCGCCACACGAGCGTCTTCACCTACCTCCACGATAAGTGGCAGGTGCGCCCGAACCTCACGATCGATCTCGGCTTGCGGCACGAGTACTACACGCCTCTGGTTGGCCTCACCGGGCGCGGCGGAATGGCGAGCTACGATCCTGCGACGAACACGCTGCGCGTTGCCGGGTACGGCGAGGTTCCTGAGAACCTTGGCGTGAAGCGCTACTGGAAGAACTTCAATCCACGCACCGGCGTGTCGTGGCGCCTGACCGAAACGAACGTCGTGCGTGCGGGTTACGGGGTGAGCGCGCTGCCGTGGCCGAGCTCCTACGGATTGAACTACCCGGCCAAACAGAACAATCAAATCAACCCGCCGAACAGCTTCGCCACGGCCGGGTCGCTGGCGGCTGGTATGCCGCCGCCGAATTTCGCCACCATTCCGGAGAGCGGCATTATTCCCGCCGCACTGTTCAACGCGCAGGGTCTCACCGTCGTGCCAAGCGACCGGCATGACGGCCGGCTGCACTCCTGGAACGTCGCCTACCAGATGACACTGCCTGGCGCATTCACCGGCGAGGTCGCTTACGTCGGCAATCGGGGAGAGGACATCCTCGCCACCGTTGACCTGAATGCAGGCTACATCCTGGGAGCCGATCGCGCCGGCCAGCCACTCTTCGCGGAGTTCGGCCGGACCGCCAGCACCAACAGCATCACGCCAGTCACGTCCAGCTACCAATCGATGCAGGTCAAGGTCGACCGTCGCATGAGAGGCGGCCTGCTCGTGACCAACTCATACACGCTGGGGCGTGCCTATAGCTACTCCAACGGGGATGGCGGCCCCACGATCCGCACGCCAGCCGACTTCGAGCGAAGCTGGAACCGCACGACCTTCGATTCCACGCACAGCTTCACGAGCAGTTTCGTGTATCTGCTGCCGATGGGCGCTGACGGCCGATGGCTCCGGGAAGGCGCCGCGGGCAAGGTGCTGGGCGACTGGCAGGTCACGGGTCTTTTCTCGGCGATATCCGGAACGCCGATCGAGGATGGCCTCGGTGGCGGCCACGTCGGTCTTCTCGGCGGCCGCCCCCGGGACGTGGGGCAACATCAAGCGCCGCGGGCTGCTGACCGGACCAGCCTATGTCAACCTCGATGCCTCGCTCGTGAAGATCATCCGCTTCGGGTCGCGCCGCGCCGAGGTGCGGGCGGACTTCTTCAACGCGCTGAACACGCCGCACTACGCCAACCCTAACGGGACATTCGGCGATGGGAACTTTGGCCGCATCACAGAAATCCTCCCACTGACCGAGCGTGTGATCCGCTTCGGTGGACGCTTTCTGTTCTAGACCGTGAACGCATGCATCGCTCGTGCAGCAGCACTCGGGTGTGTCAAGGCTTGGGCGGCACTAAAACAATAGTTTCAGGCCGAACTGCAAGATGCGCGGATCCAGAGCAGAGGTGATCCGTCCGAACTGGGCCGACGACACGTTGCTGTTTGGCGTGTTGAAGTTGACATTATTCAAGATGTTGAAGAACTCGGCTCGAAACTGCAGGCCGACGCTCTTCGTGACATTCGTGACCTTCAGCAGTGCGACGTCTGTGTTGAAATACTGGGGCCCCCGCAGCATATTTTTTCCGGAGTTGCCAAAGGTCCCGATCGGGTTGGACCCCAGATCCGCGTTTCCGCCCAGGAAATCGGCGCGGTCTCGATTGATGCCGGTGAATGAGTTGTCTCTTCCGCTGCTAACCGAGAAGGGAAAGCCGCTCTGCCAGGTCACCATCGAGTTCAGCATCCAGCCGTTGACGACTTTGCTCAAGACTCGGTCGCCGCCGATTTGCGGGAGCTGCCAAACGTTCGAAAACTTGAAATTGTGTGGCACGTCCTCGCGCGACAAGCCGTCGTCGAAGCGGCGATCGTCTGGCGTCGTCCATCCGTAGTCGTCCAGCTTTCTCGAGAACGTGTAGCTGGCCAGCACCGCCAGCCCTTTGCCGAACCGCTTCTCCGCATTCACCTGCACCGAGTTGTACTTCGTGATGTTCGTCGACTCAGAGAGTCCGATGCGGCTGTAATCCTGGTAGCGCCGCCTGGCCTGGGTGTTTGCCACCGTGGAAGCGCCCGGCACGTAGATCGCCGGGTTGATCTCGCGGCTGTTCTCCGCCGCGCCGAAGAAGTAGATCCCCCTGTTGCCGATGTACGCGACGCGGAACACCCAGTCGGTGGCGATCTGGCGCTCCAGCGACAGGTTCCAGGCGGCGAGCAACGGCGTGCGGAAGTCTTGTGAGAAGACGGCCCGCAGCTCGGTTGGCGTCACGAACGTGGCTTCGGCGCCCGGAACGCGCGGCCCGTACTGCTCCGGAAACGGATTTCGCACAGCAACGCTGCCGAACGGATCCTCGAAGGACACGCCGTCGAAGGAGAATCCCGGAGCGAACGGCGCGATATTCGTAAATGGATTGAACGCGCTCGCCTGGATGGGCGTGTAGAAATGGCCGAAGCCGCCGCGGAGGCTCGTCTTGCCGTCGTCCGTCAACCGGTAAGCGAAACCGGTTCTCGGGGCGATGTTCCAGACGTTGGCGTCCGACCCGCCGACTGGGCACCCGGGATCATGATTGTCCCCTCCGTACAGGACGCCGGCGGGCGCATTCGGATACCGCTGCGATTTCGCTCCGGGCTGGAAACAAACCACGCGGCCCTGCCGGTCGTAGTAAGGGTAGTACGGATCCCAGCGAACGCCCAGGTTCACCGTCAGCCTCTCGTTGACGCGCCAGTTGTCCTGAGCGAAGAAGCCCCAGCGCGTGCCCTTGAGGTCTTTGAACTCGCCCCCGCCCTGAACGAACGTCGAAGCGCGGCCCAGAAGGAAGTCTGCCAGTCCGTCGCCCGACAAACTGCCATTGAACGTGAAGTTTCCGTCCATGCGGAACGTGTTGATGATGTGGTTGGAGAGGCGCACCACTTCGCCGCCGACATGCAGCTCGTGCGGCCCGTGAATGGTCGTCAGGTTTTCGCGGATCGTGAAGTCGCCGCGATCGAAGTCTCCAAGATGATTGGTGTTGATGCTGAACCCGCCGGTCACGTTCATGACGATCTCCGGCGGCGCCTTCAGTGCCGAAGAGGCCGCTGACGCGATTCGGACGCCCGCATCGGGATAACCGAACGGGCCGCTCGAAAGCGACCCTCCGCGTTGGCGGTTGAATCCGAATGTGCTGGTCAACAGCGCCGTCGGGCGAATGGAAAAGGTGTGGTTGACCGACACGTTCTGCACACGGACAGCATTCCCCGCGTTGCTGGCGGCGAGGATATTGTCAGCCGGAATGACCGCCGGACGGTCGTAATCGGTAAAGAAATAACGGCCGCTGATCTGGTGCCCGTGGCGGTTGTACTCCATCTTGGTCATGAACTGATTTTCAGTTTCAATCTGTTCGGTGCCGACGAAGTTCAGTTCTCGGCCGCCGCGGTTCGGCAGCGGGATCGATTTCAGGAAGTACTTCGCCACGGGGCTGATCCGGTCTTGCGGAATCTGATTGTTGGGAAACGGTTGCCGCGTGACGGGATCCACGAGCTGCCGGGATAACGAAGAGAAGTCACCCGCCCGTTCGGCGGCTGTCGGAACGAACGCGACTCGGCCTGCAGCTTCGCTGCGGATGCGAGTTCCCTGGTACGTCCCGAAGTAGAACAGCTGCTCTTTCAGTACCGGACCTCCAACGCTGCCGCCGAACTGGTTCCGTTTCAGCGTGTCCTTCGTCGGTGCAAAGAAATTACGCGCGTTCAGCTTGCCATCGCGGAGGAATTCAAAGAGGCTGCCGCGGATCTCGTTGGTTCCCGAACGGGTGACGATGTTCACGATGCCCCCCGCGGCATTGCCGTATTCCGCGGTGAAATTGTTTGCCTGGAGGTTGAATTCCTGGACCGCGTCTGGGTTGGGAAACGGCACGTTGACGTTCAAGTACGTGTCGTTGTGGCCGGCCCCATCTAACTGATAGTTGACTTGGGCCATGCCCGCGCCGTTCACACCGGCGGTCTGTTCGCCGGGGTAGACGCCGCCGTGGCCGCAGATCCGGCAGCCGTTCCGGCCAAGGTCCACAGTCCCGGCGGCCAGAAACACCAACGACTGCGCCATCCTGCCGTTCAAGGGCAGCTCGACCACCCGCTTTTGATCAACCAGTTGGCCCAGTGTGCCGTTCCGTGTCCCGACCAACGGCGAATCCGCTTGGACCGTGACCTCCTCACTGACCTGGCCGATCTGCATGACGACTGTCTGGGTTGCCGCCTGGTCAACGGTGAGGGTGATGCCGCTTTGTACGTATGTGGAAAAGCCAGGCAGCTCCACGCGCAGCTCGTAACTGCCTATCGGAAGTCTGGGGAAGAGAAATGCGCCGCTCTGATCGGTCGTGGCGCTCTGAGTGAACCCGGTATCCACGTTGCGCACGATCACCTGCGATTGCGGCAGAACCGCGTTGTTCGAATCAACCACGTTCCCACCAAAACTCGCGGTCGTATATTGCGCGTACACCGGCGAGACACACAGGACGAAGACTCCGGCGACAATTGAAAATGCTGTGGGAGATGGCATCGTAACTCTCCTCTGCGAGTTGTTCGGGTTCCGACCACATGCTGCCCGCACTGGCCGCGCCTCGGCTCGAGGTCGCGACGTTCACCGCGGCGATCTCTCGGCTCTTGTCACCGCTTCGAGAAGGTCCGTCTCTCTGACGGTGCCGGTGATCGACGCTTGCGCGAAGGCCAGCGCGGGAACGAAGACGAACCACGAGAGCACGGTCGTAAATTTCACCAACCCGCGCATCGCGCACCTCCGTTCTGGACGGTTGACTGATCTCGGGCTGAATTATGGCTGCGGTGCAGAGACTGTCAAGGTGCTTTCGGCGATTTTGCGCTCCTTGATCAGCGGTTGACTTTCGCGTCCCTCCCCAAAATTCAGGGATTCTAGCTAGTTTCTGTCGCGAAACGCCTGAAAACCGGTGCAGTTACGAGTGTGCGCGGCGTCGCTGACACGGACGATCGTATCACTCGGAAGCAAATAGCAGGTGGGGAGTGCCGCGGCGGACTCATCGCCATGATGAGGCAGGATCGTCGGTCGACACATCGTCCTTGAGTCGGGGTGGGACACGACCAGCGTCTGAATCTATGCAGCGGCTAGCCGACGGCGTACGTGTTTCCGGCTAAGCAAGGCGGCGATCACCATGAGATTGTTCGCGAGGACGGCGGCGCCCACCAGGAGTTCGAACCGTTCCCGCCCTTCGACGAGCGCGCGCTTCATGCCGCGACCTCGGAACAGCACGGAGATACGGCCTTCGATCCCGGCGCGGAAGCGTTGTCCTTTCTTGAAGGCCGGACTTTTCTCGAACGCTTCCCGGTCGGCGCTGCGCTTGCCGCCCGACTGCGGGATGCACGTGACCTTCACCCCCGCCGTCTGACAGGCCGCAATGTTGGTTTCATTGAAAAAGCCGCGATCGGAACTATACAGATCGGGCACCTGTCCAAAGCCTTTGGTGTGGCGCTCCAGCGACGGCGTGACATGGATCTGGTCGGCCGGATTGCCGGTGAGCACGCGATATTGAGTAATCAAGCCATGGCCACTCTCGGCGAGGAACACCTTGTGGCCGAACTCGATGGGCTTCAGCACCTTTCCGCGTTTGATGAGATCCGTGTGGGTTTCGAAAATGGAGTAGAGCTTTTCCTCTGTGGGCACCTGCTCGCCGTGCAAGACGCGGCGGCGGGTCTGACTGATCACCCGGTCACCCAGCTCACAATGGCGCGCGATCTCACTGCGGAGCGCGTCGATCGTCACGTGCGTGATGGGATCGAGACCACGAACGCGTACGGTTCGGTTGACGACTGCCCGGGCCTCGTTGACGACTTGTTCGGTTATCCTGATGAGCGCGCGATACGTGCGAACCTGCCGACGATGTCGCTCCCGCGCCGTCATGCGCTGGATCTCTTGCATCCGGCGCCTGGCGGAGCGCGTGCGGTTCGTGAACGACCCGACCCCCGCGGGGAGCACGGCGGCCAGCTTCCGAACACGCCGCGTCAAGACACGCACCGAATCCCACAACAGCGTGTTATCGGTGGGATGATGAATATCCGTCTCGACGACTGTGGTGTCGACCCGCAGCTTGGTGCCATCCTCAAGGCCGAGGTTGACCGCCACGCGGATGACTGTGTCATTGACGGCCTGCAGCGTGGCGGGGGTCAGCCGGTTGACGGCCCGGTTGAACGCGTCGTGTTTGGGGACCCGCTGGCTGTTGAAGGCGGTGAAGTGCCGCAGCGTGTAGCCATCAGCAATGCGTTCGCGCAGTTCCCGATAATCCCAGTTCTTCACGCGCATCAGGATCATCGAACGGAGCACCTGCGGGGCCGTCAACCCCGTCCGTCCTGTCGTCGGCTTCTTCAAGCCCCGGACCAGATCGTGGCGCACGCGTTGAACGATGGCGCCATGCTGGTCGAGGAAATCCGCGATGGCTTTCAGCGTGGGCTCGAGACGGACGCCCTGTTTGATGAATTCCAGATCGGCAAAACTGATTTGGGGATCCGTCGTCCTCATTTCTTGCCCGCATGAGCGTGAGTGCGCTGATGCTTCACGGCGGTTGTGTACCGCTGGCCGGCCTCGAACAGGAGGTCCTGCAACGCCCGACCGTTCTCGAGCGCGCGTCGGATCGCCGGTTCGAGTTCGTCGGGAATGTAGATGGCGACGCGGCGGCCTTTGATCCGGCCATACAGCACGTAGCTGGTGTGCTGGTCGCCACGCGCACAGGCGGCGCAGTGGTCGCGGACGCAGGGGCTTCGTCGAAGACTCAGCGACCCAAGGGCAGCGGGCCACAGGTCGGCAGCCTGTGCTCGGAACCAGCGTTCAACATCGGTGGGCGATTCAACTTTACGCGGCATGACAATGTATGTGTGCCATATAACACACATACATGTCAAGAGAAACTGTTTAAGATCTAATTCAGCAATGAGTTGGGCGTTTCGCGACAGAAACTAGCTAGGTGGTCGAACATCATCGGCGACTGGACGCCAGCTAGGAGCGCCGCAATCTTGCCCGCTGGTCAACGAAGCGGTTCGAGATCGACATCGACCCGGTAGACCTCTGGAACCCCGCGGCCTACGACAACGTCACGCCGAGCGTAGTTCGGATGGGTCGAACGATGATTGGACGCATCCACACGATCCCGACCGCCAAGATCACGAAGATGAAAGACGGCCGGACGCATTTGGCCTACAAGGCCCAGCACGCCATCGATCTCGAAACGGGTGGTATCGTCGGCGTCACGGTGCAAGACGCCGACGACGGCGACACGGCGACGCTTCAACAGATGCTGCCCGAAGCCGCCGACCAACTCGAAGCGGTCGCCGCCGTCACCGATGACTCCGTGGCGGTGATCGAGGAAGTCGTCGCCGACAAGGGCTACCACATACGATCGCCAGTAGCAGGATGCCTTGGGCGGGAGCGGTTTGCTTTCTGCCTCCCGCCTCACCTGGCAGAAGGTTACAGGTGTTTCGGGCGGAACGCTCCTATCGTCGCTCCAGATCGAGATCGCGTCGGGTCACGCCAACGACCCCACGACCCACGATGACAGAACGAGGGACATAGCTCGGATGTTCGACCGTCATTTCCGTCGTACCGCCGACCGGGTTACTCGTGGGACAGCCCAGATCGATCCGATACCAGCCGTCAGCTCCGCTGGTTGTCTTGCTTCCGGTCAGTGAAACGGTGGCACCGGCGACAGGTCGGAGCGTGCGGGCATCAACGAGCGTGCCGTAGCGCGAGACGCAGGTGCCCGCACGAACGAGAAAGTCGCCGCGATAAGCGGAACCGGTCACTCGACTCATGCCCACTTGTGCGCCATCTACCAAGGGCTCATAAGGCCCAATCCCCGGGACGGTCATTACGTACGAACCGCCGGCATCGGTCACGGCAGTCGTGACGCCGAATGCGACCGTAGCGCCCGACACGCCGACGCTTGTAGCAAAATCGAGCACTCGGCCGGAAATCCTCACGCCGACGCTCGAGGGTTCGGTTGGTCCACTGCAACTGATAGCGAGCGAGACCACGACGGTTACGACGAAATTCCGCATGAATCCTCGATTATAGACCCCGGCGACCGCCGCGGCCAGTTCGTGCGTCTCACCTACCAGTGGATTGAGGGACGTCGAAGTTTTTGCCAGCCGTAGCCGGCCTGCCGTGGTTCTCAATCGCCTTGGGTACCGGACCGGCCAGCGCCAGACGTGGCGCGTGCATCATGTCTGGAACGTGAGATATTGTCGGCGACTCCCAACTATCGCCACGATGGAACGTGGGTGCCGTTGGAGGCCGCCGCGCGCGAGCTCGGCGTCAGCAATACGGTCATCAAAAATCTCGTCGCCGACGGCGTGCTGCCCGCCACGCAAGTCGTCACGTATGCCCCGTCGGTGATCGCGCGCGTCGACCTGCAACGGCCCCCGGTGCAAGCGCGCATCCCAGCTGTCCACGACGGCCGCAAACTCCCTCGCCCGATCCGTGGCCAAGACGAATTGCCTTTGATCGGTAGTGGCTGAGGGCGGATCGGGGTCGTGGCGAGTGGTCGAAAACCTTAGGAAAATCGTCTGGTGTGGGTTCTGGTGGACGTCGGTTGCCCGTTAGAATTGGGCTTACAATCCAATTCGTCTCCGTGACCGCGGGCGCGGTTCGGGTGCTTCCTGGTTCGGCGTTCAGAGGTCGCATCTTCCGCGGTGTATCCTGTTGGAGAGAGGTCAACAATGGCGGCGCTGGCTGAACGGATTACCGTGAACCCTGAACAGTGCGGTGGCCGGCCGTGTGTGCGCGGCCTGCGCATCCGAGTGACCGACGTGCTCGACCTGCTCGCCTCTGGTTTGTCGCCGGAAGAGGTGCTCGAGGAGTTGCCCGACCTCGAAGCCGACGATATCTCTGCGTGTCTGCGCTTCGCGAGCCGTCGCATTGATCATCCCATCGTCGCAGCGTGACGCTCTGGATTGACAATCAACTTCCACCGGCGCTCGCCGCGTGGATGCGTGCCACGTTTTCGATAGAGTGCCTGCCCATTCGTGATTTGAACCTTCAGCGCGCGTCGGACTCTGAGA
>MNEX01000119.1 GCA_001917905.1 Acidobacteria bacterium 13_1_40CM_65_14
CATTTGTCCGCAGCGCCGCACTGCTACACAGTGAACTCACCGATGGTTTTGGCACGTCGAAGCTCCTCACTCTCTGTCGTTAAAGGAACGCAACCTGGCGCACGAGAACGCGCACACCCCTACCCACGCGGCTCGCCGTGGTACGGCCGATATCGTGCGGGTCCGTCAGACGCGGACAGATCGCAGCGTGCGCGTCTGTCAGACGCCGACAGGTCGCAGCGAAACTTGCGAAGGTGTAGGGAAAGTACGGAGACTACAGCGGGTTTTCACCTTCATGTAGCGCGGCCCTTTCAGGCCCGCGTCCGCGGGGCTGAAGCCCCGCGCTACGTCGCGGTGAAAACCGCTCTAACGAGGCGGCGCGCGAAGCGAGTGGCCGTCACGCGCGACGGAAGAAAGCGAAGAGTTGAATTGAAGGCCGAACAGCGGATGTGTCTGGAAGTCGTCTGCCCCACACGGGCCGTCTATGGTCACGTGATCGGGACCATCGGGGCCATCATCATCGTCGTCGTTGTCGTCTGAATCCGGTGGATCGCTCTCGAGCGCACCCGCCGCCCATTCCCGGCCTCCGGACGTGTCACCGGACGTGACGCACGCGAACGCGAGCGCCGCGTCGAACACGCCATGAGGTGACGACGCGGGCGCTGGAATCAGCAACGCCAGGCCGCACACGACGAGCGTCGACACGAGATGGGCGAGTCCGAGCCCGACACACGACCCACGTGGGGTGGTCGTCACTGCACTCCTGTTGAAAACGGTGAACGGATTAGCGGAGCGGGGAACCGTTCGCGAAGCGTAAGCGACGGCGCAGGAAATCCAAATAGCTCTTTAGTGGGTGTGTTGTCCGATTTAGTGGGGTGCGTCAGATGACGGCAGACCGAGGTCGCTCGCGAAAGCCGCACTTCTTGATCAAGGCGGCTCCGAACAGGCGATGATTATGCGGGAATCCTCAAGGAGGGAAGACGTGCAACGTGCGCTGCTGACATTCTTCCTGGTGGGCGTCGCGACGAGCGTTCCGACCTCGGCCCACCACTCGTTCGCGGCCCACTACCTCGAGGACCAGCGGGTCTCGATCGAAGGCGAGATCGTGCAGATCGACTACCGCAGTCCACACTCGTGGATTCGCGTGAACGCCAAAGACCAGGCCGGCATGATGCGCCAGGTAGCCGCCGAGTGGGCGAGCGCGCCGCGCCTGAAACAGTGGGGCGTCAACGAGGACACGCTGAAACCAGGCGATCGCGTCATCATCACCGGCAGTCCGTCGCGCGATCCCGCCGAGTACCGGATGCATGTGAAGCACATTCAGCGACCAGCCGACGGGTGGCAGTGGTCCGGACCGGGAGGACGGTAGACATTGCGGATTGAGGATTGCGGATTGCGGATTTATTGACGATTGAATCGTCAATGAATCCGCAATCCTCAATCCTCAATCCGCAATGTGGAGTCCCTGGTGTATATTGCGCGTGCCTTTGGGGAGGACGCGAATCACATGAGCAAAGTTGTCGACAAAGCATCGGGCATGGACATCAGTTTCATCGGCCGGCCGCACGAGTGGGACCCGCGCCGTCTGTACAGCCAGACCGGCGCCGACTGGCAATACCGCGTGGATTTCGATCGGTTGCGCACCGAGCGTCTGGCGCGTCTCCGCGAGCAGATGAAGGCTGACGATTTGGGCGCGCTGGTGCTGTTTGCGGGCGCCAACATCCGCTACGCCACCGCGTCGTACCAGGGCAACTGGAAATACAACATCAACATTCGCTACGCCGTCGTACCGGCCGAGGGCGAGCCCATCCTGTTCGAGACCGCTGGTTCGGACCTTCAGTGCGCGAAGATCGATCTCCCGTGGATGGCCGATCGCATTCGGCCCGCCATCACGTGGCAATGGGCCGAGGGCGCCGTGCCGTACATGGCGGGCCGCATGGCCCAGAGCGTCGTGGACGCGTTGAAAGAGAACGGCGTGCACAAAGAGCGCATCGGCATCGACAACCTCGATATGCCGGCGCTCGAAGCGTTCCAGCAGACCGGCATCAAGATCGTCAATGGCTGGCCGACCGTCTCGAAGGCGCGGACGGTGAAGACGCGCGACGAAATCGAGCTGCTGAAGCAGGCGTCCAGCATCGGCGACGCCGCGATGTGGAAGATCAAATACGAGTGGCTGAAGCCGGGCGTGCGCGAGCGCGAGATCGAAGCGAAAGTCCACGAGTTCATGCTCGAGCGCGGCTGCGAAATCATCTACGACATCATCGTCGCGTCGGGCGGCAACACGAGCCCGTATCGCCGCTGGGCCACCGACAAGCTCATTCGCCAGGGCGATCTCGTCATCGTCGACATCAACGCGGTCGGTCCGTCGGGGTACTTCATCGACTTCGTCCGCTGCTTCAAGTGCGGCGGCGCGCAGGGGATGAAGATGACGCAGAAGGAGATCGGTCTGTACCGCGAGGTCTACGACTCGATGTACGCGGGTCTCGACAAGCTGCGCCCCGGCAATACCACCGCCGACGTGGCCGCGGCGTTTCCCGAGTACGACGATGACAAGTACGGGACGGTGACGCTGCAGCAGTTCGCGCACAGCATCGGCATCACGTTGTACGAGGGCATGTGGATCTCGCGCGCGTACTCGCTCAAGTACCCGGCGGAGATCAAAGAGAACATGTACTTCGCCATCGAGACGTTCGCCGGGCACCCGGGCCTCGAGCAGACCTGTCGCCTGGAAGAGAACGTCCTCGTCACCGCGGACGGCCCGGTCGTCTTCACGCGCATGGAGCACATGGAAGAAGCGGCTCGAACTTAGAAGGGCGTTGCAGAATTCCAACTCGCCACCACGGAGGACGCGGGGGACACAGAGGCAATGTACTTTTTCTTCAGGTTTGAACCTCCCATCCTCCGTGTCCTCTGTGGTGCTGTCGCGAATCGGAGCGGAGCTTCGACTCGCGGAGACGCCGGCCCCGGAGGCGATCCTCCGCGTGGCGATCGGCGCCGACGCGCTGCTCGTCACCTACGCGAAGATCACGGCTGAGATGATCGGGCAGATGACGCGCTGCCGGATCATCTCGCGCTTCGGCATCGGCGTCGACAACGTGGACCTTCCCGCCGCGACCGCCGCAGGGATTGTCGTCACAAAGGTTCCCGACTACTGCATCGACGAGGTGTCGGACCATGCGCTGGCGTTCGTTCTTGCGCTGGCGCGCAAGATTCCGTTTGCCAACGCGCAGGTGCATGCGGGGCGATGGGAGATGCCGGCGGTCGTGCCGATCCACCGCTTGCGTGGCAGCGTGCTGGGACTCGTCGGGTTCGGCCGGATTCCGCAACTCGCCGCGCCGAAGGCGGCGTCGTTCGGGTTCAAAGTCGTCGCCTACGACCCGTACGTCGCGTCCGAGATCTTCACCCGCGCCGGCGTGGAGTCGGTCGATTTCGCGCAGTTGCTGAGCGTCTCCGATTTCATTTCGATCCACAGTCCGCTTCTGGCCGAAACGAGGAATCTGTTCAACGCCGACGCGTTTCGCCGGATGAAGCCGACCGCCTATCTTGTCAACACGGCGCGCGGTCCCATCGTCGACGAAGCGGCCCTGGCCGAGGCGCTGGATGCTGGACAACTGGCCGGCGCGGCGCTCGACGTCATGCCGCAGGAGCCGCCGTCCGGCTCGCCGCTCCTCGGCCGGGCGAACGTGATCCTCACGCCGCACATCAGCTTCTACTCGGAGGAGTCGCTCGTCGAGCTGCAGACCAAAGCCGCGGAAGAAGTGCTCGCCGTGCTGACGGGAAAGGCGCCCCGCAATCCGGTCAATCCTGAAGTGCTCGCGCACGCGAGGTCCGGCTGAAGCCGGACCTCACCGACTCGTGGAGTGTCTCCTCGAATTCACTACCGGGCCGCTCCGTTGTCGCGGCCAAAATCGCGGTCGAAGGCTTGTTGTGAGTAGTACTCAATCAGCTCATACGGTCCGCGAGACAGCACCGATTATGAAAGCCATGGTCCTCCGCGCGCCGTGGGAGCTGGTGCAGGATGACGTCGCGCGACCGCGTGTGACTGGCGGGGACGTGCTCGTTCGCGTCACGCACAGCGGCATCTGCGGGACCGATTTCAAGATCTTCACCGGCGCAATCCCCGTCAGCTATCCGCGGATCATGGGTCACGAGATGGTCGGCGAGACCGTCGAGCGGGGCGACCGCGTCATCGTGGATCCTGAGCTGTACTGCGGCGCCTGCTTCCATTGCCGGATCGGCCAGACGCACCTGTGTCCCCATGGGATCCTGCTCGGTCGTGATGCCAACGGCGGGTTCGCCGATTACGTGACGGCGCCGGCGAGCCACGTGTTCCGGCTGCCCGCGTCGATCGACAGTCAGACCGCGCCGCTGATTCAGGTACTCACGACCTGCCTCCACGCGCAGCGGCAAATCAACATCGTCGCCGGCGAATCGGCCGTCGTGCTCGGGTTGGGCGTCACGGGTCAGCTGCACGTGCAGCTCGCGAAGGCACGCGGCGCGAGTCCGGTCATCGGCATCACGCGCAGCGCCGAGAAGCGCGCGCTCGCCGACACGTTGGGCGCGGACCTGACGATTCCGGCCGGCGACGGAGCGGTCGAGAAAATCCGCGAAGCGACTGAAGGACGCGGCGCCGACGTCATCATCGAGACGACCGGCGTGCTGCCGTCGGTTGCGAGCGGCATCGCCATGGCGCGCTCGGGCGGCCGACTGCTGCTCTTCGGGATCATCACGGCCAAGGAAGGCGCGTTGCCGTTCTACGACCTGTACTTCAAGGAGCTCGCGCTGATGAGCGCGCGCGTCGCGAAAACAGAGGACTACCCGGACTCGATCGACCTCGTCGAACGCGGCATTGTCCGGCTCGATCCGCTCGTCAGCGACGTCATGCCGCTCGCGGAGCTGAAGACGGCGATCGGCAGGCTCGGCTCGGACAGCGGACCGCGGATGAAAATCATTCTGGATCATCGCAGCTGAAGGAGACCGACATGATCAAACCCATTCTGTGTGCGCCGGCGCTGGTGTTGATGACGTTGGTGACGTTCATGCCGGGCGAACTTCGGGCTCAGGGCGCTTCGCCCGCTCCGCTCGCCAAGGTCACACTGTCGGGCGATGCGGCGAAGCGGACGCTGACGAAGATGCAGATCAACGCCGACGCGGCGCGCGCCATCGTCGACGGGTGCGTCGAGTACTCGAAGGCCAACAATCAGACGGTCGCGGTGTTCGTCCTCGCACCGAACGGCGACATCGTCGATGCGCACACGATGGACGGCGTGCTGCCGATTGGCGTCGAGACCGGACTGTTGAAAGCGAAGACGGTTCTCTACGCGCGCTCTTCGTCGCGCGCGGTCGCGGAGCGCTTCAACAACGTCGACGGCCGCGTGATTCGCCTGGACCTGGGAAAGGCGTCCGGTCTCGCGTATTACTTCGTCGGCGGCGGCCTGCCGATCGTCGTCGAGGACCAGATGATCGGCGCGGTCGGCGTCGGCGGCGGGAGCGCGGACGAACAGTGCGCGCACGCCGGGCTGACGAAAGCGCTCGGACCGCAACCACCGCTGCCGCCTCCGGCGACGCCGAGCGCGACACCCACCGGCCGCGGCCGCGGCGGCCAGTAGGCGGGGCGACAACGGCATCAGGGGACAACGGTAGGGGACGGTCTTCCGCCTTCGCATAAAGCTACGGCGGACCGCCGAAGCCTTGGCGGAGGCGGTCAGACCGTCCCACCTCATGACGTACCTCATCACACAAACCCTCAACGGGCTGTTCTCGGCCGCGCTGCTGTTTCTGATCGCGAGCGGTCTGACGCTGGCGTTCGGCGTGATGCGGATCGTCAACATCGCGCACGGCTCGTTCTACATGCTGGGTGCGTACGTCGCGTACACTGTTACCGCGCGTACGCAGAGTCTTCTCGCCGGCGCCGTTGCGGCGATGGCCGGCGTCGCGCTCGTTGGATTTGCCGTCGAGCGATTCTTCCTGCGCCGCCTCGCCGCTCAACCGCTGGCGCAGATGATGATGACCATGGGCTTCGCGCTCGTGTTCCGCGATGCGGCGCTCATGATCTGGGGCGGCGATCCGTTCACGCTGCCGTATCCTCCCGGACTGGCCGGTTCATTCGCCGCCGGCGATGTCGTCTTTCCGCTCTATCGCCTGTTCGTGGTCCTCGTGGCCGCCGCGGTCGGCGTCGCGCTCTGGGCGGTGAATGAAAAGACGCTGCTCGGCGCGAAACTGCGCGCCGCCGTGGATGATCCGGAAATGGCCGGCGGCACCGGCATCAACGTCGGCTTGCTGTCGGGACTCGTGTTCGCGGCCGGCGCAGCGCTCGCGGCATTCGGTGGCGTCATGGGCGGGCCGATCCTCGGCGGCTATCCGGGAATGGATTTCGATCTCCTGCCGCTGGCGTTCGTCGTCGTGATCATCGGCGGCATGGGCAGCTTGAAGGGCGCTCTCGCCGGCAGCATCGTCGTCGGCCTGGTCGACAACTTCGGCAAGGCGCTGGTTCCTGAGCTGTCGTATTTCACGCTGTTCGCGCCGATGGTGATCGTCCTCGCGATCAAACCGACCGGGTTGTATGGCCGCGCGTGAGCGGGACGGCCTGAAGGCCGTCCCCTACCGCAGCGCGTACCGGAGGGTCGCGTGGTTCGTCGTTGGCGCGTTGCTCGTCCTCGGGCCCGTCGTGTTCACGCCGTACTGGCTCGGTCTGCTGACGCAGGTGATGGTGTTCGCCGTGCTGGCGATGAGCCTCGACATCCTCCTCGGCTACACCGGCCTGCCGTCGCTCGGTCACGCGGGATTGTTCGGCGTCGCGGCGTACGCCGTGGCTGTCCTGTCGACGGCTCATCACGCGAGCTTCTGGGTATGCGTCATCGGCGGGATCGTCGCGGGCACGCTCGTCAGCGCTGTCTTCGGCCTCTTCGTCTCGCACGTGCGCGACGTGTACTTCCTGATGATCACGCTCGCACTGGGCATGGTGGTGTGGGGGTTGAGCTATCGCTGGATTCCCGTCACCGGCGGCGACAACGGCATCTCCGGCATTCCGCGACTCGAATCGCATGCGGGATTGCCGGTGTCCGGTCCCACTCCGGTGTACTACGTCACGCTCGCCGTCCTGATCGTGTGCGGCGTCTTGATGGCGCGCCTCGTCCGCTCGCCGTTCGGCTACACGCTGCGCGGCATTCGCGAAAATGAAGCGCGGATGAAGAGCCTCGGCTTCAACACGTGGCTCCACTGCTACGTCAGCTACGTGATCGCGGGTGCATTCGCCAGCGTCGCCGGTGTCCTGTGGGCGTACTACAACGGCTTCGTCGGTCCGACGTATGTCGATCTCACCGCATCCTCCGAGGTGTTTCTCATGGTGACGCTCGGTGGTCCGGGCACGCTCGTCGGCCCCGCGCTCGGCGCCGGCGCGATCGTGCTCCTGAAAAATGTGATGAGCGCGTACACGCACCGATGGCTGCTGATTCTCGGCGCGGTGTACATCGTCACGATCCTGGGCGCGCCGCAGGGGTTGTGGAATCTGCGCGTAAGCTCTCCACCACGGGGGACACGGAGGACACGGAGGTGAAATCGTACAGGACTGTTCCTCCGCGTCCTCTGTGTCCTCTGTGGTGGAGAGGTTCACTGTCGTCGTGGAGAGGTTCGGTGTCGTGGTGGAGAGTTGCGTTAGTCGTCGTGATCGCTGGGGCCACACTCGTCGCCACCGCGCAGCCGGTGTCCCCGCCGATCAAACTCGGATTCCTCGCGCCGCTGTCGGGCGCGTACGCGCAGAACGGACGCGACATTCTGAACGGCCTGCTGCTGTATCTCGACGAGATCGGCTACCGCGCCGCGGGGCGCACGATCGAGCTCCTTGTCGAAGACGACGAGGCGATTCCGGCGGTCGGGCTCACGAAAGCGAGAAAGCTCGTCGAGCGTGACGGCGTCCACGTGATGGCCGGCGCGTTGCTGTCGTCCACCGGCTACGCGCTGGCGCCCTACATCGACTCGATGCGGATCCCGATGGTGTACCCCGTCGTGTCCGCCGACGATCTGACGCAGCGGAAGCGAAGCAAATGGATCGTCCGCACGGGGTACAGCGGAAGTCAGCCCAATCATGCGTTTGGTGAATACGCGTACCGCGTCCTGAAACTGAGGAAGGTGGCGACCATCGCGCTCGATTACGCGTTCGGCTGGGAGTCGGTCGGCGGCTTCGAGCGGACGTTCGTGGCGGACGGCGGCGCGGTGACGCAGAAGATCTGGTGTCCGGTGTCCGTGCACGACTTTGCGCCGTACCTGACGCAGGTGTCGAGAGACGTGGACGCCGTCTACGCCTTGGTGCTCGGCCGTGCCGCCCTGCAGTTCATGCGGCAGTATCGCGAGTTTGGATTGAAGGATCGCGTGCTGCTCATCGGCGCCGGCACGACGACCGACGAGCACGTGTTGCCGTTCATGGGCGACGAGGCGCTCGGCGTCATCACGGCGCTTCACTACAGCGCGGCGCTCGACACGCCCGCGAACCGGACATTCGTCGCCGCGTATCGCGCGCGCTTCAGGAAAATCCCCAGCTACTACGCTGAGAGCATGTACACCGGCGCGAAGTGGCTGGTGGCCGCAACCGAATCGATCCATGGTCACGTGGAAGATCGTGCGGCGCTCGTCGACGCGCTTCGCGCCGTGAAGGTCGCCGATCTGCCGCGGGGTCCGGTCGAGCTCGACGCGTACGGCAATCCGATTGAGAACGTCTACGTCCGCAAAGTCGAGCGCGTGAACGGTGAGCTCCAGAACACGGTCATCGCAACGTTCCCGAAGGTGTCGCAGTTCTGGAAGTACAACCCCTCCGATTACCTCAAGCAACCTCTCTATTCGCGCTAACTACTTCTGGGGGAAAAATGCAACCGCGAAGAAGCCGTAGACGATGTCAGCCTGACGGTTCGTGCCGGCGAACGGCGTGCCGTCATCGGACCGAACGGTGCCGGAAAGACGACGCTGTTCAACGTCATCAGCGGGGAAGTCACCGTGACGGCCGGGCGGATCCTGATGTTCGGCGACGATGTGACCCGCCGTCCGCAGCATCAGCGGGCGGCGCGCGGTCTCGCTCGCACGTTTCAAATCACGCGGCTGTTTCCGAGTCTGAGCGTCCTCGACAACGTGCGGCTCGCGTGCACGGCGCTCGACACGCGGAAGTTCTCGATGCTGCGATCGCTTTCATCCTTCGGCGACGTCATGGAGAAAGCCGAGGAGCTGCTGGCGGAATTCGGACTCGCGGACCAGCGGCATGACCTGGCGCGCAATCTGTCCTACGGCGATCAGCGGAAGCTGGAAGTCGCGCTGTCGATGGCCGGCCGCCCGCGATTGCTGTTGCTCGACGAGCCGATGGCCGGCTTGTCCGCACATGAGCGCGAGTCGATGCAGGAGATCCTTCAGCGACTGGATCCCGCAATCGCCGTGATGCTGATCGAGCACGACATGGACATCGCATTTGGATTCGCGCAGCAGGTGACGGTGATGCACCAGGGCCGCGTGCTTGCCGAGGGCACGAAGGACGAGATGAGCGCGAACCGCAGCGTGCAGGAGATCTATCTCGGGACGGCCTGAGGCCGTGGTCCGTGATCAGGGCTGCGGTCAGAGGGCTAAGAGCGTATTGCAGAATTACGCTCTCCACCACGGGGGACACGGGGGACGCGGAGAAAAAATCGTGTTTTTGGACAGGTTTGAACCTCCTGTCCTCCGTGTCCCCGCGGTGGCGAGGTAATTTTTGAACGCTCTCGAAGGGCTCAGACGACGAAATGTTGAACATCATCGATCTCCACACGTACTACGGCGACAGTCACGTGCTGCAGGGCGTCAACATTCAGGTGGAGCAAGGCACGGTCGCTGCGGTGGTCGGACGAAACGGCGTCGGCAAGACGACGCTGTGCCGCTCCATCGTCGGGTTCACTCCGGTTCGCGCCGGGCGCGTCGTCTTCAACGGCGACGACATCACCAATCTGGCGTCGCACACGATCGCCAGCCGCCGCATCAGCCTCGTGCCTCAGGGTCGCCGGATTTTCGCGTCGCTCACCGTTCAGGAGAACCTCGCGATTGCCTCACAGCCATCGCCGTCCGCAGGCGCATGGACGATGGAAAAAATCTTTTCAGTCTTTCCGCGGCTCGCCGAGCGCGGCCGTCACCGCGGCGACGAGTTGAGCGGCGGTGAACAACAGATGCTGGCGATCGCGCGCGCGCTCGTCGCGAACCCGATCCTCCTGCTGATGGACGAACCGACCGAAGGGTTGGCGCCGGCCGTGGTCGCGACCGTCGGCCGCTTGATCCGGCGCGTGAAAGACGAAGGGACATCGATTCTGCTTGTCGAGCAGAACGCCGCGTTCGCGGTGCAGGTGTCCGACATCGCGTACGTGATGAGCAAAGGGACGATCGTCCACTCGTCCGACCCGCGCGCGCTCTGGCGGAACGAAGAGATCAAGACGCAGTTCCTCGGCGTTCCGCCTCCGCGAACGCTTCGGCGCGACTAGGCCGCGGGATGTGCGTTGACGGCCGATGATAAACTCTTCGCAATTATCTCGAAGGGACTCTGCCATGAAATATGGATGGCTCCTGTGCCTGCTGGGCGTCGCTGTCGTGTACGGGCAGGCCTCCCCCGAACCGAAACCGGTGCTGGCGGAAGAGGTCTTCAAGAATGTTCAAGTGCTCAAAGGGGTTCCCGTGAATCAATTCATGGGCACGATGGGCATTTTTTCCGCCGCGCTCGGCCTGTCCTGCGAGGATTGCCATACCGCGAGCGACACCGGCTGGGACGCGTATGCCGTCGACACCAATCCGAAGAAGCGCACGGCGCGCCGGATGGTGACGATGATGACCGAGATCAACCGCGCGAACTTCGGCGGACGTCAGGTGGTGACGTGCTACACGTGCCATCGCGGGAACGATCGTCCCACGGTCACTCCGAACATGATGACGCTGTACACGGAGCGGCCGTCAGAAAACGCCGATGTGATTCCAGCCTTTCCGGGCGCCCCTTCGATCGATCAGGTGCTCGAGAAGTACGTTCAGGCGCTCGGCGGCGCGCAGCGTCTCGCCGGCATCACCAGCTTCGTCGCGAACGGGACGAGCGTCGGTTACGGACCCGAGGGAGACAAGCGGCCGTTTGAGATCTTCGCCAAGGCTTCAGGTCAGCGAACGGCGATCACGCACACGCTCGATGGCGACAGCACAACGGTCGTCGACGGCCGCGGCGGCTGGGTCGCGGCGCCGCACCGGCCGGTGCCGGTGCTCGCGCTGACCGGACACGATCTCGACGGTGCGAAGCTGGACGCGGGGCTTGCGTTCCCTGCACGGATCAAGGATGCGCTGACGAAGTGGCGCGTCGGTCCCACCGACACGGTCGGCGGTCGCGATGCGCAAGTCGTGCAGGGTACCGGCGCAAATGGCGCGCTCGCGACGCTCTACTTCGACAAGGCTTCCGGGTTACTCGTGCGTCAGGTCCGCTACGCCGATTCGCCCGTCGGGCGGCTGCCGACGCAGATCGACTACAGCGACTATCGCGACGTGTCCGGCGTCAAGATGCCATTTCACTGGACCGTGGCCTGGCTCGACGGCCAGGACACCGTTCAGCTCACCGAGGTGCAGCCGAATGTCGCGATCGACGCCGCGAAGTTCGCGCGACCGGCGGCGCCGTCACGATAGAGAACGCTGAATGCACGCGATCCGCGTCAGCGTGCTCGTCGGCAGCCTGCTTCTCGTCGGCGCGTGTCGCGCGCAGCAACCCGCGGACTATCGGCCCACCGCCACGGTGAAGGACATCATGGATTCGATCGTCGATCCATCGGCGGATGCCCTGTGGGATTCGGTCGGCACGACCATCAGCGCCGCCGGCACGGAACAGCGAGCTCCGCACACCGATGAGGAGTGGGCGAACCTTCGCCGCCGCACCGTTCAATTGATCGAAGCGACGAACCTTCTGCTGATCCCGGGCCGTCACGTGGCGAGGCCTGGGGAAAAGGCGGAGGACCCGAAAATCCAGCTGGCGCCCGAGCAGATTGAAGCGTTGATCAATGAGGATCGCCAGGCGTGGACCCGCCGAGCGCACGGGCTTCATGATGCGGCGGTGGAAGCGCAAAAGGCGATCGAGGCCAGGAACGCCGAAGCGCTCCTCGACGCCGGTGACGTGCTCGATAAGGCGTGCGAAAACTGTCACCTCACCTACTGGTATCCACGCAAGCCAGCAGCGGCGACATCCAAGTGACACCACGCCTTCGTTGCGCGATCGTCATCGCCGTCGGCGGCGCCGCGGTCGGCGCCGGCCAGGCACCGGCCCCACAACGTGGAACGATCAAAGGTCACATCCGGCTGGCGGGCAAGGCGCCCGGAAACCCAATCATCCGCATGGGCATGGATCCGATGTGCTCACAGATCAACGCAGGAAAGCGCGTCGTGCAGGAAACCGTCGTTGCGAGTCTGGATGGCAGCCTCGCAAATGTGTTCGTGTCGCTGCAGGGTTCGTTTCCGCGGGCGCCGCTTCCGACCGAGCCGGTGACGATCGATCAGCGCGCGTGCGTCTACAGTCCGCGCGTCGTCGGCATGCGCCTGGGCCAGAGCCTTCTCGTCCGCAACAGCGACGCGCTGCTGCACAACGTCCACGGCCTCTCGGCGCACGGCAACGGCTTCAACGTCAGTCAGCCGACGGCGGGGATGGTCCAGACGTTTCGGCCGGCGACCGAAGAGATCATGTTGCGCATCAAGTGCGACGTGCACAGTTGGATGACCAGCTATGTCGGCGTCGTCGGCCATCCGTACTTCGCGGTGACGGGTAGCGGCGGCACGTTCGAGATTGCCAACGTTCCTGCCGGTACGCACACGATCCAATCGTGGCACGAACGATTCGGCGTCCTCACCCAGACCGTGCACGTCAGAGGCGGCGCCACGGCGACCGTCGAATTGACCTTCACGGGAAACGAAAAACCGCCAGCATCCTGACGCCACACGGTCTGATAGGATACGCCCCAAACACGAGCTCGCCAGCCGGCAGGAGGGGTGTCCCATGCGCAGGTCCACACTTCGACCCAGCAGCCTTCTCGTTCTCCTCGTGTGCGTTGTTGGTCTGGTCGCCCGCCCCGCGCTGGCGCAGTCCACCTTTGGCACGCTCACTGGCACGGTGACGGATTCCTCGAACGCCGTGCTGCCCGGCGCGACGGTGACGGTCACGAACACGCGTACGCAGAGCGTGCGCATCACGGTGACCGACGGCGCTGGCAACTACCTGCTGGCGAATCTCGACGCCGGTGAGTACCGCATCGTCGCCTCTCTATCCGCGTTTAGCGATCAGACGCGACAAATCGAGCTGCTCGCCCGGCAGTCCGTCCGCGTCGACGTGCAGCTACAGATCGCCGGCACCAGGGAACAAATTGATGTCGTCGGCTCCAGTCCAGTGATCGAGACGGAGCGCGCGACTATCGACAATTCCAAATCGGGCGACGACATCAACAGGCTCGCTCTGAACTTCCGGGCCACGACGAGCACGAGCCCGCTGGTCGTCGCGACGCTCGCACCCGGCGTCCAGCAAGACAGCAGCGGCCGCATCTCGCTCGCCGGGAACATGCCCTACATGACGTCTTTCTCCGTGGATGGTGTGTCGGTCCAGAACACCCGCGGCGGCGGACCGATGCGCGACCTGTTCCCGTCAGTCGAGTCGATCGAGGAGTTCAAGGTGACCGCGGCGGGGAACAACGCCGAGTACATGCAGGCGACGGACATCACGACAACGACCAAGAGTGGCACGAACAGGCTGCACGGATCTGCGTTCTGGTTCAACCAAAACAGCAGGTTTGCCAGCGTCGACCAGTTCGCACCGCGCGATGCGAACGGACATCCAATCAAGCCCGAGGTCAACGCGAACACTGCCGGCGCCACGGCAGGCGGGCCAATCGTTCGCAATCGAACGTTCTTCTTCGCCACGTACGAAGGCGGGCGCCGGCCGTTCGAGGCGACGCGGTCGCAGATCGTGCCGCCCGACGCGTTCCGCCAAGGCGATCTGTCCAGCATTCAGAAACAGCTCATCAACCCGTTCACCGGCGCGCCGTACTCGAATAACCAGGTGCCGGTCACTCCGATTGCCGCCAAGGTGATCGATCGGCTCTTCCCGCGGCAGAATCAGTCAACAGGCGCTTCGCTCAGTCAGCCGAACTTGATTTACAACGCCTCGCGTGATTTCACGATCGATGGCGTCGATGGACGCGTGGACCACTCGCTCACCGACAATCACAAGTTGATTGGACGGTTCACGATCAAGAATCGCGAGGAGAGCGGCCTCGCGACCAATTCAAAGATCGGCGATCAGTCCAGTCGGAACGAGCTGCGCCAGGTGGTCGTGATCGGCAACTCGATCCTCGGCAAGAGCCTGCTGAACGAGGCCAGGGGCGGCGTCTCGCGGCAGCTCAATACGTTCTCGTACGGCTTCGCCGGCGACGCGCCGGCGTTCATGCGCGACCTCGGGTTCACCGGTCTGCCGGACCTGACGGGCATTGGCGGCGCGCCGTCGTTCGAGTTCGTCGGCGAGGACTACATCTCGACGACACCCGGCAAACCGAGCCTCGTGCTGTCGAACATCGTGCAGTTCAACGACGCCGTCACCTGGATCAAGGGACGCCATACGCTGAAGGGCGGCTTCGATTTCCAGTACGTCGAATACAAGGACATTGTCAGCTTCTTCGAGGGCGACGACTTCGGCGCCTACATTTTCAGAGGCGACTACACCGGCAACCCTTGGTCCGATTTTCTGACCGGCGTGCCGTTCTCGACGCGCTACGCCTACGGCCCGACCCCGACGAACCCGTATACGAACTGGTGGGCCTTCTACGTGCAGGACGCCTGGCGCCCGACCTCGACGGTCACCATCGATTACGGCGTCCGCTACGACCTGAGGCCGCCAATGAACGACCGCACCAATCAGCTTGGGAATTTCGACCGCACAAGCGGCAAAGTGGTGGTGCCAAACCAGGAAGCCCTCGCGCTGGTACCCGCCGCCGTGCGCGCGAGCCTGCCCAACACCCCGTTCGTCACCGCGAAGGATGTCGGGTTGCCGGAGGCGCTGCGCTTCACCGACAAGAACAACGTGAACCCGCGACTCGGAGTCGCATGGCGGCCCTTTGGCGACAATCGCACAGTCATTCGCGGTGGGGTTGGTACCTACACGGTACCGCTGTATGGCTCCATCAATTACTCGCTCGTGGCCACGGTGACGAGCGATGTACCGGTCTTCTTCAATCAGCGAACGCCCAACGGTTTTGCCATCACCTTCCCGAACGTCTTCCCGGCGGCATTGCGAGCGGTTCCTGGCGCGGGCAGCCAGGACTTTCGCCGTGCGAATCAGTTCGATCTCCGCGATCCGAGGACGACACAGTGGTCGCTGACCGTCGAGCGGGATCTCGGCGCGAACACCGGTCTGCGTGTCAGCTACATCGGGAACAAGACCAACGACATCCTCGTCAGCCCCGATTTGAATCAGATTCCACTGAATACGCAGGGCTACACGGCGCTGGCGGGCACGCGGCCGTTCCGCGACTGGAACGTCGTGGCGTCGCGCGACAACGGCGCGCACTCGCGTTATGACGGGCTTCAGGTCGAGGTCACGCGGCGCCTGTCGAAAGGATTGACCCTCGACGGCTCGTACACCGTCGCGCGGAATCTCGCCGATGCGGGCGGCGCGGTCCCGGGCGACTTTCCTGCAGAAAATGGTCCGAGTCTTCTCAACACCTTCCGCGGTCCCGACGACGACTACGGGCCGGTGCCGTTCACACGCCGCCATCGCCTCGTCGCAACGTTCCTCTACGAGCTGCCGTTCGGGCGCGGCCGAATGTTCGGCGGCGATATGGGAAGGGCTTTCGATCTGCTCGCAGGCGGCTGGGATCTCGCCGGAGTCGTTCTCGCGCAGTCCGGCTCGTTTCTCACGCCGCAGTTCTCGGGCGGCGACCCGGGCGGCATCGGCGCCAACGTGCGCGGGTTCACGTCGACGACGCGGCCCGATCAGACCGGCAGCGGAAATCTCGATGCCCCGACCGTCGAACGCTTCTTCGATCGGGGGGCGTTCGTCATCCCGCCGAACAACATCGGCCGGTTCGGCAACGCGAGCGTCGGCTCCCTCATCGGACCGAACACCAAGGCGTTCTCAATGACGGTTGGAAAGAGTTTCACGACCGCCGGTCCACAACGCCTGCGCTTCGAAGCCGCGCTCTCGAACGTGTTCGACACCGAGAATCTCGGGTTGCCGAACCGGAACGTGCGGTCGGGCACGTTCGGCCGGATCACGGACACGCAGAGCGTCGACCAGGCGGGACCGCGGACGGTGCAGTTCTCGCTGCGGTACTCGTTCTGAGCACGGTCGACCAGCAGCGGCGTCAGGACGAACACGAGCTGGGCAGCTTTGGGTACGCGCAGGAGCTGTTTCGGACGATCGGCGGCTTCTCGAACTTTGCTCTCTCGTTTTCCATCATCTCCATCCTCACCGGGGCCGTGACGCTGTATCAACACGGCCTCGTGATGGGCGGGCCGGCCGAAATGGCGTTCGGCTGGCCGCTCGTCGCGATCTTCACGATGACCGTCGCGCTCAGCATGGCGGAGCTCGCCTCGGCGGTGCCGACCTCCGGCGCGATGTATCACTGGGCGTGCCGCCTCGGTGGCAACGCGTGGGGCTGGTTCACCGCATGGTTCAACATCGCGGGGCAGCTCGCCGCCATCGCGGGGATCGATTACGGCGCCGCGCTGTTCGTGACGCCGCTCACCGGGTTGCCGATGACGACGACGAGCATCCTGATCGTGTACGGGGCGATTTTGCTCTCCCATGCGGTGATCAATCATTTCGGCATCCGGCTGGTGGCCCGGCTCAACGATTTCAGCGTGACGGTGCACGTCGTCGGCGTCATCGCGATTGTCGGCGCGTTGATCCTCTTCGCGCCGAAGCAGCCACTGTCGTTCTTCTTTCTGCGGATGACGTCGAACGCGGAGGGCTGGCCGTACCGGTGGGCGTTCGTGATCGGGTTGCTGCAGGCGCAATGGACCTTCACCGGGTACGATGCGTCGGCCAGCGTGTCGGAGGAGACCGTCGACCCAAGACGACGCGTGGCGTGGGGTATCGTCATGGCGGTCGCTGTGTCGGC
>MNEX01000205.1 GCA_001917905.1 Acidobacteria bacterium 13_1_40CM_65_14
TCACGCTGCGGTCGCCGGAGACGACAAAGCCGATACGAACGGCATTGGGCTCGCCGGCGAGGGAGACGGTGTTGACCACGCGCTCGGCATCGCGCGGCGCGCAGGCGACAATCAGGCCGATCCCCATGTTGAACGTGCGGAACATCTCCTCGTCGGAAATCCGGCCGTGCTGCTGGAGCAGGCGGAAGATCGGCGGGATCGACCACGACCTGCGATCGATCTCGGCCGCGCAGCCCTCCGGCAGGACGCGCGGCAGATTGTCCGTGATGCCGCCGCCGGTGATGTGCGCGAGGCCGCGCACGTAGTGGCGCTCGAGCAGCGGACGGACAAACGGCAGATACGATCGGTGCGGCGCGAGCAAGGCGTCGGCGAGCGTGACGCCCAGCTCGCGCACGAATTTGTCCGGCTTCCACTGCGCCAGCTCGAAGAAGACCCGGCGCGCGAGCGAATACCCGTTGGTGTGGAGGCCGCTCGATGGCAAGCCGATCAACACATCACCCGGCACGATGGCCCGGCCGTCGACGATCTTCGTCTTCTCCACGGCGCCGACGATGAAGCCGGCGATGTCGTACTCGCCGTCGGCGTAGAAGCCCGGCATCTCGGCGGTCTCGCCGCCAAGCAGCGCGCAGCCGTTCTCCGTGCACGCGCGCGCGACGCCTGTCATCACCTGCTCCGCCACGTCAGGCGACAAGCGACCGGTTGCGAGGTAGTCGAGAAAAAAGAGCGGCGCCGCGCCGTGCACGAGAATGTCGTTCACGCAGTGGTTGACCAGATCCGCGCCGATGGTGTCGTGGCGGCCGGTCAGGAACGCGATCTTCAGCTTCGTGCCCACGCCGTCGGCGCTCGAGACGAGGACCGGATCCTGATAGCGATCGCCGAGACGGAACAGGCCGCCGAACGATCCGATCTCGGACATCACACCGGGCGTGAACGTCCCGCGCGCGAGCGCTTTGATGCGGCGGACGGTTTCGTTGCCGGCGTCGATGTCGACGCCGGCGGATTTATAGTCCATTGGTGGAGTGTCCGCTCGGATGTGGTACCGGGACCCCGCGTTGTCGCGGCCCGAAAATCGCGGTCGAAGGCTCGTTGTGACTAGTACTCATTCAGTTGACACGGACCGCTAGAAGTCGAGCTTCCCGATGAGTGTCTGCATCAGCGAACGGCGTGGTGAGTTTTCAGGCGAATCCCAGTACGTGCGGCGCGCGAAGGCGAAGAAGCGCTCCTTGTCCAAATCCTCTTCGAGCATGTCGAAGCCCTCGGCGACGAGCGCCAGCGCCTGATCGCGATCGGTCCGCTTCTCGAGCACGGGCATCATCACCGCGGTGTTGCGAAGGGCGACGGTCGCCAGCGCGAGCGCGACTGGCGCGCGCGTCGAGTCGTCTCGCGCCGGAATGCCGATGTCGAAGAGCGCCGTGACCGCCTCGTCATGTCCGGCGACCGCCAGCGCGCCCAGGCCGGTGGCGGCGCCGCGCAGCCACTCCTGAAAGCCGGTGTTCTTGTCGGCGAACTTGAGCGTGTCGACGAGGTAGTTCTCGTGCGACTCGCAGTTGACGCCGAGCAGACAGATGGCGGTGGCAATGGACGGCTGCGTCTGCCGTGAGGCGCTGCGCTGCATGGCGGCAAGCGTCTCGAGCGCGCGCTTGTCGCCGATTTTTCCGAGTGCCAGCGCCGCATCGTCCTGCAACGGTCCGTCGATCTTGGCGACGGCGGTGAGCGCGTCGAAGGCGTAGGCCGCTTTGTAGTCGCCAAGCGCTTCGATCACGGCGCTGCGAAAGAAGTCTTCACCGCGGGTCACTTCGCGGAGGAGCGCCGGCTGCGGCCCCAGCGCGGCGAGCGCGCGGACGACCGCCGGCCGCACGAACTCGGCCTGCTCCTTGTCGAGCGCAGAGAGGAACGTCGCCGTCATCGCACGATCCGGGTTGTGCTCGAAGAAGCTGTACGCGACCGTGCGCAGCCGATCGTTGGGGCTCGCGAGCGACTCGCGCATCGCGTCCTTCGCGCGCGGATCGTTGAATCCGGTCAGCAGCACCAGGGCGCGGTAGCGCACGTAGGGGTCGGTGTGTTCCGCCACCGCCTGTAGCAGCGCGGGGACTGCCTGAGGCGTCGCCGTGCGCCGCACGGTTCGTGACGCATTCGTCCGTGTGGCGTAGTCGAGATCGCCGAGCTTGTCGATCGCCGCTTTGAGTTGCGCGGGAGAGACCGCTTGTGGAGCGCTCGGCTCCTGGGCGCCTGCGGCGCGCCCAACACAAAGGACACCAAGGACACAGAGAACTAAACCTGTACAGGAAAGCCTGTGTGTCCTTGGTGTCCTTCGTGTTGAGCGAGCGCAGCGCATTATTTCGCGACCGGTTCTTTATCCAGCTTCAGCGCGAGCTGCAGATAGCTCGCCTCGTCGCGCGGGAATTCTACGGGATATCGCCCCGTGTAGCACGAGCTGCAGTACGAGCCCCGGTCTTTGTCGACGGCGCTCATCAGCCCTTCGAGACTCAGGTACGCGACGCTGTCGGCCTGGAGGTACGTGCGGATTTCGTCGAGCGTGTGCGTCGCCGCGATCAGCTCGGACCTGCTCGGTGTGTCGACACCGTAGAAGCACGGCGAGATCGTCGGCGGACAACTGATACGCACGTGTACTTCCTTGGCGCCCGCCGCGCGGACCATTCGGACGATCTTGCGGCTCGTCGTGCCGCGGACGATCGAATCGTCGACGAGGATGACGCGCCTGCCTTCGAGGATGCTGCGCACCGGATTCAGCTTCACCTTCACGCCGAAGTGGCGAATCGACGCCTGCGGCTGAATGAACGTGCGGCCGACATAGTGGTTGCGGATGAGGCCCATGCGCAGCGGGATGTCTGCCTCCTCGGCGTATCCCACGGCGGCGCACACGCCGGAATCCGGCACCGGCACGACGACGTCGGCGTCGACCGGCTGCTCGCGCGCGAGCACGCGGCCGAGCTCCGTTCGGACTTCGTTCACACTGCGGCCGAACACGTAGCTGTCGGGCCGCGCGAAGTACACGTGCTCGAAGATGCACTGGTTCACCGGCGCCGGAGCGAACGGCTTGATCGATCGGACGCCGTTGTCCGAGATCACCAGGATTTCGCCAGGAGCGACGTCGCGCGCGTAGGTCGCACCGATGAGATCCATCGCACACGTTTCCGAGCAGACGACGTACGCGTCGCCCAGACGGCCGAGCGCGAGCGGTCGGAAGCCGTGCGGATCGCGGACGGCGACCAGGCGGTCCTTCGTGAGCATCACGAGGGAGAAGGCGCCCTGCACCTGCGAGACCGATTCGACGATCGCGTCTTCGACCGTGGGCGCCTTCGACCTCGCGTAGAGGTGCAGGATGACCTCGGTGTCGCTGCTGGACTGGAAAATCGATCCCTGCTGTACGAGCTCGTCGCGCAGCTCGCGCGCGTTCACGAGATTCCCGTTGTGGCACAACGCGATCTGTCCGTGCGAACAGTCGATCAGGATGGGCTGCGCGTTCGAGAGCTTACTTTCGCCCGCGGTGGAGTAGCGCACGTGTCCGATGGCCAGTGGCCCGGGAAGCTGCGCGAGCGTTGGGCCATCGAACGTATCGGCGACGTAGCCCATGGCGCGCGAAATGCGCACGCGCTCGCGATCGGAGGCCGCGATGCCCGCGCTCTCCTGCCCTCGATGCTGCAAAGCATAGAGGCCGAGATAGGTCATGTTGGCGGCTTCGGGATGACCGAAGATGCCGAAGACGCCGCACTCGTCTTTGAACTTATCGAGCATTTTTTACTTTTGCGCTGGGGCCACCCCCAGCGCCTGTCATTTTCTCTACGCTCGCGTGGCCCCACCCCCGCTCGCCTCGCTCGCGCCTTCGCGCTCGCGAGAGCCGCAGGCGCCGCTCGCACGTTCGCTCGCGGCGGTGATTCGCAACGATTATCCGCTCAGTCGGCGATCAGGCCACGCGCTTGGCAAAGTAGCGCTCGATCGCCGCATTCCAGACACGCTCCGCTTCGTGGATCGATAGGTCGACGGCCATCTGCCCTGCCACAGCGATTCTCAACAGGTTGCCGCCGGTCTGGCCGATCATCCGCGCCGGCACGTTCGCCGCGGCGGCGCGCTCGAGCACGGCGGTCGCACTTTCCGGCACGACCGACACCAGCACGCGCGACGCCGACTCGCCGAAGAGTGCTGCCGCCGTGTTCAGCGCTGGATCGCGGGTGATCTCGACACCGGGGATCGACACGTCAGCGCCCATCCCTTCGGTGTCGAAACAACACTCGGCGAGCGTGACGGCGAGCCCGCCGTCCGAGCAATCGTGCGCGGAATGAATCAGGCGCTCGGTCGCGAGCGTGACGAGCAGATCCTGGAGCGCGCGCTCGGCGTCGAGGTCGATCGACGGCGGCCCTCCGCGCACCAGATCGTGCACGACCTTCAAGTACTCGCTGCCGCCCAGCTCGCCGTGTCCCTCGCCGAGCAGAATGATCGCATCGCCCGA
This sequence comes from Acidobacteria bacterium 13_1_40CM_65_14, assembly GCA_001917905.1. Classification (GTDB taxonomy): domain Bacteria; phylum Acidobacteriota; class Vicinamibacteria; order Vicinamibacterales; family CAVVIG01; genus QHWF01. Next base: position 4,469 of record MNEX01000205.1, read on the forward strand.
CCGGTGGAACCGGCGGCTGACGACGCGATCGGCGTGCTCGAGCAGGCCGACCACGCCGATGACCGGCGTCGGATAAATCGCCTTCCCGTCCGTTTCGTTGTAGAGACTGACGTTGCCGCCGGTAATCGGCACGTCGAGCGCGCGACACGCGGCGCCAATCCCTTCAACCGTTTTCGCGAACTGCCACATGATCGCCGGACGCTCGGGATTGCCGAAGTTCAGACAGTTGGTCGCGCCCAGCGGCCGCGCCCCCGCGCACGCCACATTCCTCGCAGCTTCGGCGACCGCCAGCATCGCGCCGCGATAGGGATCGAGGTAGCAGTACCGTCCATTGCCATCGACCGACAACGCGAGTGCGCGATCCGTTCCCTTGATGCGCACGACTCCCGCGCCGAAACCCGGATAGTTGATCGTGTTGGTCCGGACCATGTGGTCGTACTGCCGGTACACCCATTTCTTGCTGCCGATGGTCGCGGAGCCGAGGAGCAGCAACAGCGCGGTGTTCTGACTTCCCGGGACGGTCTGACCACCTTCGCCAAGGCTACGGTGGTCCGCCGAAGCGTTCCGCGAAGGCGGAAGACCGTCCCCTACACCGCTGTAAGGGATGGCCTTTAGGCCGTCCCGCGTGAGCACATCCAGGTCAAGTTTTCGCACCTCGGCAAGATACTCGGGCTCCGTCATCGGACGTCGATACACCGGCGCCTCGTCGGTGAGCGCGCGATTCGGAATCTCGGCGACCACCGTGCCCTTGTCCTTCACGCGCAGCATGCCGTCGCTGGTCACTTCGCCGATGTGGACCGCGTGCAGATCCCACTTGTCGAAGATCCGCTCGACCTCAGCCTCGCGCCCACGCTTGACGACGAGCAGCATCCGCTCCTGCGACTCCGAGAGCATGATCTCGTACGGCGTCATCCTGCTTTCGCGCTGCGGCACATGCGCGATGTCGATTTCCACGCCGGCTCCGCCGCGCGATCCCATTTCGGTCGTCGAGCAGGTCAGGCCCGCGGCGCCCATGTCCTGGATGCCGACGAGCGCGTCGGTCTGCATCACCTCGAGGCACGCTTCGAGCAGCAGTTTTTCCATGAACGGATCGCCGACTTGGACAGCCGGACGCTTCTCCGCCGATTTCTCATCGAACTCCGCCGACGCCATCGTCGCGCCATGGATGCCGTCGCGCCCGGTCTTGGCGCCGACGTAATAGACCGAATTGCCGACGCCCGAGGCGACACCTTTAATAATGTCCGACGCCTTCGCGATGCCGAGGCAGAAGACGTTGACGAGCGGATTGCCGGCGTACGACGGCTCGAACGCAATCTCACCGCCGACCGTCGGGATGCCGATGCTGTTGCCGTAGCCGGCGATGCCGGCCACGACGCCTTCGAGCAGACGACGTGTTCCGGGCACATCGATGGATCCGAACCGCAGCGAGTTCAACAGCGCGATCGGCCGCGCGCCCATCGTGAAGATGTCGCGGATGATCCCGCCGACGCCGGTCGCCGCCCCCTGGTACGGCTCGATGAACGACGGGGGATTGTGCGATTCGATCTTGAAGACGGCCGCGAGGCCGTCGCCGATGTCGACGGCGCCCGCGTTCTCCCCTGGACCCTGCAGGACTTGCTTTCCTGTGGTCGGCAGCGTCTTCAGATGCACGCGCGAGCTCTTGTAGCTGCAGTGCTCGGACCACATCACCGAGAAGATCCCGAGCTCGGTGAGGTTCGGCTCGCGGCCGAGGAACTGCTTGATGCGTTCGTACTCGTCGGGCTTCAGGCCGTGCCGTTCGAGAACCTGTGGATCAATCATGATGAAACGGCGACCCTAAAAGGCCCGCCCTACAGCCTGTAGCGCGGGCCTTTCAGGCCCGCGAGCCAGCGTCTCGACGACCGATTCGAAGATCATCCGTCCGTCGACGCCGCCGAGCAGCGATTCACACGCGCGCTCGGGATGCGGCATCATGCCGACGACGTTGCGCGATTCGTTGCAGATCGCGGCGATCGCGTTGACCGATCCGTTTGGATTCGAATCTGGATCGAGCTCGCCGTTCGGATCGGTGTAACGAAGAATCACCTGCCGGTTCGACTCCAACGTGGCGAGCATATCGGACGGCGCGAAATAATTGCCTTCGCCGTGACCGATCGGAATTCGCAGGACCTGGCCCACCTTTGCCGCGCTCGTGAACGGCGTGTCGGTCTGCTCGACTCGCAGATGCACGTGCTCGCAGCGGTACTTCAGCGTGCGATTGCGCAGCATCGCGCCGGGCAGCAGACCGGATTCGAGCAGGATTTGGAATCCGTTACAGATGCCGAGCACCGGGCCGCCGCGCTCGACGAACGCGCGAACCTGCCCCATGATCGGCGAGAAGCGCGCCATCGCGCCGGTGCGCAGGTAATCGCCGTGCGCGAAGCCACCGGGCAGAATCACGACGTCGGCGCCTTTCAGGTCGGTGTCCTTGTGCCAGATGTACTCGGCATCCTGGCCGAAGACATCTTTCGCGGCGTGATACGCGTCCTCGTCGCAGTTGCTGCCGGGAAACACCACAATGCCGAAGCGCATCTTTTATGACCTTGCGGCGGGGCCCCACCCCCGCCGCCGACCACGCCTCGCCTTCGGCTCGGCGCGCTGGTTAGGAACGACTATCGCGATGGGGCCGTGCCCGCGCTCGCGGGCGGGACGATGCCGTTCATCCGCAGATACACCACGAGCTGGCCGTAATGATCCGTCGCATGCCACACCGCTAGCGTCGAAATGCCCAATCTCGTCGTCTTGCCGCCGTAGGGACCTTCGACCGGATCCATGGCGTTGGCGGGCGTGAGTCGTCGCATCACCTGAGTCGCGTAGGTGAACGATTCGCGCAGGTACTGCATCAGCTCGGCCTTCGTCTTTGCCGGACTCGGACCGCCGGTCTCACAGCCGGCCGGCGGCGTCTTGTGCTCGACTTCGTTGAAGAATGCGACATTGGCGCACGCGACGTGCTTCACCTGCTCGGCGAACGTGCGCACGCCCTTGAACTCGCCGTCTTTCGGCGCGAAGCTCCAGCGATCGGACGGCATCGCGTCGGCGAGGCTCACGAACTGGCGCTCGATCATCGTGAACCACTGCGTGACTGTCGCCGCCATCGGGTCGATCGCTGGACCCGGACGGTCCTGCGCCGATGAGGCACTAGCCACAGTCATGCACGCCGCAAGTGCAAAAGCAAAACGAGTCATCTTTGTTTACTTTTGCGTTGGGGCCCCACCCCCAACGCCTGTCGCGGCTCGCTCGATCGCTCGCCGCGGTTCTTCGCACGACTCTCCGCTTAGTCAACCTCGATGCGATAGCTTTCGATCACGGGATTCGCCAGGACCTTGTCGGCGACCTCGGCGGCTAGGGCGCGCGCCTGCGCCGCTTCAGTGGTCGCAAGATCGAGCTCGAAGTACTTACCTTGCCGCACGTCCTCGACCGTGCCGTAGCCGAGCGAATGCAGAGCGTCGGCGATCGTTCTGCCCTGCGGATCGAACACGGATGGCTTCAACGTGACGAAAACGCGCGCACGCATGTTAGTGGACCGTCTCAGCTGAATCAGTACTATTCACAACGAGTCTTCGACCGCGATTTTTGGGCCGCGACCACGCGGGGTCCCCAGCGCGCACGCCTGCGCGGTGGGGTTCGAGCGGAGCGGCCCGAGTAGTAAATTCGAGAAGACCCTCCACTAGCTAGACCCTCGCGGAAACGGTTTGAAAGACGCGATCGAAAATGTGGTCCACGTGCTTCAACTGCTCGTCGAGGTCGAACGCCCGCTCGATCTCGGCCGGCGTCAGCACGCGCGTGACGTCCGGGTCGGCCAGCAGCAGCGCCCTGAAGTCGACGTCCTCCCGGCGTTCCTCGAACAGGCGCATCGCGTTGCGCTGCACCCATTCGTACGCCTGCTCGCGCGAGACGCCTTTTTTCGCGAGCTCGAGCAGCACCGTGCCGGAAAACACGACGCCGCGCGAGCGGTTGAGATTCTCGCGCATGCGATCGGGATAGACGACCATGCCGCGGGTGATTCTGGTGAACCGGCGCAGCATGTGATCGAGCGCGATGAAGCTGTCGGGCAGGATCACGCGCTCCACCGACGAATGCGAGATGTCGCGCTCGTGCCACAACGCGACGTTCTCGAGCGACGCGTGGGCGTTGGCGCGCAGCAGGCGCGCGAGACCGCAAATCTGCTCGCAGCCGATCGGATTGCGTTTGTGCGGCATCGCCGACGAGCCCTTCTGCCCTTTCGCGAACGGCTCCTCGACTTCCCCGATTTCGGTCTTCTGCAGTCCGCGGATTTCGAGCGCGAACTTCTCCAGCGACGCGGCCGTAATCGCCAGAGCCGACAGCAGCTCCGCGTGGCGGTCGCGTTGAATGACCTGCGAGGAGACCTTCGCCGGCTCGAGCTGCAGGCGCTGGCACACGTCTTCTTCTATTGACGGCGGCAAATGCGCGAACGTCCCCACGGCGCCTGACACTTTGCCGACGTTGATCGTCGCGCGCGCGCGCTGAATCCGTTCGATGTCGCGCTGCACGTCGGAGTACCACAGCGCGAGCTTGAGGCCGAACGTCATCGGCTCGGCATGTACGCCATGCGTGCGGCCGATCATCGGCGTCCGGCGGTGTTCGAGCGCGCGGTCGCGAATCGCCTCCGACAGCGCCTCGAGATCCGTGAGGATCAGGTCGCACGCTTCGCGCATCTGCAGAGCTTGCGCGGTGTCGATGACGTCCGACGAGGTCATCCCAAAGTGAAGCCAGCGCGCGGAGGGCCCGACTTTCTCGGCGACAGCCGTCGTGAAGGCGATGACGTCGTGCTGCGTGGTCTGCTCGATTTCTTCGATGCGTGCGATGTCGAACCCGCCGCGGTCGCGGATGTCGCGTGCCGCCTCGGGCGGCACGATGCCCGCGGCCGCCATCGCCTCGGCGGCGGCGGTCTCGACGAGCAGCCAGGTCTCGTACCGACGCTGGTCGCTCCAGATCCGCCCCATCTCGGGGTGTGTATAGCGTGCGATCACGAAAGCTCGCCACCACGGGGGACACGGAGGACGCAGAGGGACAAACCTCTCCAGTTTGATCCCCCGCGTCCACCGCGTCCTCTGTGGTGAATAGGCTCCTCTTAGTCCAGATCCAACCGCTCTCTCGGAATCTGCAGTCCGTTCACGTTGCCGAGCACCGTGGCCGCGAGCGATCCGTTCTGAAACAGGTCTGCCGCGACGCGCTGGACATCGGCGGCGGTCACCCGCTCGATGCCTTGCAGCGTCTCGTCCAGCCCGAACTGCCGGTCGAAGTAAATCTCCTGCCGGGCGATGTGCGACATGCGGCTCGCGGTGTTCTCGAGGCTCAGCATGAGGCTGCCCTTCAGGTGATCCTTCGCGCGCTGCAGCTCGGCGTCGGGCACGAGCGCATTCTTGACGCCGCGCAATTCTTCGACGACGAGATCGACGACCTCACCGACGGCTTCGTTCGAGCAGCCGGCGTAGATGGTGAACGACCCGGCGTCGCGATAGGCGCTCAGCCCGCTGAACACGGCATAGGCGAGCCCGCGCTTCTCGCGCACGTTCTGAAACAGCCGCGAGCTCATCGAGCCGCCGAGCAGCGTGTTCAGCACGTAGCTCGAATACCGATCGTCGTGGTTCTGCGGGTAGCTGCCGACGCCGAGGCACAAGTGGCTCTGTTCGAGCTCCTTGTTGCGAATCAGAATCTTCGGTACGACGCGAGGCGCCTGCTCGCCAACGGCCTCGCCCGACTCGGCGACCGATCCGAACTTCTCGGCCACGAGATCGCGCACGTGCTCGTGCTCGAGGTTGCCCACCGCCGAGACGATCAGGTTGCGCGCCGTGTACGCGTTCTGAAAGTACGTCCGCAGCGAATCGACGTTGAACGATTCGACGGTCTCTTTCGTGCCGAGAATCGGTCGGCCGAGCGGATGGTTTTCCCAGAAGCCCTGGGTGAACAGCTCGTGGACGAGGTCGTCGGGCGTGTCCTCGACCATCTTGATCTCTTCGAGGACGACTTTTTTCTCACGCTCGATGTCCTCTGGACCGAACGCCGGATTGCGGACGATGTCGGCGAGGATGTCGATGGCGAGCGGCAGATGCTCGTCGAGGACCTTGATGTAGTAGCTGGCGTATTCCTTCGCGGTGAACGCGTCGAGCTGACCGCCGATCGAATCGATCGCCTGAGCGATATCTTCCGCGCTGCGCGTCGCGGTGCCTTTGAAGAGCATGTGCTCGACGAAATGGGCGATGCCGCCGCGCTCAGCGGTTTCGTGGCGCGATCCGCGTGTGAGCCAGACGCCGATGCTGATCGAGCGGACTTGAGTCATCCGCTCCGTGAGAATGCGGAGACCGTTATCGAGAACGTCTCGGACGATAGGTGCGTTCGACAAGATGAGCCATCATGTTACCATTGAAAGTCCGCTAAGCGCTGGGAAACGAGAGAGATACCGTGTCCACCGAGTCCTGCCGACTCGACCTCGCCGAACTGGAACGCCCGGCGCTCGAGGCGGCGCTCGACGCGCGCGGACACCACCGCTTTCACGCCGGACAGATTTTTCGCTGGCTCTATCACCGCGGCGTCACCGATCCCGCCGCGATGACCGACCTCTCACGCGACCTCCGCACAGCGCTCGCGAACGGCTTCACGCTGTCAACGCCTGAGGTGGTTCAGCGCGAGAAGTCGGTCGACGGCACCGAGAAATTTCTCCTGCGCCTCGCCGACGGCCGCACCATCGAATCGGTGTTCATCCCGGACACGCCGTCGATGACCTTCTGCATCTCGACGCAGGTCGGCTGCGCGATGGCGTGCGCGTTCTGTCTCACAGGCAAGATGGGTCTCGTCCGCAACGTGACCGCAGGTGAGATCGTCGGCCAGGTGCGCGTGCTCGTCGACGCGCTGAACATGCGCGACACGCGCTTCAACATCGTCCTGATGGGCATGGGCGAGCCGCTGCACAACTACGATCAGACGATGAAGGCGCTGCGAATCCTCGTTGACGAGAACGGATTCGCGATGTCGCCCCGGCGAATCACGTTGTCGACGGTCGGCCTCCTGGCCGCGCTCGAGAAGCTCGCGAAAGAACCGGTGATGCCGAACCTCGCGATTTCGCTGCACGCGCCGACCGACCGGCTGCGCGGGGAGCTCGTGCCGATCAACAAAAAATACGGCGTCAGCGACATCATCGACGTGTGCCAGCGCTTCCCGTTGAAGCGGCGCAGCCGGATCACCTTCGAGTACGTGCTGCTCGCCGGGGTCAACGATCGGCCCGAGGATGCGCGACGGCTCGCAAAACTGCTCGCGGGCGTGAAGTCGAAAGTGAACCTGATTCCGTTGAACGCCGCCGCGGGCATCCCCTTCGAGCGGCCGTCGGACGAAGCGATCGATCGCTTCGCACAGATTCTCGCGGATCATCGTCTGACGGTGTCGGTCCGCAAGAGCCGCGGGCGCGACATCCGCGCGGCGTGCGGTCAGTTGATTGTCGAGGGGCAGAAGAAGTCAGCGGGCCAGCAGCTCGCCGTCATGATCTGACGTCACCCGCACGCGCACCCAGTGGTTGCGCGGACGAGTCGCCGGCACACGCAGCTTCAGATAGTTTCCAGTCACGACTACCGATCCGTCTTCGAGCGTCAGCGCTCGATGGATCGTGCCGATCTGCGACTCGCGGAAACGCAAGGCCAAACGCTGACCGATTTCCCGCACCCGACGCCCCCGCTCGCGCACGACCGGACCCGGCACTTTCCCGCTCATCGTCGAGGCCGCTGTGCCTGGGCGATCGGAGTACGGGAAGACGTGCAGGTGTGTGAGCGGTGAACGTTCGAGGTACGAGGCGAGCACCTCGAAGTCCTCGTCGGTTTCGCCCGGGAAGCCAACGATGATGTCGCTGCCGATCGACGCGTGCGGAATTCGAGATCGGATGTCGTCGACGAGCGACGCGTAGTACTCGATCGTGTACGGCCGTCGCATCGCCGTCAGCACGCGGTCGCTCGCGTGCTGCAGCGGCAGATGAAAGTGCGGCGCGAAGCGGTCCGACGTCGCGACGAGATCGACCACGTCGCGCGGGCAGTCCATCGGCTCCAACGAGCTGATGCGGAAGAGCAGATCGTGACGTTCGGCTAAAGCCCTCGCGCGACGAAGAAGATCGAGAAGCGAGGATGGCCCGTCCAAATCGCGGCCGTACGAGCCGAGATGGACACCCGTCAGCGCGATCTCTTTGAAGCCGGCAGTGGCGATGTGTTCGACCTCGCGCAGAACGTCATCCAACGGCACACTGCGCGGCCGACCTCGAGTCGTCGGGATGATGCAGTAAGAACAGGGCTCGGCACAGCCGGTCTGGACTCGCAGCGTAAAAGCCGTCCGCCCCGCGACGCCCGGCTCGATGGCCGCACCGCAAGCGCCATCACCGTCGGCGAAGCGCTCTGCGGTCGTGAGGGCCGACTGGACGAGGTGAATCAATCGCGGCTTGTCGTCGTTCGGTATGACGCGGGCGACGTTCGGCAGCGCGGCGACTTCGTCGGGGCGGCGCGTCGCGTAACAGCCGGTGACCACAATCCGCGCGGATGGATTGTCGCGCGCGACTCGCCGAATCGTCTGACGCGCGCCCTGATCAGACGACGCGGTTACCGAACAGGTGTTGACCACAACGATGTCGGCAGACTCGGGTGGCGCAGCGGTCGCTCCAGCCGCGCGCAACTCTTCCTCGAAGCCGAGCGAATCGGCTTGATTGACTCGACAGCCGAACGTGATCACCGAGTACTTCATCGATGTCAATCAACAATCGACAATAAATCCGCAATCCTCAATCCGCAATCCGCAATGCCGAGCGCCCAATATCCCGCCGATACTGCATGCCGTCGAAATGAATCCGCATGGCGCCGGCATACGCGCGCGCGATCGCCTCGTCGAAACGGGTCCCGCGCCCGACCACAGTCAGCACGCGCCCGCCTGCCGTCACGATGCGTCCGTCGCGCATCGCCGTGCCCGCGTGATAGACGGCGACACCAGGGATCCCTTCGGCCTGTTCGATGCCCTCGATCGGCTGTCCAGACTCCGACGATTCCGGGTAGCCGCGCGACGCGACGACCACAGCCGTCAGACGATCGCCACCGACGCGCACCGGTGAACGATTCAACGCGCCACGCGCGGCCGCCATGAGAATCGGCAACAACGGCTCATCGAGGAGCGGCAGGATGACCTGCGCTTCGGGGTCGCCCAGCCGCACGTTGAACTCGATGACCTTGGGACCGTCTGGCGTCAGCATGAGACCCGCATACAGGAATCCGCGAAACGGATGGCCTTCGGCGGCCATGCCGCGGATGACCGGCTCGATGATCTCCTGCATAACCCGCGACCCGAGCGCTGCGTCGACAAGCGGGCTCGGCGCAATGGCGCCCATGCCGCCGGTGTTCGGTCCGCGATCCTCGTCAAAGATCCGCTTATGATCCTGTGCAGTGCCGATCGGTACCACGTTGGTGCCGTCGCTCGTCGCGAAGAACGACACTTCGGGGCCAGTCAGGCACTCTTCGATGACGAGACGATCGCCCGAGGCGCCGAATCGCCGCTCGCTCATCGCGGCAAGGACGGCGGATTCTGCCGCGGCGCGATCGTCTGCGACGACCACGCCTTTGCCGGCGGCAAGGCCGTCGGCTTTGAGGACGACCGGCGATCCGAACTCGCCGGCCCGTAAGACCGCGAACGCTTCGTCCGCAGACTCGCACGTGCGAAACCGCGCCGTCGGCACCTGGTGGCGCGCCATGAACGCCTTCGCGAATGCCTTGCTCGTCTCGAGTCGCGCGGCGGCCGCGCTCGGTCCGAACAACAACCGTCCCTGCGCGGCGAATCGATCCGCGATGCCCAAGCTCAGCGGAAGCTCCGGGCCGACGATGGTCAGATCGATCGCCTCGCGATCGGCGAGCGTCAGCAACGCGTCGGTATCCGCGACGGCGACGTCCGCCGTCCGAGCGATCCGCGAAATGCCCGCGTTTCCGGGCGCGCACAGCACCTCGGTCGCCTCAGGCTCGGTCATCAAACGCGCGACGAGCGCGTGCTCGCGCGCTCCGCTGCCGATGACGAGAACTCGCATGATCTGAATGAGTTAGGGTGTGCGACTCGGCTGCACAGCGATGCGGAGCGCACGGGACTATTTCGTTGACGTTGACGGGGATTGCGCCTAGAATCCGCGCTTGCTGTGATAGCCTAGCATATTTGTCGTCGGCGTTAAGGGGGTGTTGGGGCGTGGCTGAAGTCAAGATCCAGGAGGGCGAATCGATCGAGAGCGCTCTCCGCCGGTTCAAGCGGAAGGTTCAGCAGGAAGACATCATCAAGGATATCAAGAAGCACTCCTTCTATCTGAAACCTGGCGACAAACGAAGAGCCAAGCAAGCGCTCGCGCGGAAGCGGAATCGAAAGAAGCTCCGCCGCGAATCGGAATGACCGACCCCCGACGAGGTGGCGACCGATGGAGTTCCAAGACAGAATCCTCAGGTGCGTGGACTGCAGCACGGAGTTCATCTGGACGGCCGGCGAACAGCAATTCTTCGCCGACAAGAACTTCAAGAACGAGCCGAAACGGTGTAAGGCCTGCAAAGGCAAACGGGCTGCGCGTCCGGCCGGCGCCGGCATGGCCCGCGAACGCGTGGAAACCGTGACCACGTGCTCGGCCTGCGGCAAGGAGACGACGGTGCCCTTCAAGCCGACACAGGGGCGCCCCGTGTTCTGCAAGGAATGCTTCCAGTCCCGCAAGTTCGCTGGGGCCGGCGGCGTCTAAGCTCCAGCTCGAGTCTCGCTCTCGTTCGATTCAACGATCACACCCTGCGCGTGGTCCCATCGGTCTGCGCGGGGTGCCGCCTTCGCGCCGCAAGCGCTTCGGCGCGCCACGCCGAAGCCGTTTACGTTGCATCTCGGCGGAGGCGGGTGCTAAGCTCACACGCGGCGCATTTATCTGGAGCGTTTCCATGCAGATCGAGGAACGGGCGGTCGGTGACGTGGTGGTACTCGACCTGAAAGGCAAGATTACGTTGGGCGAGGGGGACGAACTGCTCAAGGACAAGGTCAACAGCCTTGTCAACCAGGGGCAGAAGAAGATCGTCTTGAATCTCGCCGACGTGCCCTACATCGACAGCGCCGGCCTCGGTGAGATCGTTCGTACGTATACGACGGTGAGCCGCCAGGGCGGCAGCCTCAAGCTGCTGAACCTGACCAAACGCATCACGGACCTGCTGTCGATCACGAAGCTGCTGACCGTGTTCGAGACGTACGACTCTGAGAACGAAGCCGTCCGGAGTTTCGCGGCATCGGCCAAGGTTTAGTCAGCCTGGACGGTCCACTAGCCGTCTCTCGCGCTAGATGGCGCGCAGCACTTCTTCCCCTGTAGCGGTTCCCGATACTCCGGTCAGCGGCGTATCGGGACGCCCCTTCGCTCTGAACCTGCTCAACGCGTTGCGCCCGGGCCAGTGGACCAAAAATCTGCTGGTCTTCGCCGGACTGCTGTTCGGCATGCAGTTGTTCGTGCCGTCGGCGGTGCTGCGCGCGCTGGCGGCCTTCGCGATCTTCTGCGGATTGTCGGGTGTCGTGTATCTCCTCAACGACATCCTGGATCGCGACAGCGATCGCCGGCATCCGCTCAAGTCCAAACGCCCCATCGCGTCGGGCGCGCTCAGCGTCCATGCGGCAACCGTCTCAGCGATCGCGATCGGTGCGCTCGCGCTCGCGGGCTCGGTGGCGCTGGGCTGGACGTTCGCGCTCGTGGCGGCCGCTTATCTTGGACTGCAGGCGCTCTATTCGACGTCGCTCAAGCACGTCGTGATCATCGACGTGCTGACGCTGTCTTTCGGCTTCGTGCTGCGTGCGGTAGCGGGCGCCGTCGCCGTCAACGTCGAGTTCAGCCACTGGCTCCTGGTGTGCACCATCCTGCTGGCGCTGTTCATCGCGCTGAACAAGCGCCGGCATGAAATCACGCTGCTGGCCGACGACGCCGCAACTCACCGGCCGATTCTCGGCGAATACAGCGAGTATCTGCTCGACCAGATGATCGCAGTCGTCACGGCGTCGACGCTGATCTCGTACGTGTTCTACACGATCAGTCCGGAGACGCAGGAAAAGTTTGGAACACCGTGGCTGGGATTGACTATTCCGTTCCCGCTGTACGGCATCTTCCGGTACCTGTATCTCGTGCACCGGCGCGAGGGCGGCGGCAGTCCGTCCGAGCTGCTGCTCACGGATCGCCCGCTCCTCGTGTGCGTGGCGCTGTGGGCGACCGCCGTCGCCGTGATCATCTATCGGCCCATATGACGCGTCGCGCTGAAAGCTGATAGCTGTTTATGCCCGATTTCAACGTTCGCTCAGACTCGGTGAACGTCGAGCAGATCATGGAGCAGATCCGCGCCCGCATCCGCGAGAAGCGCGGCGTCGACTACACGGAGCAGCAGATTCGCGATCTTGCCGCGGTCAAGCTCGAGAAGTTTCTGGACCCGAAGGGCGTGCGCTCCGATCTGCTCGAGCAGTTCCGCAAAGTGCAGCCGGCCTACGAGCCGCCCGAGCTCCCCAACTACGAGTTCGAGGAATCGACGCTGTACGAAACGCACCGCGGTCCGCTGCGGTTCATCCGCAAGCTGCTGAATCCGCTGCTGAAGCTGCTCTTCAATCCAAACAAGCTGATTCAGGCGCTGCATATCCAATCGAAGCTCAACACGATGTTCGCGGAGCGGGAGGCGCGACGCGAAGCGGCGCGGCGCGCGACCGATCAGCTGACGTACGAGCTCATTCACAACCTGGTCGTGGAGACGACGCGGCTCGGCATCGAGGTGAAGAACCTGAAGATGCGGGTCGAATCGGTCGGCAGCCGGTTGGAGTTCAACGAACGGCGCGCGCGGGCGCTGGAAAGCGTCGTCGTTTACAAATCGGGCGAGGGGGACGTCGTCGCGCCGGCGCCATCGCGTCCGCCGGCGCCGCCGCCGGCCGTGGCTCCGCGGCCGCAGCAATCACAGTCCCTGGCACACCCATCACAGACATCACAGCCATCACAGACGTCACAGCCGTCGCCATCCGGCGTTGGCGGCGGCTCACCGTCACCGGAAGGTCCAGGTCAGCGAAGCCGGCGCCGTCGCCGCCGTCGTGGCCGTCGCGGTGGCGGACCCGCGGCGGGCATCATGGGCGGTCAAGGCGCGGCGCCGCAGGGCGGCGCGCCCGAATCATCTGGTCCCGGTGGTCAGCACGCCGCGGACGAAGGTCACGACGCTGCGGATGAAAGCCAGCCGGTCACCCGTCCCGCTGACGCAGACGCGGGACAAGGTCCTGCGAAGACCGACCCTGATACGCAGTGAAGCTCGCGGTCGTTGTCCAGCGCTACGGCCAGGCGATCAACGGCGGCGCCGAGCTTCACGCGCGCTACATCGCCGAGCACCTGGCGAAGCACGCGCAGGTTGAAGTCCTCACCACCTGCGCGACCGATTACGTCACCTGGCGCAACGAGCTCGAAGCGGGCGTCGAACCGGTGAACGGCGTGCCGGTCCGCCGATTCCGCGTCAAGCGGGAACGCGACCCGCGCCTCTTCGGACGACGATCGGATCGCGTGTTCGAGCACCGGCACTCGCTCGGAGACGAGCTGGATTGGCTGGACGCCGAAGGCCCGACCAGCACGGCGCTGGTCGATTACATCAGCAAGCATGCGGGCGACTACGACTTCTGCCTGTTCTTCAGCTACCGCTACTACCACGCGTACTACGGCGCGCGGGCCGCGGCCGCGCGCGCGATCCTGGTGCCGACGGCCGAGCGAGACGCCGCGATCGGCCTGTCGATCTTCCCGCCGCTGTTCCGGTGCGTTCGCGCGCTCATGTACAACTCGCCCGAAGAGCGAGCCATGATCCACGCCGTCTCCGGCAATCAGAATGTCCCGGGCGTCGTCGTCGGCATCGGATCGGACGTGCCGCAGAATCCGCAGCCGGGACGCTTTCGGCAGAAGTACAGCATTCGCGGTCCGTTCGCCGTCTATGTCGGACGGATCGATCAGAACAAAGGCTGCAAGGAGCTGTTCGAGTTCTTCCAGGGGTATCTGCGCGATCCGTCGGGCAAGCTGACGCTGGTGTTGATTGGCAACGAGCTGCTGCCGATTCCGGAGCATCCACGGATTCGCCATCTCGGGTTCGTCGACGACACCGACAAGTTCGACGCGATGGCCGCGGCGGAGGTCCTGATCATGCCCTCGTACTTCGAGAGCCTGTCGATGGTCGCGCTCGAAGCGTGGGCGCTCGGCAAGCCTGTGCTCGCCAACGGCAAATGCGATGTGCTCAAGGGCCAGTGCATCCGCAGTAACGCCGGTCTGTATTACGAGAATTACTCGGAGTTCTCTGAAACGCTCGGCGCGATCGAGCAGAACCGGTGGCTGAGCGGCGCGCTCGGCCGGAACGGTCGTCAGTTTTTCCGCGAGCAGTACGACTGGCCGGTCATCGAGCGCAAGTATCTCGACATGTTCGAGCGACTGAAGAAGGAGGCGCCGACGAAGGTTCTCGATCCGCTGCCAGGCTGGTTCGATCGCCGTCGGCAGGATCTGCCTGCGGCTGAGGAGGTGCTCGCGCAGCTCCCGACCGGGCCTGCCACGCCGAAGGCCGCCGATGCGGCGCCGAGCGCCCCTTCGACAGGCTCAGGGCAGGGGCGGAGGCGGGCTTGATCAAGGTCCACCAGGTCCTCGCGACGCTGGGATACGGAGATGCGATCGGTCACGAGGTGCTCGGGATTCAGCGAGTCTTGAGAGCGGCCGGGTACCAATCCGAGATCTTCGTCGAGACCGCTGACTATCGGCTGGAACCGCTGACGCGCGACTATCGCGAGCTCGTCGACGTCAGCGATCGCGACAACCTGCTCCTGCATCATTTTTCGCTGGGATCAAAAGCGTCTCGAACCGCCTTCGCGCTGCCCGATCGCATGGCGCTCATCTACCACAACATCACGCCGCCGGAATACTTCGTCGGCGTGCACCGGACGCTCGCGCGCCAATGCTTTCGCGGCCGGCGCGAGCTGCAGGCGTACGCGCAGCGATGCGATCTGGCGATGGGCGACTCGGAGTTCAATCGGCAGGATCTCGAGACGCTTGGTTTTCCGCGGACGGCGGTGCTGCCGGTCGTTCCCGATTTCTCGCACCTGGATCGTTGCCCCAACCGGATGGTCGCGCGCGACTTCGACGATGACCGGACCAACGTGATGTTCGTGGGACGCGTCATCGCGAACAAGAAGATCGAGGACGTGATCCGCTTCTTCCACGCGTATCAGACCTTCTTCAACCCGCGATCCCGGCTCCTGATCGTCGGCGCACAGAGCGGCTTCGAGCGGTATCTGGCCTCGCTGACGCAGCTGACGGCCTCGCTCGGCGCCGAGCAGGTCCATGTCGTCGGGCATGTCTCGGACGAGGAGCTCGTGGCGTTCTACGATGTCGCCGATCTCTTTCTGTGCGCGAGCGAGCACGAGGGCTTCTGCGTCCCCATCGTCGAAGCGTTCTACAAGCAGGTGCCGGTGCTGGCGTACGCGGCGACGGCAGTCCCCTCGACGATGGACGGCGCGGGTGTGCTGTACGGCGACAAGGATCCGATGCACGTCGCGGCGCTGATGGATGCCATCATTTCGAACGCGGCGCTGCAGGACGCGATCATCGAGGATCAGCTCGCGGCGGTCGACCGTTTGCGCGCGAAGGATTTTGCGGGCACGCTGCTCCGATTCGTCGATCAGATTCTCTCGTGCCCGCGCGCGCCGGCGCCGCGCGTCACCTTCGACTTCTGGAACCAGTTCGACGCCGCGCAAGAGCTGGAAGAGCTTCGCCTGTACCGCCCCGCCATCTACAAGGCGTTGCCGGAAGTGTCGTGATCATCAATCAATGGGTGCCGGCGGCGCACAAGGGAGACGCGATCGGCGACAGCGCGCGCCGGGTTCGCGATCTGCTTCGCACGATGGGACACGACTCGGAGCTGTACGCGCTGACCATCGACGACGAACTGAAGCAGGACGTGTGTCCATTCGCCGATGCGGCGGCTCGGCGAGGCGACTTGACGATTTTCCACTACGCGCTGCCGTCGGCGATGACGGCGGCGTTCGCGTCGCTCGATTCGGGCCGCGTGCTGCAGTACCACAACGTCACGCCTGCGGCGTACTTCGCGCCATTCGATCCGGCGCTGTTTCGTCTGGCGACGCTCGGCCGTGAGGAGCTGGCCACGCTGGCGGGCCGTACCGATTTCGCGCTCGGCGATTCCGAGTACAACCGCCAGGAGCTCGAATCGCTCGGGTTCGAGCGCACCGGCGTCTTTCCGATCGCGGTCGACACGACGCGCGTCACGCGGGCGGCGGCGCGTCCGTCACTCGAGCAGATCCTCGACGACGGGCTCGTCAACTTTCTGTTCGTGGGCCGGATCGCGCCGAACAAAAAAATTGAGGACATCATCAAGCTGGCCGAGGTGTACAAGCGGTACATCGATGCGTACTACCGGTTCATCTTCGTCGGCCGCTACGACGTGGTGCCGCGCTATTATTCGATGATTCGCGCGCTGATGGCCGAGTACCGGCTGCTCAATGATCGCTTCGTGTTCACCGGTCCCGTTCCCGACGAAGAGCTTGCCGTCTACTACCGGCACGCGGCGGTGTACCTCTCGTTGAGCGAGCACGAAGGCTTCTGCGTGCCGCTCGTCGAGGCGATGGCGGCCGATGTTCCGGTGCTGGCGTACTCGGCGGCCGCAGTACCCGATACGCTCGGCGGCGCCGGCGTCCAGTTCGCGCCAAAGGATCTCGAGTACGCGGCGGAGCTGCTCGGCGCGCTCGCGTTCGACGACGATCTGCGCGCCCGCGTCATCGCCGGTCAGCGGCGCCGGCTCGCCGACTTCAGCGACGCCCGGATGACGCGCGAGCTGGCGTCGGTCATCCATCAACTCTCGTGAAACTCGCCTTCATCATTCAAAGGTACGGCACGGAGGTCCTCGGCGGATCCGAGCATTTGTGCCGGCTCGTCGCCGAACGTCTCTCGGCGACCCACGATGTGGACGTGCTGACGACCTGCGCGCAGGACTACGTCACCTGGAAGAACGAGTACCCGGAGGGCGCCGATCGCGTCCGCGGCGTCACGGTGCGCCGCTTCGCGAACGCCCGCACGCGCGACATCGACGCGTTCGACAAATACTCCGAGTGGATCTACGACAATCCGCACAGCCGCAACGACGAGATGGAGTGGCTGAAGCAGCAGGGACCGTGGTGCCCAGCGCTCATCGAGTACCTCAGGAAGCATCAGCAGCAATACGATGTACTGATCTTCTTCACCTACCTGTACGCGCCTACCGTTCTCGGGCTCGAGGTTGCACCGTCGCGCAGCGTGCTGGTGTCCACCGCCCACGACGAGCCGGCGATCCGCCTGGAGATTTTCAAGGATGTCTTCCGCAGACCGGCGGCGCTCTGCTGCTTGACTGAGAGCGAGCGCGAGTTCGTCCACCAGCAGTTCCCCGAACGGCCGCTGCTCGAGGATGTGATCGGCGTCGGCATCGAGATTCCGCCGTCGCAGCCCTA
>MNEX01000080.1:0-42099 GCA_001917905.1 Acidobacteria bacterium 13_1_40CM_65_14
CTATGAGAGTCTCAGTTTTCGGTCTCGGTTATGTCGGAAGCGTGTCGGCGGCGTCGTTTGCGGCCGACGGGCATGAAGTGATCGGCGTTGACGTGAACACCGACAAGGTCGCGACGGTTAATGCCGGCTGCAGCCCGATCGTGGAGCCGGGGCTCGACGATCTGTTGCAGCGCGCCGTGTCCGAAGGCCGCTTACGAGCGACGACCAGTACGGCGGACGCGATCGCCGATTCGGACGTGTCGCTCCTGTGCGTCGGCACGCCAAGCCGCAAGAACGGCAGCCTCGACCTCACGTATCTCGAGCGCGTGTCAGAGCAGATCGGCGCGGCCCTCAAGAGCAAGGCGAACTACCACGTCGTCGTCGTCCGCAGCACCGTGCTCCCGGGGACGACGCACGAGAAGGTGATTCCGGCGCTCGAGCGCGAGTCCGGCAAGAAGTACGGCGACGGCTTCGGCGTGTCGGTGAATCCCGAGTTCCTCCGCGAAGGCACGGCGCTCAAGGATTTCCGCAAGCCCCCCCTCACCCTCGTCGGCCACAACCACGCAGCCGACGCGAGCGGGACCATTGCCCTCTACCAGGCGATCGACGCGCCGCTCGTCAGCACCAGCATCCGCGTCGCCGAGATGATGAAATACACGAGCAACGCGTGGCACGCGCTGAAAGTCTGCTTCGCGAACGAGATCGGCAACTTGTGCAAGCGCGTCGGTGTCGACAGCCACGAAGTGATGGACATCTTCTGTCGCGACGAGAAGCTGAACCTCTCGCCCTACTACCTGAAGCCGGGCTTCGCATTCGGCGGCTCGTGCCTCCCAAAGGATGTCCGCGCGCTGCAGTACCGCGCGAAGGAAGTGGACGTCGAGCTGCCGGTCATCTCGCAGATTCTGCCGAGCAACAAGCTGCAGATCCAACAGGCGTTCGACCAAATCATGGAAACGGGCAAGAAGAAGATCGGCCTGCTCGGTTTCAGCTTCAAGGCGGGCACCGACGACCTGCGCGAGAGCCCGATCGTCATCCTCGCCGAGCAGTTGCTCGGCAAGGGACGCGAGCTCTGCATCTACGACAAGAATGTGTTTCTCGCGAAACTGGTCGGCGCGAACAAGGAATACATCGAGAAACAGATTCCACATCTTTCGTCGCTGCTCTGCAACACCATCGACGACCTCATCGACAAGTCCGAGGTCATCGTCGTCGGCAATCAGGCGCCCGAGTTCGCGGAAGCACTGACGAGGGCGCGCGCGGACCAGATCATCGTTGACCTCGTCCGGCTGCCGATTTACGCGTCGCTGCTTCAGGCTGACTATCGAGGGATTTGCTGGTAACGCCAGTGAAAAAGCACCTATCGTCCGAGCCGACGAAGAACGCAAAGGCCGCAAAGGGCGCAAAGACAAGTCAGGTTTGTTCTTTGCGGTCTTGGCGGTCTTTGCGTTCTTCTGGAAGACAATGCGCACGCTGCTGATCTGCCACGACGACGCCCCTCTGGATCGCGCGGGGCTGGTGCGATGGCTCGGCTCGTTCTCGACCTTCGCCGGCACGGTCGTTCTCCGCGAGCCGCGCGGCCGGCTGAAGAAGCGCATCAAGCGCGAGGTGTCGCGCGTCGGCGTCTGGCGGTTTCTCGACGTGTTGGCGTTCCGTTTGTATTACACGCTCGCGCAGGCAGCCGGCGACCGCGTCTGGGAGCAGCGCGAGCTCGCGCGACTGCGCGCCTGGTTTCCCGATCGCCCCGACGCGCCCGAGCTCGTCGTCTCGTCCCCCAACTCGCCTGAGGCTGAGGCGTTCATCCGCGAGCAGCAGCCTGATCTCGTGCTCGCGCGTTGCAAAACTCTTCTCAAGGAACAGATCTTCACCATCCCGGCGCTCGGCACGTACGTGATGCACCCGGGCATCTGTCCCGAGTACCGCAACGCGCACGGCTGCTTCTGGGCGCGCGCGACCGGCGATCAGCAGAACGTCGGCATGACACTGCTGCGCATCGACAAAGGCGTCGACACGGGGCCGGTGTACGGCTACTTCCGCGTGGACGCCGATCCGGCCGAGTCGCACGTCGTCACGCAGCACCGCGTCGTGCTCGAGCACCTCGACGCGATTCGCGACAAGCTGCTCGAGATCGAAGCCGGAACCGCTGAGCGCATCGTCACCGAGGGACGCCATTCGGCGACCTGGGGTCAGCCGTGGATGACCGCATTCCTGAAGATGGTCCGCGCGGGCAATCACGTTCGGCGACGTCCTGTTCTGGATACGCCGGAGCGCCACGGCGCGACGGCGTCAGGCGTGGGGGTGGGGCCCCACGCGTTTGAAAGATGACACCTGCCCTCATGTACCACGACGTCGTGCCGGCAGGCGCCGAGGACACGAGCGGTTTCCCCGGCCGCGATGCCGCGTTGTACAAGGTGACGCCCGAGTTGTTCGACGCGCACCTCGAGGCGATCCGCCATCTTTTTTTCACTGGCGCCGGGGCCCCACCCCCGGCGCGACCTGACGCTGACACCTCGCCTCGGATTTCCATGTCCTCGGCTCGGTGTGGCCGCAGGCGCTCCTCATCAGATCTGCCGACGATCACGTTCGATGACGGTGGGGCCAGCGCGATGACTGCCGCAGACGCGCTGGAGCGCCACGGATTCAACGGTCATTTCTTCATCACCGCGAACTACATCGGCACGCGCGGTTTTGTCACCGGGCAGAATCTTCGCGAGCTGCGCGAGCGCGGTCACGTGATTGGCAGCCATTCGTGTTCGCATCCGCTTCGCATGGGTCACTGCTCGTGGCCGCAGTTGGTCGACGAGTGGACGCGGAGTGGATCGATGCTGTCCGAGATTCTCGGCGAGGACGTGAACGTCGCATCGGTTCCTGGCGGCGAGTTCGCGCCGCAGGTCGCCGAGGCGGCCGCGAGAGCGGGATTCACGCGGCTCTTCACGTCGGAGCCGACGACCGAGGCACGCCACGCGTTCGGCCTCACGCTCCTTGGCCGCTTCACGATTCAGCGATGGACCACGGCGGACACGGCCGCCGCGCTCGCCGCCGGCGAATGGCTCCCGCGCGCGCGGCAAGCCGTCGTGTGGAACGCGAAGAAGATCAGCAAGCGGCTTGGCGGCGAACGGTATCTGCAGCTCCGCAAACTTCTGCTCGGCCACGGGAACGAAGTGCGGTGGGGCGATCAGCGCTAGCCGCTCGTATTGCGGATTGAGGACTGCGGAATGCGGATTGATCGCGGATTCAATCCACAATAAATCCGCAATCCGCAATCCTCAATCCACAATAAATCCGCAATCCGCAATCCTCAATCCGCAATGTCGAGGTGCGTATAGGAGATCGGTCACAAGGGTTTCACGATCGATGCGCAGGCCATGGCCAAGGTGCTCTTCGACTTCGCCACGCACGCCGACTATCGAACGGCAGTGAAGAGGGAATTCGATGGGATCAAGGCGCTGTTCGGTGAGTATCAGGCGTCGTTGAAGAAGGTGTACACAGTGCCAACCGTGCCCGATCCGAAGTAGAAAGCAACCGCGGAGCACGCTGAGATCGCAGAGCGATCTTTTTCTGCGTTCTCTGCGAGCTCTGCGGTTGCTTTTACCGTACGTCTTTCCAGTTTCTCCCGCTCTGAATCTGCTTCGCGAAGCACGCATGCGCGCGCGCGTACGCGTTGGTCAGCGCGCCGACCGACACCGGGCGGCGCAGCTCGTTGTCGTCGGGGCACGACGCACGCGGTTCGGGTGTGAATGGCGGCCGCTGCGGCGGCTGACCGGGAATCGGCGGCTCGCCGGCGAAGTAGATCGCCGCGCCCTCTCGCACCCACAGCGCCCTGCGTCCGAGAGTGGCATCGGTCATCACGTGCACGAGCTCGTGGCGAATCGTGCGGTCGAGGACTCCGCGCTCGCGGAGCACGGCGAGCGGCAGCAGGTGCAGTTCGTTGTTCACGATCGCGCCGGACGTGAACCACGCCTGCCCGGTGGCGCGCTCGTAGTCGTCGGTGGTCGGGTGAAACCGCAGCGTCACGCGCGCGGGCGGCGCGACGCCGAGCGTCCGCGCCAGCTCGTCGCGCGCCTTCAGCGTCTGCGTGGTGATGGTCGCCTGCTCCCCGACATCGTCATCGGGGAGCGACACCCAAACATTACTAGTCGGGCTAGAGCCTGACTCAAGCCTGACTTCAGCCTGACTAGAGCCCGACTTCACTCCGACTTCAGTACGACTAGTAATGTTGGGGCGCGATATCTTGAGGCCGGGGAAATAGCGGCCCAAGATGTAGTCGGCGTCCTTGCCGTCGGCCGCGAGCTTCGCCGATCCGATGACGCACATGCCGACGCCGTGCCCCGACCCGTGACCGCTGAAGCGATACGCATCGCCCTGCTTCCGCAGCTCGAACGCGCTGCTCTTGATGTGCTGCCACCCAAGCGTGCGGCCGACGGCGACGCGCAGGTCCTGCCCGGAGATCTGTTCCGGCTGCAGACCCTCGACGCGCAGCCGCGCGACGCGGCCCGACCCGTTCCGCGACACGATGCGCACGTCGCGCAGACGCTCGCCGCGAAATCCCGACGCCCGCAGCGCGCGCAGCAGATCCTCCTCTGGAATCTGCGCGGCCCACGCCGGCGCCCCTCCACACGCATCGTCGTCTCGCGACGGCAGGTACGGCGGATCCTCGTGGCCAGGCCACACCGCAGACGGGATCTCGGTCCGCCCACCGCACGACGCCGTGTAGTACACGTTGGCGACGTCGCGTCCGCGCAGCAGGACGCGCCCCGCCGTCGCCTGCGCCGCACGCCCCGTCGCAGCGGTCGCCGTCCGCACGACCTGACAGTGCGTCTGATCGCAGAGATCGAATCCATCGGCGCGATGCCGGCCTCGATTCGCGATCGCGAACGTGCGAACCGTGATCGCAAGTGCGTCGAGCGCCGCCGGCTGGCTGTCGCGCGCCGCTTCTCCGGCGAGCACGCGCGCGACATACGTTTCGAGCGGCATCGTCGTCACCGCGTACCCGCCGTCGGGCGTCGCGATCCCGACGCGGAGGTTTTCAGCCGGTCGCGCGGGTTGTGGTCGTGTAGGGGCGGACCCATGTGTCCGCCCTGGGCTCACGAGTACAAATGCAACCACGAAGACACGAAGGCACGAAGAAACCCCTGTACGAAACGTTCTTCGTGTCTTCGTGCCTTCGTGGTTGCGTTTGAGCATCATTCCAGTCCGAGGAACGGCGCGACGCTTTCCCACATCCGCGGCAGGCTCGCGACCAACTGATGATCGTCATCGAGCAGTGACAGCGTGACGTTCGGTCGCGTACGCGCGAACGCTTCCACCGTACGATGGTCGACCGACGCGTCGCGCAGACCCTGAAAGACGAGCGTCGGCTGCTGAATGACAGCATTGAAGGCGTCGTGACGCAGGCTGTCTTCGTGGAACGACACGTTCAGCAGCCGCTCCTCGCCGTGCGCGTAGTGGAAGAACGGCAGGGCGCCGCGGCGCTTCCACTCCTCGATGCGCTCTGGCGGCAGCAGATGATGTCCCGGCTTGGCGAACATGACCGCCGGCGCGAGCAGCACCACGCGATCGATCCTCGACGCGAACTTCTGCGCCGCGAGAATCGCGAGCGTGCCGCCGAGGCTGGATCCGATCAGCGTGACTGCTCCATTGGCGAGGTTGGACCCGAGCTGATCGATCATTCGCGTCAGCGTCAGCGTCGCGAACTCCGGCTCGTTGAAATCGGGGCAGTCGAGGCGGATGTCGTGCTCACGGAGCCGCTCGGCGAAGTATGCCGCCTTCGTCGATTTCGCCGACGAGGCGAACCCGTGGAGATAGAAGACGCGCGACGGCTTCACAACAGCTTCTGGCAGCCGGCCCGGCAGCGGCACTTGATCAGGCCTTCACCGTCGGTGTTGTAGTTGTAGGTCAGCTCCTCGCCCTTTCGAATGGGACGCGCGGCGCGAATCCAGATTGTACCGTCGACGATGTGGATGTAGCAGTTGGGCTGGCAGGAGTGATTGATGAAGCGCGCGACGTTGCCGCCGACGCCCGCGTCGATGACGCGGCGGTTCGTCAGCTTGAAGCACCAGATGTGACCGTGCTTGATGTAGCGAAGCTCGCGCCGGAGGCTCTCCTGGTTCGAGATCTTCTCGCCCGCATAGTCGATGATGCGTGTGTTCTTCGGAATCCGTTCGGTTGCGTAGACGCCCCATCCATGAATCTTCGATCGCCGTTTCTCGATCATCTCTACTAAGATACAGCGCCTGCGGCCACGCCAGCACGCGAGCGCGTGAGCGCGAGGCGTGCGAGGCGTCAGCGAGCGACAGCCTTGAGCCGTTGCGAGGCGTGTGCGCCGAGCAACAGCGGCGGGGGGCGACGAGCCCCCGCCGCCGCAGCTCCTCGAAGGCATCGAGCAGTTCAATCGCGGCGAATTCTTCGAGCAGCACGAGACCCTCGAGCTGCTCTGGCGCGCCGAGCGTCGCGACATCCGCTATCTCTACCAGGGCATCCTGCAGATCGGCGTCGCGTTCTATCAGCTCCGCCGCCTGAATCATCACGGCACCGTCTACCTGCTGACGCGCGGTCCGCGGTATCTCGCGCCGTTTGCGCCGCGGTGCCAGCGCGTCGACGTCCAGGCGCTGCTCGACGATGCGGCGGCGGCGCTGCGCGAGGTCGAACGCCTCGGACCCACCCGTCTCGCGGAGTTCGACCGGTCGCTCGTCCCCAAGGTACGACTCGTATAGAATGGGGCGCCTTCTCATTCCAGGAGCGACCTATGCGCCTGTTTCTTGCGCTCGCCTTGGCGAGCCTCGCCATCACCATGACCTTTGCACAATCCTCGAAGCAAGTCTGGCCGACCAGTAACGCCAGCATGCCGTTCAGCGCGGCCGTCAAAGCCGACGGCCTCATCTACGTGTCCGGAACGCTCGGTTCCGGCGCGGCCGACGTCAAGGCGCAAACCAAACAGGTGCTCGACAACATCAGCGCGACGCTCAAGACGGCGGGGTCGAGCCTCGCCAACGCCGCGAGCATGACCGTGTATCTCAAAAACCAGAGCGACTTCGCGGCGATGAACGAGGTGTATCGCACCTACTGGACGAAAGATCCGCCGGCGCGGACCACGGTCGTCGTCCCGCTGCTCAACGAAGGATTGGTCGAGATTTCCGCCGTCGTCGTACCGGACGGCGGCCAGCGCGTCGTCGTCAACCCGAGCGAGTGGGCCTCGTCGCCGAATCCGTACAGCTACGCCATCAAAACGGGGAACACCGTGTACGTGTCGGGTCTCATCGCCAGGAACGGCAAGGACAACTCGCCAATCAAAGGCGACATGGCCACGCAGACCAAAGCGGTGATGGAGAACGGCGCCGTCGTGCTGAAAGCGGCCGGCATGAGCTTCGCCGACCTCGTCAGCTCGCGTGTGTACATCGCTGACAGCGCGGCGTTCCAGGACATGAACAACGTGTACCGGACCTACTTCCCGACCGATCCTCCGGCGCGCGCGACGGTGAAAGCCGCGTTGGTCGCGCCGGACTACATCGTCGAGGTCACGATGATCGCGGTGAAGGGTGCGAACCGAACCGCGTTCACGACGCCAACCGCCGATGGTCAGCCCGGCACGAAGAACCCCAATCTCAGCTCGGCGATCCGCGTCGGCAATCGCCTGTATGTGGCCGGCATTCTGGGGAACACGCCCGCCAACAAGGGCGACGTGAAGGCGCAGACCGCCGAAGCGCTGACGCGCATCGGCCGCACGATGAAGGCGGCCGGGTTCGAGTGGAACCACGTCGTCGAGGGCGTCGTGTATCTGCCCGACCTGACGAAGTTCAACGACATGAACGCATCGTATCGCGAGGCGTTGTCGAAGGACTTTCCCGCGCGCGCAACGGTCGGCGCTGGGCTGATGAACGCCGATGGCGCGGTGGAAATCATGTTGACGGCCGTGAAATAACGAAAAGAAGAAGACGATCGACGCAGAACTCGCAGAACCCGCAGAACAAGAATTTTCTGCGTGTTCAGCGGTTTCTGCGTTTAACGTCGTGCCGGAAACCCGCGCGCGATTTCGTCTGCCGACCGCAGCGTGAGCGCGACGAAGGTCAGCGTGCCGTTCGTGCAGCCGCCGGTCGGTGTCGTCGGCGCACCGACGACGAACAGATTGGCATGATCGTGCGTGCGGCCGAAGCTGTCACACACACTCGTCGCGGGGTCGGATCCCATGCGGCAGCCGCCGCCGGGATGATCGAGGTAGTCGCCTTCGCTCGTGCCGGCGATCCGTCCGTTGCTCGCACGCGCGAGCGTGCCGAACACATTCAACACGTGCACCTTCGTCGCCGCCTCGCGCGCGAGCGTCGCCTCGTCGAAGTGATGCTCGATCGTCGGCATCGGATCGCCGTACCGATTCTTCTTCGACCCGTCGAGCGTCAGCCGGCTGTCGGCCGACGGATGCACGTCGACGTACGCGCGCAAGCGCACCGAGCTCCCCTTGGTCCGCGATCGCCAGTCGGCCATCAGCTCGTCGCCGAGCAGCAGCTTCCCCTCCGGCGTACGGAGCCGCGGATCGCGACCGGCGGAGCTCTCCCACACGCGAGTGTCGTGACGCACGAATGGCTTGTCGGCCGGGCACCGGAAGTACTCGCGCGAGATGAGGCTGTGCGTCATGTTCTGGCCGGGGAATGTCTGGTCGTCGATGTTCGCGGTCGCCGAGATGAACCTGTGACCGTTCATGTATCGGCCGACCAGTCCGGAGCTGTTCGCGAGGCCGTTCGGGAACCGGGAGTTGGACGACAGTAAAAGAAGATGCGAGCTCCAGCAATAGCCGGACGCGATGACGAACGTCTTCGCGCGGTACTCGACCGGATCGGTCGGGCGATCCTGATGAAAGCCCTGCGCGGCAACGACTGTCGGCCGTCGATCGTCGAGCACGAGTCGCCGCACGAGGGTGCGATCGTGCAACACGATCTTCTTCGGCTCCATCAGCTGGCGAAACGTGAAATCGGGCGAGTAGCGCGCGCCCGACGGACACACCTCGCCGCACGTGTCGTACACGCAGCAGGCGCCGCGGCCGCCGAACGGCGTCAGGTTGCGCGCCATCGGCAGGCCGTCGAACTTCAGGCCGCTCTTCTCCGCCCACGCTTTCAGGATTTGCAGGTTGTAGGAGAGCGGGATCGGTCCCTGCGGGTACGGTTGCGATCGGCGATCGGCTGCGTACGCGCTCGGCTCGCCGCTCACGTTCAGACGGCGCTCGGCCTCGCAATAGTAGCGCTCGAGATCCTGCCATTCGATCGGCCAGTCGTACGCGAGCCCGTACATCGACTCGAGCCGCAGGTCCTCTTCTGAAAACCGATTGCACGCGCCGCCCCAGTGCAGCGCGAGGCCGCCGACCGCCATCGTCATGGAGATGATGCCGGCCGCCTGCTGATCCTCGATGTAGTCGTCGTGCCACGGATGCTCGCCGTAGTCGTTCGCGCGCTCGCGATAGCGGCCACGGTTCTGCGTGTCGAAAATCGATCGGCCGGCTTCGACGACAGTGACGTGGACGCCGGACCGAAGCTCGGAGAGCTTCTGGGCGAGCATCGCGGAGGTGATGCCGCCGCCGATGATGCAGATGTCGGTTTCGTGGACAGGCATCTGAGTCTCTTTTCTTATGGCGTGGGGCCCCACCCCCACGCCTGACGCGCTCGCGGCGTAAACCGCTCGCGCGTATCAAGAACAGAACGTCTGCGATCCCTCATCACCGCCGGCCGCGTGAGCGCCGAAGGCGCCCGCGGCCATTGAAAGTTACGCCCGAGCGCTACGGCGCGAGGGCGTCAGCGCGTGGGGGTGGGGCCCCACGCGATACAAGAAAGAAAGCGGTTTCACCGTAGCGGCTCCGGTCTCCGAATCGTGACCGCAATCGGTCGGCACACCTCGCGCTGAATCATCGCGCTGTAGCAGACGTCGTTCGCTTCGCTGCTGCGGAAATAGAACGCCATCAGGTCGGCGACGACGTGCTGGCCCATCGGGCGCGGCGGGAGCGCGCGCACGCTGGCCTTCGTGAGCGCGGCATCGAGCAGCGTGCGCCGCGTCTCGAGACCGAGCGACGACCAGCGTCCGCCTTTGGCGCGCGCGTCCGCGTCGAGCGCCGCGAGCTGCGACACGTAACCTGCGACCGGCGACGCGCCCGTTTTCTGGAGTCGCGGATGGCCGTAGCCGTGCGTCATCGCGACGCCTTCGCGATAGCCGCGCGTCCACTGCACGAACTTGTCCACCGTCGCGCGCACGCGCTCGGCGCCAAGCGACGCCGGCAGCACGGTCGGCGAGATTTCGTGCAGCATCGCGATCGCATCAGGCGTCAGCTCGCGCGGCTGCGCCAGCAGACGAAGACGCTGGAACGGCAGGACGGCTGCACACGATGCGACCCATTGGAGGAGCGTGCGTCGTTGCATTTTTTTTATTCTCGCGCGGGGCCCGGCGCCCCGCTCGAATCCTAATGCTATAGTGTGGCCATGGAAGGAATTATTGCTGCGTGGGGACGCATCCTCACCGGGCACATCCCCGCCCTGTCGGTCGAGATCACCCGGGAGTGCCCGCTGCACTGCCCGGGCTGCTACGCGTACGGCGACGATCATCTCGGCGGCGACATCACGCTTCGCGAGGTTCGCGACTTCAAGGGCCAGCAGCTCGTCGACGGCGTCCTCGGCCTCATCGATCGCTACCGGCCTCTCCACCTGTCGATCGTCGGCGGCGAACCGCTGGTCCGCTACCGCGAGCTCGACACGCTGCTGCCGATTCTGGCAAGCCGCGGCATCTACACGCAGCTCGTGACGAGCGCCGTGCGCGAAATTCCGAAACACTGGCACGGCCTGCCGCGCTTCTCCATCGTCGTGTCGATCGACGGCCTGCAGCCGGAGCACGACGCGCGCCGGACGCCGGCCACCTACGATCGCATCCTGAAGCACATCGCCGGTCACAAAATCACCGTGCACTGCACGGTGACGCGACAGCAGGTGCAGCGCGCCGGCTACATCGAAGAGTTCCTGCGCTTCTGGTCGGAGCGGACCGAAGTCGAGAAGATCTGGTGCAGCCTCTACACGCCGCAGATTGGCGAGATCTCGGACGAGCGGCTACGACCTGCCGATCGCGAGCGCGTCGTCGCGGATCTGCTCGCGCTGCGCCTGCGCTTCCCGAAGCTCGCGCTGCCGAAGGGCCTCATCGAGGTCTACGCGGATCCGCCGGATTCTCCCGACGAGTGCGTGTTCGCGCGCACGACGATGACCATCTCGGCGGATCTCACGACACGGATCACGCCGTGCCAGTTCGGCGGCAATCCCGACTGCAGCAACTGCGGCTGCATCGCGTCAGCGGGCCTCGCGGCCGTCGCGCGGCATCACCTCTTCGGGCTCATCCCGGTCGGGTCGATCTTCAACGGCTCGCTGAAGCTCGGTCAGCGGATGAAGCGCCTGCGGCCGGCCGAGGCGTCGGCGGGCTGATGCTATAATTTTTGGATTGGCTCCGCTCACAACTGCACACCGTAAGGTCCGGTCGCTGCGGGAGTTCGTCCGCGGACTGGTGCACACGGCGCATCCGCTGCTCGTGCAGATCATCCCGATCCGCCGCTGCAACATCGACTGCGGCTATTGCAACGAGTACGACAAAGTGTCCGCGCCGGTCCCGCTCGACGTCATGAAGCAGCGCATCGACACGCTCGCCGCGCTGAAGACGTCGGTGGTCGCGTTCAGCGGCGGCGAGCCGATGCTGCACCCGGATCTCGACGCGCTCATCGCGCACATCCGCGCGCGCGGCATGATGGCCGGGCTCATCACCAACGGCTACTTCCTGGTGCCGAAACGTATCGAGGAACTGAATCGCGCGGGGCTCGACTTCCTGCAGATCAGCATCGACAACGTCGAGCCCGACGAAGTCTCGAAGAAGAGCCTGCGGCTGCTCGACAAGAAGCTGCAGGACCTCAAAGCGCACGCGACCTTCGACGTGAACATCAACTCGGTCCTCGGCGGCGGGATCAAGAATCCCGAGGACGCGCGGACGATCAACACGCGCGCACGCGCGCTCGGCTTCTCGACGTCGATCGGCATCATCCACGACGGATCGGGACGACTGAAACCGCTGGGCCCCGTTGAGCGCAAGGTGTACGACGAGGTCTCCGCGGCCATCAACGGCGCGGGACAGGTCTTGAAGAATCTCTACTCGGGGATTCGCAGCTTTCAGGACAACCTGGCGGACGGCAAACCGAACGACTGGCGATGCCGTGCGGGCGCGCGCTATCTCTACGTGTGCGAGGACGGCCTGGTCCACTACTGCTCGCAGCAGCGCGGCTATCCCGCGGTACCGCTCGACACCTACACCATCGACGACATCCGCCGCGAGTTCGCGACGCCGAAGTCATGCGCGCCGTACTGCACTGTCGGCTGCGTGCACCGCGTGTCGACGATGGATTTCTGGAGATCGCCGCAGGACGCTCGGCTAAAGCCTTCGCGCTACGAAGACCGCACCCGTCCAGCCGTAGCGCGAAGGCTTTAGAGGATGTGAAGAAATCACGTGAATGCAAAGGCCGCTAAGACCGCAAAGAAGAATCTCTTCGAACAAGATGCTTTGCGCGCTTTGCGATCTTTGCGTTCAACGTGATTCTTTCACAAGGCTTTAGCCGAGCGATCACGACGCTTTCGCGAGCTGCTTCACTTCCTTCTTTTCGGCTTTCTTTTCTTTCTTCCGTTCCTTGCGGCCGCTCTCGGTCTGCGCCCAGTCGTGTTCAAACACGGCCTGCATCTCGCCGATCACCTTCTCGTCGGTGATGACGACGCCGACCTCGCGGCGCTTCTCGAGCTCGAGACGCCGCAGGCTCTGGCTGCCGAGGAACCCGCGCTTGCCGTCGCGGATCATCGCGCGGATGTGCAGGCGCTTGCCCGGGTACTTCTCGCCGTTGATGTTCCACTTCGCTTCGACCTTGCCGATGATCTTCACGTCGACGCCCGCCTTGATCCGCTCCGTGAGGAGCCGCAGCATCGCATCGTCGGTCACCTGCGGGTCGTAGATCAGCAGCTCCTTGCGCGCGCCTTTGATGAAATTGACCAGACGCTCGCGCGCGTTCTCCGGGCTGACCACAAAGCGGTCGTAGCCGGGGATGTAGGGCTGCCGCTCGAAGTCGGCCTCGAACAGCTTCATCGCCTCCTTGATTAACTTGTCGTTCTTGGTGACGAGGCCGAAGCTGCGGCTCTTCTCGATGTCGAGGCCGGTGAAGTTGAATCCGTACACGTGCAGGACACGACTGTCGAGAATCATCATCTTGCCGTGATACCGGATCAGGTCATCCGCGGTCCGGGAGACGGTCACGCCCATTTCGAGCAACCGCATCTCGAGCTTACGCAGACCTTTGGTGCCGCCGCGGTTCTGGTGTGCCGTAAGAGCGCGGACGTGGACACCACGGGTCACCGCCTCGCCGAGTGCGCGTGCGATTTCATAGCGGTCGAGCCGGAAGATCAGGATATCGATCGTCTTCTTCGCCTGCTTGATGGCGGTGACGATGGGCGCGACGCCGGAATCAGGTTGAATGATGAGTTTCATCAATATGCCGCGCCAGCAAGTTGCTGGCCATCTCGACGGGGACGTTAGCTCAACCGCAAAGCTCGCTACGCACGCAAAGTAAGCCTTTCTTTCTCTGCGATCTCTGCGAGTTCCGCGGCTGCTTTAGCGTCCCGCAAAGCGGACGCGGATCCCGCCGTTGACGAGCCGCGGCGTGCCGATCGTCGACGGATTCGTCTGGACGAAGTACACCTGGTCGAGCAGATTCTGCACGCCGACGAACACTTGAAGGTTGCGTCCAAGGTCGCGCGATGCCGTGACATCGACCATGGCATATCCCGGCAACCCCGGGCCGGTGGAGGCATCGTACCCCGCTTCGGTCAACGTTGCCGCCGGAATGAAATTCACGTTGAGATCGTCGTTGAACTGCAGCCCGGCGAATTGGAGGCCGAGCGCCACGCTCGCGTACCTGGGATTCGAGTAGATCACTTGCATCGATCCTCGGTGCTTGGGCACCTGCGGCAGGAACTTTCCGACCAGCGCGGCATTCGCGACGCCGCCATCGGTGACCGTCGCCTGGTCGTACAGATACGCGCCCGAGAATCTCCAGGATGCGCCGAGGCGGTACTCCACGTCGCTCTGAATGCCCCGGACGCGAGTCCGCCCGAGGTTCTGCTTCTGCGCCAAGGTCGCGGTGAGCGTGACGTTCGATACCGGGTTCCTGACGCGATTGTCGAACCATGTGAGGCGGACCGACACGTTACGCGCCGGTGCGACATTGATTCCTGCTTCCCCTCCCACCAGACGCTCGGGGCCAAGTTGATCGTTCGGACGCGTTGTGACGGCGCCCACCGAGAACTGGCGGTACAGCTCGGTGAGCGTCGGCGCCCGGAATCCCGAATTCACCGCGCCCCATCCGGTCACGCGATCTGACACGTGGTAGAGCGCTCCGATGTGCGGGCTGACGACCGTGTCGGTTCTGTCCAGAAGGGACGGACGATGATTGGCGGTCGGCAGGCCAGTCGCCACCGTGGTCTCCAGGTTGTGGCCGTCGTAGTTCCGCCAGTGATCGACGCGCGCGCTGAGCGTGAGCACGAGCTTCGAGGTCGGCGTCAGAATGTCCTGCACGAACGCTCCAAGGCTTTGCTGAGTCCCTCCAGAAATACGCTGGACCGACAGCGTCGCCTGCTGCGTGACGGGCGGCACGATGACGGTGGGGACTGCGGCCACGAACGCATCCTCCCGGCTGTCGCCGTCGACCCATCGCCAGTCGGTTCCTGCGCTGAAGAGATGGGCTCCGCCGCCGGCTTTGGTCCACTGCGCCATGCCGCCCACACCGTTGGTCGGCACATGTTGATCGGTCGCCAGGCGGACGAGGTTTCTTGTCGTGGCCGCGTTGGTCACCGCCAGGAAGTTGAAGTGCGCCTTCTGAACGTCGACGAACACGCGGCCCTGAAGATCGCTGCCGTCCGGCATCCGCATGCGGACGCCGCCGTTCACCGTCGTCCACCTGGTGTCGTTGACTTCGCCGACCTTTCCGTTGATCCGATTCTCGGTGAAGTATCCGGTCCTGAAAAACGCGTTGATCCGGTCGGTCGGCGTGTACTCGAGTTTGACGCTCACGTTCCTGTAGTTCACGTTGGCGTTGTTGTCGATCGGTCCACGCTCTCTCGCGGCAACGATGGGGAATCCATCCGTATTCAAGAAACTGCCTTCGACCGCCGCGCCAACCTTGTTCCATCTGTCGCTGGCGAAAAAGTCGACTTTGGGGCTGTTTCGGTTGCCGTACTGCGGCTTGAGCTCGATCGTGCGCCGCGTGGGCCGGCTCGTAATGATGTTGATGACGCCGCCCATCGCGTAATTTCCGTAGAGGCTCGAGCTCGTGCCCTCGGTTATCTCGATCCGATCGACGCTGACAAGCGGCACGCGACTCCAGTACACCCAGCCGCCGAACGGATCGTTGAACGGAATGTCGTCGAGCAGCACGAGCGTCCGGCTCTGACCGCTCGGCCCGATCCCGCGGAGCGACACACCCTGCGTGGTCGGCTGGGCGACGAGGCTGCTTGCCCGGCGGAAAAGGCTGAAG
The DNA here is from genome assembly GCA_001917905.1 of Acidobacteria bacterium 13_1_40CM_65_14. Classification (GTDB taxonomy): domain Bacteria; phylum Acidobacteriota; class Vicinamibacteria; order Vicinamibacterales; family CAVVIG01; genus QHWF01. The sequence continues at coordinate 15,545 of MNEX01000080.1, forward strand.
GTCGGATTCTGGCGAAGCACGTCGTCGGCCATGAGTGCCGGCGACGCCTGGATCTGTTCGCTCGTCAACACGCTGACGCTCGCGGGCACGTCTCCCAGCCGTTGTTCCGTGCGAGTGGGCGTGACCGTGACCGTCTCGAGCAGCGTCGCCGGCTGCAGCACGATCTCGATCTCACGACCGCGGTCGCCGCTGCCGACGCGCTGCGATTTCTCGGCGAAGCCGCCGGCCCGCACGATGACCGTCACGTCGCCGTCCACCGGCATGTCAACGGTGAATCGCCCATCGGCCCCGGTCGTCGCGACATGCTCCGACCCTGAGATCGGTTTCACGACCACGGACGCGCCCGTGACGACGGCGCCGGTGGAATCCTTCACGACGCCGGACACGGAGCCGGGAGCCGCGAGCGTGAGAGCAAGAAGCAACGCAATCAATGTGAGCCTCCAAGAGGCCGGCTAAAGCCGGCCGCCACCGAAAGTACGAGCGCCGGATCCCAACCCCTCATCGGTGTGGTCCGGCTTCCGCCTTCGCATGAAGCTTCGGCGGACCGCCGTAGCCTTGGCGGAGGCGGTCAGCCGGACCGGTCGTCTGCAACGCAAACGCGACCAACGACGCATCCTCGCCGCCGCCCGTGGCGACGACGACCAACTGACGGCCGGCGCGCGAGCGGTACGTCATCGGCGTCCCATTCGCGCGTCGCGGCATCGGTGTCTGCCACAGCTCGGTGCCGGTCGCCGCGTCGACCGCGTGAAAGGCCACGTCGCCGCCGCCGGCAAACACGAGTCCTCCAGCGGTGGCCAGAACGCCGGGCGCGCCCGCGGCGCCGAGGACGGCCGGCAACTTCACGTCCTTGAGCGCGGGATGGCGGCGAATCGACGGTGTATCGCCGAACGGCACGCGCCACTTGATCGCGCCGCGATTCAGATCCAGCGCGACGAGATGACCATACGGGGGCTTCAGCAGCGGCAAGCCGTTCATGAACTCGGCGTTCGTGTCGCCGACGCGCACGAGCTCGGCGTCGACCTCCGATGCGCGCGGGTTCGCGCTGGAGCGATCGGGCGCGCCGACGCGCGTGACCGCTGCCTGATTCGTCGTCTTGAAGAACAGCACGCCGCTCTTCGCGTCGAACGCGGACCCTCCCCAGTTCGCGCCGCCGATGAGACCGGGACGCTGCACCGTGCCGCGAAGGCTCGGCGGCGTGAACAGTGGGCCGATGCGGTACTTCTTCAACTCTTCTTGTGCCGCCGCTTTCAGCTCCGGCGTGAAATCAATCACATCGTCCGATGTCACGCCCTGCTCGGTAAACGCAGGCGGTTTGGTCGGAAACGGCTGCGTCGCCCACGCGCGCTCGCCCTCGACGTCGCTCGCCGGCACGGGACGCTCTTCGATCGGCCACACCGGCTTCCCCGTCACGCGATCGAAGACGAACGCAAAGCCCTGCTTGGTGAGCTGGACAACGCCTTCTATCGTACGTCCGTCGACTTTGATCGTGACGAGGCTCGGCGGCGACGGGTTGTCGTAGTCCCACAACCCGTGATGAACGAGCTGGTAGTGCCACTTGCGCGCGCCGGTGTTCGCGTCGAGACACACGATCGATTCGGCGAACAGATTCGCGCCGGGACGGCGGCCGCCGAAGAAATCGTTGCTCGGCGTGCCGAGCGGGACGTACACGAGCCCGCGCTCGGCGTCGAGCGACATTGGCGGCCACGCGTTGGTGTGGCCGGTGAAGCTCCACGAATCGTTTTGCCACGTGTCGTTGCCCGTTTCGCCCGGCTGCGGAATCGTGTGGAACGTCCAGATCTGCTTGCCGGTGTGCGCGTTGAACGCCCGGATGTCGCCGGGCGGATCGTTGCGATAGACCAGTCGATCGCCAACGCCGTTGCCCAGAATCACGAAATCTTTGTAGACGACGGGCGGCGACGTGTTGGTGTAGTGGAGTTTGTTGATCGCCCAGACGAGACCCTCGCTCAAATCGATGACGCCGTTCCGGCCAAACGAATCGACGGGCTGACCGGTCGCCGCGTCAAGGCAGATGAGCCGGTAGCGGCTATTGATAAAGATGCGCAGCTTGTTGCCCGCCGTGCGATCGCGCCACGCGGCGACGCCGCGGTGCACGAAGCCGGTGCCGTTTGGCGGCTGCCCTTCCTCGTACGGTTTCGGATCGTAGGACCACAACTCCGCGCCGGTGTCGGCGTTGAGCGCGACGACGCGGTTATAGGGCGTGCTGAAGTACAGCACGTTGTCGATCATCAGCGGTGTCACCTGAAAGTTGCCGGGACGCGTGCCGAACTGGGCGAGCGCTTTCTCGCCCGTCTTCCATTCCCACGCGACGCCGAGGCGCGAGACGTTCGACGTGTTGACGTCGGTCAGCGGCGAGTATTTCGTGCCGCCCGGATCGCCGCCGTAGAATGGCCATTCGACCATCGGCGCGTCTGGCGCAAGCGAAACGAATGCTGCCGCGACGAGCAAGGCGGTGATCGGCTTCAACATGGCGCGAGTGAGGGGATTATAATGCGCGCCATGCGAATGAAGATTGTTCTCTTTGCGTCGATCGTAGCGGCGGCGGCGACCCTCTCTGCACAGGATCAAGCGATTCGCATCCGCGCCGCGACCATCCTCGACGGCACCGGCAAGGTGGTGCGGAACGCGACGATCATCGTGCAGGGATCCAAAATCACGTCGATCGACACCGGGAATGCCGGTCCTGCGAGTTACAACCTCGGACAACTCACGGTACTGCCGGGCATGATCGACGTGCACGCCCACGTCGCGTGGCACTTCGACAAGGACGGCCGCTATGCCGCCGGCGCGGGATCGCCGGCGAGCGAAATCCTCTACAGCGCCGAGAACGCGTACACGACGTTGATGGCCGGCTTCACGACCATTCAAAGTCCAGGGTCGGCGAGCGACGTCGATCTACGCGACGCGATCGCGCGCGGCGTGCTGCCGGGTCCGCGCATTCTCACGTCCATCCGTCAGCTCAACGAACGCAGCGGAACGCCGGCGGAGATTCGTGAGAAGGTGCGTCAGCTCAAAGCGGACGGCGCCGACGTCATCAAGATCTTCGCGTCGGCCAGCATTCGCGACGGCGGCAAGCAGACGATGACCGACGAGCAGCTGCAGGCGGTGTGCGGCGAGGCCAACGCCATCGGCATGCGGACGATGGTCCACGCGCACAGCCCGGAGTCGATCAAAGCGTCGGTGAACGCCGGCTGTCAGCAGATCGAGCACGGCGTCTTCGCCAACGACGAAGTGCTGAAGCTGATGGCGGACAAAGGCGTGTACTTCGATCCGAACATCGGCGTGGTGCTGCAGAACTATCTCACGAACAAAGCGAAGTTCCTCGGCATCGGCAACTACAACGAGGAAGGCTTCGCGTACATGGAAAAGGGCCTCGGCCTCAATCGAGACATGATCAAGAAGGCGGTCGCGACCCCGAACCTCAAGATGGTTCTCGGAACCGATGCCGTCGCGGGCGCGCACGGCCACAACGCCGACGAGATCGTCGAGCGCGTGCGCCAGGGCAATCAGAAGCCGATGGACGCGATCGTGTCAGCGACGTCGCTCGCCGCGAAATCGATGCGCCTCGACAAGACGATCGGCACGCTCGCGCCCGGTTTCGAAGCGGATCTCGTCGCCGTCGAAGGCGATCCGCTCAGCGACATCACAGCCGTGACACGCGTCGCGTTCGTCATGAAAGGCGGAAAAGTCTACAAGCACGTCGCGCCCGGCACGCGCGGCACGCACTGAATCATCGCCGTCGCGCGAAACTTCACGGACGAATGTAGCGCGACGGCTTTAGAGGTTGTGAAGGAATACCGACGTTGAACGCAGAACTCGCAGAACACGCAGAAAGACCTCAAGCATGTTTCTCTGCGGGTTCAGCGGTTTCTGCGTTGTACGTGATTTCTTCACGCGCTCTTTAGCCGAGCGACAGCGGGCGTGCTCGAATGCGTCATCCTGATTGGACTGCCGGGCGCCGGTAAGACGAGCTTCCACCGGCGCCATTTCGCCGCGACCCACACGCACATCAGCAAGGATCTCTGGCCGAACGCGAGCGGCCGTGACGCGCGGCAGCGGCGCCTCATCGACGAGGCGCTCGCCGCCGGCCAGTCGGTCGTCGTCGACAACACGCATCCGACCGTCGCGGAGCGTGCGCCGATCATCAGCGCCGCCCGCGCGCGGGGCGCACAGGTCGTCGGCTATTTCGTGGATGTGACGACGCGCGTCGCGGTCGCGCGCAATGCCGAGCGTGCCGGGCGCAGCAAGGTTCCGAACGTGGCGATTTTCACGGTCGCCAAACGGCTCGAGCGGCCCACGCTGGCCGAAGGGTTCGATCAGTTGTTCCGCGTCGAAGTCACTGAGGACCGCGGGTTTCGAGTCACTGAGCTCTGACCGAAGTCAGACTCCAGTACGGAGTCCAGTCAGACTCCAGTACGGACTCCAGTCTGACTAGGTCGGGCGGAAGCGCGCGCGGCGGGCGAGGAGCTCGGTGATGCCGACCTCCAACGCGTGGACGAGCGCGATCTCCTGCTTGCCCGGCGCGATGCTTTCCAGGTATTTCACGACCGCCGCGCGTTCGATGCTGACGTCGTGAATGTGGACCATCGTCGACGTGACTTCCACGCCGTGAGCACCGGTTTCGGGTGACGGCGCGTCGACGGGCTCGGTGGACGCCGTTACGGTCTCAACAGGCGCGTGCGCGCTCGTTGCTTCCACGGGACACCTCCGAAATCGTCATTCCGCAAGTGCGGTGCCACCGCGAATCCGTGCAATAGACGCTGTGTTTGGCGAGTGCGTGTCGCGAAACGGCTCAGCCGATCACGAACTCAGTAGTTGGCGACGCCAGTCTTTCTCGGCACACCGCCACCGGGGCCGTTCGAAATACGGGCGCGGCTGTTAGGGGGCTGGCGCGGAGCTCAGCACGAGGATCACCCCGGAAAATCAGCGCCGATCGCAGACGGTTCCATCGACGCGGTCGCGGTGTCCGCCTTGCACCATCCGACGCGCTCAGGTCCCAGCTTCCTGCTGGGCGTTTCATTGCGGTCGGCGTTCATCGGGCTCGGAGGTTCGTTCATGGTTTCGGGTCAAGGTCGCAAGTCGATCCCGCTCAGCGTCCGTCTCGCGCTCGTCGGCATCGTGGTCGCGCTGTGCAGTGCTGACGTCCCCACTCAATCCGCCGCGCAATATGGGATTGCCGATCTCGGAACGCTCGGCGGATCGTCTGCGGCGGCTTCAGACGTGTCCGAATATGGCGGGACGATGGTCGGCCAGGCGCAGACGTCGACCGGCGTGTATCAGGCATTTCGCGTCGGCCAGGCGCAGACCGCGTCGGGCCAGGAACACACGTTTTCTTACAGCCTCTACGGAGCAGGCGGGATGGTCGATCTCGGCACGTTGGGCGGCACATCGAGCGCCGCGTACGGGACGGAGTACGGGATCGTCGTGGGCGCCTCGAAGACAACCGGCGATGCGCGTCTGCAGGCGTTTGCGTTCACCAGCGGCGCAATGTCGCGGCTGGCGTTCGATTGGGGCGGAGACAGCGTGGCGAGAGCGGTCCGGGGCGGTTTGATAGTCGGGTACGCGTGCACCTCGGGCAATGCGTCCTGCCGCGCGTTCTCGTTCCGCGACGGTGTGGCGACCAACCTCGGATCGTTCGGCGGCAACAGCGTCGCGAATGCAGCGAACTACAACGACCAAATCGCCGGAACGTCGGCGCTTGGCGATCAGACGACCACACATGCGTTTCTGTACGCGAACGGCGCGCTCACCGATCTCGGCACGCTCGGAGGCAAGAGCCGCGAAGGGCTCGACATCAACTCGCGCGGTGACATCGTCGGCACCTCGGACACCGCCAGCAGCGGACGGCACGCGTTCCTCTGGCAAACGCGAATTCGATGGCGATCGTACCGGCCAGCGTCACTGTTCCCGCCGGGGCCACGTCGGCCACGTTCACCGTCACGACGAAGACGGTGACGACGAACGACGCGGGCGCGGTCACGGCCAATTTCGGTGGCGTGTCGAAAACGCTGAACGTGACGGTGCGGCCGATCCGCGCCAAGACGCTGGCACTCTCGCCCAATCCAGCGACAGGCGGGACGACGGTCAGCGCGACGGTCACCCTCGAGTGTGCGGCTCCGTCGGGCGGCATCGTCGTCTCATGTCGAGCAGTAGCGCGTCGGTCGCGGCGCCGACGGTGTCGAGCGTGACGATTCCGGCCGGTGCGACGACAGGTTCATTCAGCGTGCGCACGTCGCGCCCGGCGGCGCGTACGGGCGCGTCGATCTACGCGACGGTGTACGGCGTGAGAAAGAGCGCGGCGATGACGGTGAACCCATAGCGACTGAATTGTCACAGATTGTGACAATTACCCGTGGCTGCGGCGCAGCTGCGCGACGAGGCGGTTCATGTCGTCCGGGAGCGGCGCTTCGAAGCGCAGCTCGCGGCCGTCAGCAGGATGCAAGAACGTCAGCCGGAAGGCGTGCAGCGCCTGACGCGGAAATGCGATGGGACGCAGCGTGTCGGGCCCGTACGTGTAGCGCTGCTCGCCGACCAGCGTGTGGCCGCGTAAGCGCGCCTGGATGCGGATCTGATTTCGCCGTCCCGTGACGAGCGTCACCTCGATGAGCGACGCGCGTCCCAGCGGCTCGACGAGGCGGTAGTGACAGATCGCGTCCTTGCCGCGCGGATCCCGCGGATGCGTTTCCTTCTGAATCAGTGCCTTCGTATCCCACACGAGGCGATCGCGCCATGTCCCGGACGCGGGATTCGGCTGCCCGTACACGAGCGCGCGATACACGCGCTCGGCGCGGTGACGCTTGAACTGTTCCTTGAGCTGCGCCTGCGACGCCGCGGTCTTCGCGAAGACGACGAGGCCGGACGTGTCGCGGTCGATGCGATGGACGACGAACGGTCGCGGCTTGCGCCGCGTTTTCAGATAGGCCTTCAGATCTTCGAACACCGATCGCGCGCCCTCGCGCCGCTCGAGCGGCACCGCGAGCACGCCTGCCGGTTTGTTCAGCACGATGAGCGCGTCGTCTTCGTAGAGGATCGGCAGGTCGCGTTCGTCGCCGAGCGTGGCGCGGCGCTTCGCCGTGCCGGGCCGATCCATCCACACGTGCACGACGTCGCCGGCCGTGAGGCGCGTCGCCGCATCGGCGGCCGATGCTTCGCGATCGTTGATGAAGACTTTTCCGCGCTCGAGCGCAGTGGCCGCCTTCGCGCGCGAGCCTAGACGCTCTGCGGCAGCGAGATACTTGTCGAGTCTGAGGCCGGCGTCGTGTGGACCCGCGGTCCAGCGTGGCTTCGCCATCCGTACAGATCCGACATGATACTGGCGGCTTCGGTCCAGGCGAGCGGACGGCTGACGACCTCGACGATGCGGCCGTCCGCAATCGCCGCGCAGATCGCGTCCGCATCGCGCGGGGCATCGACCAGCGAGTAGGTCGTCCCGAGCTGCCGCAGCCGGTGCACGTCGCCGTTGCCGACCATCGGCTTGCCGTGCCGCGCGGCCCACCGCTCCGCCGGACGGTTGAAATTCACCAGGCGCGTGAACATCGCGTTGTACTCGACGGCGTCGAACAGATGCGCGTAGCGATCGAGATCCGACCAGAGGCAGAAGGTCGACGGGAAGAACGGATGGGGCGCGACGACGAGCCCCGCGCGCCGGCGTTTCAACCGCGCGAGATCGTCGAACGAGCGGACATCTTCGGTGCCGCCGTCGAAGTTCAGGAGCAACACGTGCTTGCCGCCGATCGTCCGCTCGATGCCGGGAATGAGGACAATGCCGCGCTCGGCGGCGTACGACTCGAAACAGCCGAGGTCCAACTGGCGTTCGTGCAGCGTGACCGCCAGCGCGTCATAGCCGAGCCGCGCCGCGCGGTCGATGAGCTCGGTCGTTGTATAAGGGATCCGGTCGACTGGATCGTCTGACGTATGTGTATGAAGGTCGACTTTGAGCATTCGCCTCTGGTGCTATCAGTTTCCGTGCCGACCTCGGCAGCGGAGGCCCTTGACGAACGCTCGCAAAGACCGCAATGATCTCTTTCGGTCCGAAATAGTTTTCCGTTTAGTGACCTTCTGTCTGCCGAAACATCTCTACGGGCGCGGGCGCTTCAACACAATCGTCTTGGCGCCATCGGCCGCGGCGAAGGCAACGCCGGTCGTCTCCCAACCGAGCGGGCCAAGCTCGTTCAGCCTGCGCGCCACGTCCTGGTTGGCCGGTACGACCACGCTCTGATACTCCCACGTCTGCGGCACGAGGCGGACGCGGATCGGGTCGTCGAACACGGGCGTGTTCTGGGCGTTGACGACGTGGACGCGAAGCGGCGGCAGCTCGCGCGACGCGCTTTCCAGCCTCACCGGGATCGCTTCGCCATGGTCGGGACGGTTCTGAATCCAGACGCGGGCCTCCGTCATCTGGCCCGGATAGGCCGTCGTCTGCTGGGGCGCCGCGAGCATCGCCGATCGATAGGTGACGAGCGCGGTCGCGGCCAACACCGAGATCAGGAGCGTTCGCATGGAAGCCTCCGACTGTTTAGACGTATCAGCGGTTGATCGGCTGGAAGTAATCGGGGAGGTTTTTCTTCGTGTCGCGCAGGATCTCGACGATGGCGCGGCGATCGGCGGCGGAGAGCCGCGCGTATTTCGCGCCGGTCTCACGGCGCGACAGCACGTCCCACAGGCGCCGGTAGATCGCGTCGCTCGCCTCGGACGGAAGCGCGTCGAAGGCGTCGGCGTAGATCATGTAGCTGCACGGATACCGGAGGAGCCGCGTCGAGAGATCCAGCTGCCGCAGCGATCGGCCCTGACGATCCGCGGGCCCTTCCCCGGAAAACTTCTCCGCGAACCCTGACGTACCCGTGACGCGATCCGGCAGCGGGGTCTCGTCGACGAGCAGCAGGTAGTCGACGACGTCGGCCGCCGCGCGGCTGATCATCGCCGCGGCGTCCGGACGGCCGGCCTGCAGCGCGACGCGCGTGTCCCAGCCGATGCGCGTCAGCAGGTTCGTCATCCGCATTTGATGCTCGAAGACCAGCAGCGCGACGATGTCGCTGTGCGGCGAGACGTACCGCTCGCTCTCGATGCGATCCTTCACCGACTGCACGTTCATCGTCTCGGTGGTTGTCAGCGTGTCGGGATCGCTGCTGGTGACGAGCGCCGCGTTGCCGAGATGGGTCATCGCGCCGTGGCGTCCGGTCACGTAATGGCCTGCCCAGCGCTCCACGAACGGACTGCGATGGTCGGCCACGTAGTTGCCGAAGCGCGGCGCGGTGTTCCCGGTTGCGGTCGTGACGACGCTGCGCACCAGCATGCCGGGCACATCGAGCGTCGCGTTCGCGTTGTGGCACCCGAGGCAGAAGTCGCGCCGCTCGATTGCGGGCTGCTCGGCGCGGCGCTGGTCGAGCGTGTAGAAGATGACGCCCTGCTGCGGATCCTCGGCGGCGAACTCGAGGAAATCCGCGCCGGGAATGTAGCCGACCGTGACCGTGTCGTTGAAATACAGCGCGCGCGGGTTGCGGGGGTGGATGAAGCGCGACTGCACGCTGGTCTTCGAGAAGATGAGCACTTGTGACTCGCTCGCCAGATGCAGCGCGTCGAGAATCGACGGCAGATAGCCGCCGGTGTCGTCGAAGGTGAGACGCGCGGCGCCGCGCTGGAGGTCGGCATTCAGCCGCGCAACCGCGTCAGTGGTCGGCTTGGTGAAGTACTGCAACGCCGGCTCACGGACCAGATCGGCTGAGACGTCGCTCAACTGCGGCGGCGACGCGGCGACGCCGGCGATCAACCAAGCCGCGATGGATCCCCCCAACCGGAGCGACGAGAGGCGCATAGAGGTAATGTTACGCGCGGAATCGCGACCGCGCTATCTGCGGTTAACAGTGCGTTCGGTGACGAAGGCCCGGGCTGCCAATACAAGCTTTCGATAAGAGCTCGGGCGGTAAATGTCCGCAGAAAGAGTATTGCGAAATCGTCTCAACTTCCCGTACACCCACAGGAGATCGCTGAGTTCTACAAGAGGCGGATTAGGAGCGCGGTCGAAGATGTCGAGCAGTACTTCGAGCGTTCCGCGGACTGTTCCGGAATGAATCGATGGATCGTATCCAGCCACATCACTGAGGGATTGTGTCAGTCGATGAGGAGTGCGTTCGAGAACGCGCCACTCGTGCGTGGCATCGGTATCGAGCAGCGAGATGCCGACGGCGATTCCGAGTTCAAACGCCATGTTGAACCGTGGAACGCGAAACGGCCCAGAGCGGGAGGTCTGAACACGTGACAGATCGTGAAGTGAAAACGGGCATTGTCGAATGACCGAGTGGAGGCGTCGTAATCGGTCGGTGGAGGCAGGAACTTCGACTACGCATCGTGGATTGAGGCCCAGCGACGCGAGCCCCGCGATCAACGAGAGGAAAATGCGTTCGTGCTGACGATCGAATGGAATGTTAATGAAAACGTCCGACGGCACGACGCGAGGCCGCGCACCCAAGTGAAGTCGCTACTTGTGCCTGCGACCACTCGAGCGACGCGATCCGCTGAGTGAGGACTTACGGCTTCGGATCGCGATTGATTTTCCTGCCCGCGGTTTCGAGGCCGTGTAAGTGACGACACTATCCTTCGCGATGAAGGCGCGCACGGCGGCGACCTCGCCAGTCGACGCACCGTACTTGCGCGCGGTCTGTTCAAAGGACAGCGGTCGGGCTGCGATTGAGTTGACGCGGATTCGGAACGGCTTACTCATTTTCGCTTCATGTTAGCACGACCATAACGATGAGTACTTTGCAAAGCGGACGCCATAATTGTTATGCGATTAATAAAAATCGTGGGCGTCGAAGTCGATGTCGAGGCCGCGCATGCCCTGCACCTGCTCGGCGCGGACCGACGTCACGCCGTCCTGGCTTTGCAGCACACCGTCGACGATCAGAAACGGCTCTTCGACGATGACGAGTCGATCGCGCGCGAACAGATCGGGTCGGACGATGATGTTCGCAATGCCGGTTTCGTCCTCGAGCGTGAGGAAGACGAAGCCTTTCGCGGTCCCCGGACGCTGGCGCGTGATCACCATGCCGGCGACGCGGACCCGGCGTCCCTGCCGCGTCGTGTAGAGATCGCACGCGCGCAGGATGCCGCGCGTCGCGAGATCGTCGCGGCGGAGCGCCATCGGATGGCGGCCGGCGGTCAGCCCCATGCCGGCGTAGTCGGCGACGAGGCGCTCGGCCTCGGTCATGGGTTTCAACGGACAACGGTCCACGACATTCAACGCAGAACTCGCAGAACCCGCAGAAATTTCTTGATCACAAGGCTCTGCGAGTTCCGCGGATTCTGCGTTGATCGTTGCGGACGCCGTAAACAACTCGCCGGAAGGTCGGACCGCGCGCTCGGCCTGCCAGAGCGCGGAGCGGCGGTCGTAGCCGAACGCGTTCAGCGCGCCGATATCGGCGAGGGTCACGACCTCGTCACGGCGGAGACCCGTGCGCGCGACGAGCTCGTCGAGCGATTTGAACCGGCGGCCGTTTGGTGTGGCCGCTGGTGCTTCGTGCGAGCAGACGTTGCAGAACAGACCGCCGTTCGTCGTGCGCTCGAGCATCGACTGATCATCACAGCCGCACTTCGGACACCGCCAACGTTCTTTATTTGCGTGGGGCCCCACCCCCACGCCTGACGCGCTCGGGCCGTTGCCCTCGCGCGTATCCAGAACAGAACGTCGCTGAAGGGCATCGGCGCAAACGCTTTCGATTCTCTTTCCGACCTCCTGTCGCAGGCCGCGCACGTACCGCAGCCCCAAACGGATCGCGCCGTCCGATTCGATCGTGCAGTTCCAGTCCGACACCTGCACGTCGATCGGATGAAAGCGGACGCCGCGGCGCTGCGCGTCCTTGACGAGCGTCGACGGATGATAGAACCCCATCGGCTGATTGTTGAGGAGCGCGGTGTAGAACGCGGCCGGGTAATGGACCTTCAAATACGCGCTCGCGTACGCGAGCAGCGCGAAGCTCGCGGCGTGCGATTCGGGAAAGCCGTAGAGCGCAAACGAGGTGATCGACGTGATGATGGTCTCCGCCGCGTCGCCCGTAATCCCCTTCCGCGCCATGCCCTCGCGCAACTGCACCTCGATCTGCTGCATCCGCTTCTCGGATCGCTTGAAGCCCATCGCGCGCCGCAAATCCTCCGCCTGACCTCCGGTGAAGCCGGCGGCGACCATCGCCAATCGCAGCAGCTGCTCCTGGAACAGCGGCACGCCGAGCGTGCGCTTCAGGATCGGCTCGAGCGACGGATGCGGGTACTGCACCGGCTCACGTCCCGCGCGGCGATTCAGATACGGATGCACCATCTGCCCGACGATCGGTCCGGGCCGGATGATCGCCACTTCCACCACGAGGTCGTAGAACGTCGTCGGCTTCAAGCGCGGGAGTGTCGCCATCTGCGCGCGCGACTCGACCTGGAAGACGCCGATCGTGTCGGCCGCCTGCAGCATCTTGTAGACCGCGGGATCCTCGGGAAGATGCGCGAGGTCGATTTTTATTCCGCGTGGGGCCCCACCCCCACGCGCTGACACGCTCGGGCCGTGGCCCTCGCGTGTATCCAGAACAGGACGTCGTCGATTTTCATCGAGAGGCTCTTCCCATCCCGCCTGTCCTGCCCCTCCTGCCTGTCCTGCCCTTTCACCATTCACCAGCGCGAGCGAGTCCTGCAGCACCGCCATCATGCCGAGGCCGAGGAGATCGACTTTGACGATGCCCATGTCGGCGCAGTCGTCCTTGTCCCACTGGACGACGACGCGGCCGGGCATGCTCGCGTTTTCGAGCGGGACGACGGCGTCGAGCTGACCCTGGCAAATCACCATGCCGCCGGAGTGCTGGCCGAGATGGCGCGGCAAATCGAGCATCTCCTTCCAGAGCCGCGCGAACAGGCGCACGCGATCCGAATTCAGATCGAGCCCGACGGCCGAGAGCTGCCGCGGCAGCGTGTCGGCGGGATCGGCGAACTCGAACTGATTCATGATTTTCGCGAGCCGATCGATCTGCGCCAGATCGAAGCCGAGCACCTTCCCCACTTCGCGCGCCGCGCTGCGCCCGCGATAGGTGATCACATTCGCCGTCATTGCTGCTCTGGGCCCTTCGGGGGCCGCGCCCTGCCCGTGATTGTATTTTTCGTAGACGTGCTGGATGACCTCCTCGCGGCGATCGCCGCTCGGCAGATCGAGATCGATGTCGGGCCACTCGCCGCGCTCTTCCGACAAGAACCGCTCGAAGAGCAGATCCATCCCGACCGGATCGACCGCGGTGATGCCGAGGCTGTAGCAGACGGCGCTGTTCGCCGCGCTGCCGCGTCCTTGCACGAGGATGTCGTGCTGCCGCGAAAAATTGACGATGTCCCAGACGATGAGGAAGTAGCCGGCGAGCTGGAGCTTCTCGATGAGATCGAGCTCGCGCGCGATTTGCGCGCGCGCCCGATCGTGATACGGGCGATACCGCTCGCGGGCGCCGACCTCGGTGATTTTCCGCAGGAACGACGTCTGCGTCTCACCGGGCGGCACCGGGTAGTCGGGAAAGCGGTAGCCGAGATCCGCCATCGTGTACTGCAGGCGGTCGCCGAGCTCGCGCGTGCGCGCCACGGCGTCGGGATAATCGCGGAAGAGCTCCGCCATCTCGCCGGGCGGCTTGAGGTACCGCTCGGCGTTGGGCGCGAGCCGGCGTCCCGCGGTGGCGAGGTCGGTGTGATGGTGGATGCAGGTGAGCACGTCGAACAGCGGCCGCTCGGACGGCGTCGCGAAGCGGACGCCGTTGGTCGCAATCGTCGGAACGCTGAAGGCCGACGCCAGCGCGACGAGCGCCTCGTTGTCGCGCTCCTCGTCGCGGCGGAAGTGGCGCTGCAGCTCGACGTACATATTCGCGCGGCCGAAGATCCCGACGAGGCGATCGAGCAAGCCGCCGACGCCGTGGCGCCGGCCGTCGAGCGCCGCGCGCCCCGCCAGCGCGACCAGACCGGTCGTGCAGCCGACCAGCTCCTCGAGCGCGAGCGCGCCTTCGCCCTTCGGCGCGCGCATTTTCATCCGGGTGATGAGACGACACAGATTGCGATAGCCCTCTTGACTTTCACATAACACCGGCAACAACCAGGTTGCTTCAGCGCTCGGCCAACTTTTTTTACTGGCCTGGGGCCCCACCCCCAGGCCTGACGCGCTCGCGCCGTCGCGCTCGCGCGTATCTAGAACAGAACGTCGCTGATCGCGGTCCACTCCCAGGCCTGACACGCTCGGGCCGTAGCCCTCGCGTGTATCCAGAACAGAACGTCGCAGATCGTCTTGTGCGATGGTCAGCTCGGCGCCGACGATCGGGCGAATGCCGGCGGCTTGCGCCGCTTTATGGAAGCGCGGCGCGCCGTAGACGCCGTCGCGATCGAGCAGCGCGAGCGTGGAGTAGCCGAGGTCGGCGGCCCGATCGACGAGCGCCTCGGGGAGCGACGCGCCTTGCAGAAAGCTGAAGGCCGACGCAGTGTGCAGTTCGACATACACGACGAAGACTCGGCGATTTACATTTCATCAGCCGATGGCCCGTACGGCCCGGGGACGGGAATGTTGTTCAGGCGCAGGTACACCCCGAGCTGCGCGCGGTGATGCACGAGATGGTTGAAGCAGTAGCTGCGGACGCAGGTGTAGCGCGGCAGGGTGAAGAAGACGTTGGCGCCCTGCCGGAGGGTCCATGGCACGAAGTAGTCGGCGTCGGGTCTGGCGAGCATCGGGCGCACCGCGGCGACGTTTGCGTCGAACCAGGACAGCAGCTCGGCATTCGATTTCGCGGCCTTCGTCATTTCTTCCATCGGCACGCTCGCCAGATCGAACTCGGTCTGGTTCATCGTCGGGTCGGTCCATTTGATCATGTTCACGATGTGGCTCCCGAGATCGCCCATCGAGAACGACTTGTCATGCGGCTTCCAGCCGAACTTGTCGTCGGGCACGCGTTCGAGCACGCGCCGCGTCATGGCCATTTCCTGATCGAACTCGGGCAGCAGCAATTCGGCAATCGTCATCGCGTCGCTCCTCTCAATCCACAATCGCATCGATGAACCACGCGTCGGTGTCGCGGTCCTGGAAAATGCGGTACACGGCGCCGTCGGTGAGTGCGACATCCCACTCGTCGCGGTTCCAACTTTTTTCATTTGCGCGGGGCCCCACCCCCACGCCTGACGCCCTCGCGCCGTTGCGCTCGGGCGTATCTAGAACAGAACGTCGCTGATCTTCTCCCGTCCCTCCGACCCACCACTCACCGGACGTTCTCCACGGACCGGCGCATTGCACGACGCTTCCACCCACGAAGCCGCGGCGATCGGTGGTGACGCGGACCGGACGGCCGTTGTCGATCGCCACGCGCGCCGGCACTGGTTGGCGACATCGACGCAGCGCGCTTACAACATCTTCTTTTACGTCGCGTGGGGCCCCACCCCCACGCGCTGACGCGCTCGGACCGTCGTCCTCGCGCGTATCCAGAACAGGACGTCGCAGATCCGTGTCAGATACGTGGGATGTTTCTCTCCGTTCTCTGCGTGTTCCGCGGTTGCTTTCGTGCTCGGTCTTGAACGGCGCCATCGCGAACGCACCGGGACGATACGAATCGACGACTGCGGGCGTGCCGAGACGGTCCTGTCCCATCAACGCACTGAGACGCGCGAGGAGCGTCGACAGCTGCTCGGGCGTCGGCTGCGCGCGCGTGAAGAGCGTGTGCTGCAGCACGCGGCCCGGCGTCGGATCGATGACGATGGCGACGCGATCGATCGCGGCGGCCGGCGGATGCGATTCGAGATCCAGCAGCGCGAGCGTGCGCAGCGTCCGCACGTCGCGCATCGGCGTCGGCAGCTCGAGGCGCCGCGCGTGCGAATCTTTGGTGACGAGCCGCAGCAGCACGTGCAGCACCGCGGCCCCGCGATCGCGCCGCTCGAGACGCGTGGACAGCGGCTCGAGCAGCCGCGTGAGGACGAACGACAGCGGCTCGAGCCCTTCAATCGGCCACTCCAGTTCCAGTGACGACTCGAACCGCTCGTCCTCGAGCGTCGGGACGAGCGGCCGGACATCGTCTCCACGCGCGAGGGCCTGCCAGATGAGTGCCTGACGTCCGAGGCGCGACGCGAGATCCGCGGATGGCAGCGCCGCTAACTCTCCCAGTGTGCGAATGCCCCACTGGCTGAAAGTTTGAAGTTTGAAGTCTGAAGTTTGAACGTCAGACTTCAGACTTCCGACTTCACACTTTTCGAGAATGTTGATCGGTAGAGGCGCCAGTGCGTCAGCCTCGGCGCCGCACGGAACAACCGTCACGCCCGGCCGCGCGTGCGCGAGGATGACCGCGGCCATGCGCGTGCCGGCGACCGCCACGTGGACGCGGACGCCGCGCGACGCCGCTTCGCGCCGGAGCTCTTCGCCGATGGTTTTCCAAACAGATCGCGGGGCCCCAACGGCACCCCAACGCGGCTGCCGCGTTGGGGACCCCGCCCCCCCGCTCGCCAACGCCCTCGCGCCGTTTTCCAACACTCGCGGGGCCCCACCCCCGCTCGCCTCGCTCGCGCCTTCGCGCTCGCTCGAGCCGCAGGCGCTGCGCTCGGGCGTATCCAGAACAGAACGTCGCTGAAACAAGCGCTCGAGCCCGCTGACGTCGATCGACACAAGATCGTCGCGATGACACTCGTAGCGCGGGGAGAATTCCTGCGCGATCGCCGCCAACGTTTCTGCACGCGCGTGGGGCCCCACCCCCACGCGTTCTCGCGGGGCCCCACCCCCGCTCGCTGACGCCTCCCACGCTTCGCTGTCGCTCGCGTGGGGGGCGTGGCCGCAGGCGCTAGGCGCAGATGGTCGATAAAGGCACGCGTACATCGTCTACTCCGCGTGGGGCCCCACCTTTTCTTATTGCGCCGGGGACCCCACCCCCGTCGCAGTTGCTCGGCGCGTTTGCGCCTCGCAACGGCTCAAGGCTGTCACGCGCTGACGCGCTCGGAACATTTCCTTGGCTCTCGGGGCCCCACCCCCGCTCGCTCGGGCCGCAGGCGCTGTCCTCGCACGTATCCAGAACAGAACGTCGCAGCGTGGCCTCGCATGAACGCCATCGCGCGCGAATGACGCGCGCCTCCATGTCGAGCCCATCGAACAACCGTGGCGTAGCCCTCAACCCTAAGCCCTCAGCCCTTGTGAGCCGCAGCGTGAGTCCAGCGGAACTACGTGCCATCGACTCGGACCCCACGAGCACGCCCGCCGTCTGCTGACTGCCTTCGATGAGGCGCTGCAGCCGCATCCACGTGGTGAACGGCAGGCGGCGGATGGCGTCCATCGGCGCCTCGCCGACGTCGAACGCGACGATGCCGAAGTTGCCCGCCTGCAGGACGAGCGTGAACGCGCGAATCGCCTGTTCGACGGCGCGCTGATTCAGATCGCGGCACAGGCCGGGATTGCAGACGACGTGGCCGCGGACCCACAGGAGGCGATCGAGCTGGACGCCGGCGGCTTCGGCGGACGCCACGTCGAGCATGTCGAGCGCATCGACCAGCGCGACGAGCTCGCCGCGCGCGGTGGCCGCCGCCAGCATCTGCAGCAGCAGGCTCGTGCGCCCGGAGGATCGCGGTCCGACGATCTCCGAGAGTTGTCCGCGCGGAAACCCGCCGCTGAGCCGTGCGTCTAAGGCCGTGTGCCCGGTCGGCGCGCACACGTACTCGTCGGGCATTCCCGCGGGATCGAGCGGTGGCAGCGCCGTCGTCAGCGTGCGATCGAGGCAGTGCGTGCGGAGCAGCGATTCGAGGTCGGCGCGTGCGAGCGGCATCGTGTTTTCGCCTTATCTTCGCCTAGCTCGCGCAGTATACGGCAGGCCAGCGCCTCGATCAAGTAAGGTAAGATACTCGGACCACGCGGCAGGCCTAAAGGCCTGCGCTACTACTGTTTAGACATTCTTGGCCGAACCCGCCCCCGCTCAAGTCACGACAACCGCTGACGACGCCCTCGCGGCCGCGTCCTCACTCGGCGCACGGACCTTGCGCCGGATGTTGACGGCGTTCACCTACCGGGACTTCCGCGTCCAGTGGTTCGGCGCCTGCACCTCGAGCATCGGCACCTGGATGCAGATCGTCGCGCAGAACTGGCTGGTGCTGTCGCTGACCAACTCGCCGTTCTTCCTCGGCCTCGACGCGTTCCTGCAGCAGCTGCCGATCATCCTGTTCACGCTCATCGGCGGCGTGTTCGCGGACCGCTACGATCGCCGCCGGACGCTGATCGCGTCGCAGTGCGTGCAGATGACCACGTCGGGCATGCTCGCCGCGCTCATGTACTTCCAGGTCGTGGAGATCTGGCACATCCTCGTGCTGTCGTTCGTCACCGGCCTCGCGCAAGCCTTCGGCGGGCCGGCGTATCAGTCGCTCATCCCGTCGCTCGTCGACAAAAAAGATCTGCCGAACGCGGTCGCGCTCAACTCGATTCAGTTCAACGTGGCGCGCGTCCTCGGTCCGCTGCTCTTCGGCGCAACGCTCGCGGCGTTCACCCGCTGGGGCTACACCGAATCGCAGGCGATGAATGCCTGTTTCCTTCTGAACTCGCTGTCGTTCCTCGTCGTGATCAACACGCTGATGATGCTGCGCGTGAAGCACATCCCGCCCGCGAGCTCGACAGGGATGCGGGCAGAGCTGCGCAGCGGTCTGTCGTACGTACGGCATCACGGGACGCTGCGCGCGCTGATCGTGCTGGCGGCGGCGACGACGTTCCTCGGCTTCGCGGTGCTGACGTTCCTGCCGCTCTTCGCGCGGAGCGTCTTTCACGAAGGCGCGAGCACCTACAGTCACCTGATGGCGTTCTCGGGGGCGGGCTCAATCGTCGGGGCGCTGATCATCGCGTGGCTCGGCAAGTTCCGGAAGATGGGTCTGACGGCGCTGCTGGTGCAGGCTATTTACGGACTCCTGATCATCGGGTTTGCGATGTCGCGCATCCTCTGGCTGAGCGACCTCCTGCTGTTTCTCACCGGCGCGGCGCTGATGCTGGTGTTCTCGACGGTCACGTCGCTCGTGCAGCTCATTGCCCCGAACGAGATGCGTGGCCGCGTGATGAGCATCTACATGCTCGCGTTCCGCGGCGGCATGCCGCTCGGCAGCCTCGTCAGCGGCTATCTCGCCACGTATCTCGGTGCGCCGTTGGTCATCGGCATGAACGGCGCGCTTCTTGTCGTCGTCGCGGGCTATTTCCTGATGCGGAGTCACGGAGTTCGCGAGGTGTGACCATGAGAATCGCCGATTTCAGACGACAGACATCAACCACGAAAACGCGAAATCACGAAACCACGAAACCAACCACGTACAAATCGGTTTTCGTGTTTTTGGGTTTTCGTGCTGTCGTGGGAGCGGGCGTTTTGCTGCTTGCGTCCGCGGCGCTGCTCGCGCAGGCGCGGCCGCAGCCGGGAACGAAGCTGCCGCTGTCGCAGGTCGAGGCGCAGATGTTTCACGTCAGCGCCGGTAAGCGGCTCAAGCCGGCGGCGTGGCCCAACGGCGCGCGCGTCGCCGTCGGACTGAGCTTCGACGTCGACAACGCGACGGCGGATCTCGCGACCGGCAACCTGATCTCGGAATCGATCTCGCGCGGCGAGTACGGCGCCGTCGACGGCGTGCCGCGGATTCTACGGCTGCTCGACAAGCATCAGATTCCCGCGTCCTTCTTCATTCCGGCGGTGAGCCACCTGCTGCACCCCGAGATGATCCCGATGATCTTGAAGAGCGGGCGCCACGAGATCGGCGTCCACGGGTGGATTCACGAGCACCTGCCGTCGGTGAACGACGCGGCCGCCGAGCAGGACATGCTCAACCGCGCCATCGAGACGCTGACCAAAGCGATCGGCAAGCGGCCGGTCGGCTACCGCGCGCCGTCATGGCAGTTCAGTCCGTGGACGATGAAGCAGGTGAAGGACGCCGGGTTCCTCTACGAGAGCAGCCTCATGGCGAGCGACGATGCCTACGAGATCCTGCTGGACAAACAACCGACAGGCGTCGTCGAGCTGCCGATCGAGCGCATTCTCGACGACTTCCCGTACTTCGGCGGCGCGACCAACGGCGGCATGCCGAATCCGGATCTCATCGAGCAGGTGTTCCGGTCCGAGTTCGATGTGGCCTACGAGGAAGGCGGGCTCTTCATCCTGACGATGCATCCGCACATCACGGGGCACCGGTCACGCGTCGCGGGACTCGAGAAACTGATCCTGCACATGAAGTCGAAGCCGGGCGTGTGGTTCGCGACGCACGAGCAGATCGCGCGGTACGTCAAAACGAACTCTCGAACGTGAAATTGCAGATTTCAGATTGCAGATTTCAGATTGACCCAGCCAGGGCGTTGAGCCGCTCCCGGACGACAGGATAACGCGCCTGACTTGCACCGTCGGGCAGTAAGAAACCAGGCAGCGCGTCAACAAACGAACGCGTGTCGAGCAAACGCTTCATTGCGGATGCGATGTAGCCTCGGACGTCCGGCGCGGCGTTTCGTACTTCGTCGACGATTTCCGGACGGCCGTCGATCACCGTAATCACATCCTCGAGATCGTGACTGCCACTGTAGTCGTCATGGCCGCGTCCTCTGAACGCCGCCAGCTTCGTCGCGAGGAAGTAAGGTGATGTAATGACGCGCGTTCTGAGGCCCGCGATCTCCAGATCCTGTGCAGCATTGATCGCCGGCGCGTACCACTGATTGCTGAAGCCCAGAATCCGCTCATCAGTCGGCATGACGTCGATGATCAAGTCCTGGTCGCGCCATCGGCACGTCGGGGCGTCTTCGTTGTGATCTTCATGAAGTCCCAACGCGCGCAGCCGCTCTGACAGGGTCGCGTACTCCCCATATGATGCAATTTCGATGATGGTGTCGACGTCTTTCGTCACGCGGATCCCGCTTGCCCCCGCGTCTGAGATCAGCAGACCGGTCGTACACCCGCCGATGAACACGAGCTCGTTCAGTAGCGGCTCCAAAACCCTGACAGCGGCTTCAAGTAGCTTGAGATTCGGATCGTTCATGGAGCGACGGTCGGAGTCTGGCGATCAGTTCCTTTTCAGCGAGCTTGCGCTCTCGAACGCGGCCTTCGCGTAGCGCATCGATGAGCGCAAGCAACTCGTACAAGAATGGATCGCGCAAGGCGGCGGCGGGAGCGGACTTGTAGAGTGGCTCGAGAGTGACGCCACGGTGTTCACCTTCCGGAAAGGGCCACACAGGCGGCGGCTCGGACCCGGAGTCGATCTCGCTGTTCAGCGGCGGCGCAGCATACGACGTCGGGACTCCGCGAGTGACTTCCCCCCGCTTCGCCGGAAATGCGTACTTCACGCCGTGGACGAGGAACTCCTGCACCGCTTCGATCAATGGACGGTTTCCTTCCGCATCGCCGGATACAAGCCGCGCAAGCACGAGCCGCTTCAACGCCGCATGAACCTCAGAAGAGCTGATCGAGAGGTCGACGCTCATCTGAGCCATTGGGGGACGACGTCCCTTATAGCTGAGGAGCTTGGCAAGGACGAACACGTCTTGGGGCCGAAGACTTGGTTGAACCATTCGATATTCGCGAATCGCGAATGCAGAATACCATATCGTCACCGGAAAGATCCCAAGAGCCGCTCTTGTCAGATTCAGGCCGTGCGTACGAAATGGGACTCTTGCTCAAAGCGGGGCACGATCACACTGGCTGCCGATCTTGCGGTCGAAGAAACGGGGTTTCAGAACTTCGTGATTGCTCACGAGCTCTTGCACCTTCGTATCCGCAATCACGGAAGGCTATTCAAGGCCTTCATGACTGCTCATGTGCCCAATTGGCGATCGCTGGAAACGAACCACAGCCGATCGCGGTCAAGACTGTTCACCTGTAGATTTCACCGCAGCGACACGCGCGGCGACGATCTGAATTCCTAATTGCGTCGCCGTTCCTCGACGCAGACGGCAACAAGAAAGATTAGGAACGTGGAATTCAGAATTTGGAATGGTTGCACGAATTCCAAATTCCTAATTCCCAATTCCTACTTGGACCTCTTCTTCGCCTCGTCCTCGGCGGCCTTCCTCTCTTCGGCGCGCGCGCCCGACAGAATGTCCATCAGGCCGTAATTGCCCTCGTGACACGCGTACTCGTAGACGGGTCCTTGCGTCTTCGCCATCGGATACGCCACGGTCCAGGGCCTCGTCCACGTCGTCCGATCGTCCACGGTGAAGCGATACTCGAGCGTGTCGGCATCGAGGCGCGTGAAGCGTTCGACCAGATGCAGGGTCGCGCCGGAACCACGGAAGTTCGTTTTGTCGGTGAAGTTGATGGTGTCGACGACCAGCGTATCGCCCTCCCAGTGGCCGCGCGAGTCCCCCAGCCAGCGGCGGACTGTCGGGCCGCCATGCGGACGGCCGTCCATGGGCACGATGCGCGCATCGTGGATCATCTCTGTGAAGAGCACCACGTATCCAGGCGTCTGGTACACCTGCAGGTTGTTGTTGTAGGGACCGGGCAGCATCCCGTCAGGCACGCCGCGCGTCAGGCAGCGCTCGAACAAACCGCGATTCTCGTACGAGTCGGCCGGCCCGTGTGTTCTCGCCGCCGCGCGACGTGCGGCGGCTCGCGCCTGACCCTCCGTCGTCAGTGGCGGGATCTTCCCGTCAGGCGGATCGACGATGAGCGACGTGCGTCTGGTCTTGACGACCGTTTTGCCGTAGTCCAGCCACCATGCGGGATGGACCGACTGCTCCGTGCGCGGATCGTCGGGCGGGCGGCCGTCTTCACGTTCGAGCGCGCGCTGCTCGTACGCCGCGACTTCTTCAGCGGTCATGAATTCTTTGTCCGCGAACTGCTTGGGACGCTCGAGCGGCGTCGCGCTGCGGTAATCCCAGATCCCTTGCAGATCCGGATGGCCGTCCGGCGTGCGCGGCAGCGTCCGCGTCTGCCCTCCCAGCGCTCCAGGCGCCAGCACACAGATCGCGATCGCAAGACCCACGATCGATTTCATCGCCTACCTCTTCTCACTGCGGCGGGGCCCCACGGCACCCCAACGCGGCTGCCGCGTTGGGACCCCGCCACGGCACCCCAACGCGGCTGCCGCGTTGGGGACTGGAGGATGCCGGTGGTGTTTCGCTTCGGCACGAAGCCGACCGGAATCAGCGCGACTTCCTTCATCGACTTGATGTCGACGACGGACACGTCGTTGGTCACGGGGTTGGCGACGTAGGCCTTCTTGCCATCCGGCGTGAGCGTCACCCACCCGGCGCCCTTTCCACCGAGAAACACGGTCCCGATCACGTTCAGGTCAGGTAACGAGTACGAGTACAGGGCGTTGTTCAACCGGCTGCAGACCACCAGCGTCTTCTGATCGGAGGTGACGGCCATCCCATGAGACGGATCCGAACCCTCCGGAACCGTCGATCGCCCCGGAGGCAAATCCGGGTTCTTGATCCGCTTGATTTCCTTGTGCGTCGCAAAGTCGACGACCGCGAATCCGTTGAACCCGGTCAGTTGCGTGAACAGCCATTTGGTCGATCCGTCGGGATTGGCGGAGAACGTCATCGGACGGATGCCCAAGTCCATGTCCAACGTCCACGCGGGTTCTTCCGTCGTCGCGTCGAACACGTTGATCGTTTTTCCTTGAATCGAGCCGGCCACGACGTACTTGCCGTCAGGCGTGACATAGGCGTTGTGGATGGTGCCCTTCGTCGGCAGCGTCTTCACGCGTTGGAGAGACGCAGTGTCGATGACGTCCACGCCGCCCGGCGCCTGGATGATCCCCACGTACACGCGCTTCCCACTCCGGCCGATCGCGAGATTGTTGGGATGGCCGCTCAGTGGAATCTGTTTGACCACCTTGAGTGTCTTGGCGTCGACGACGTCGAGCGTGCTGAGCGCTTCGTCACTGATGTAGATGCGGCTGCCATCGGGTGCGATCGCCGCACCATGATTGACCTCGATGCCGTCAATCTGTCCGACGACTTTGTTCGTCTCGGGATCGATGATGTGAACGTTATCGCCTGCGCTGTTGGTCTGAACGATCACGACTTTGTGCGCGGCGCGCGCGGGTGAGGCGGCCCACGCACACACCGCGATCGCCGTCGCGGCTCCGAGACACCAACGAGACGTCTGTCTGGTCATCATGTCTATTCACTCCCGCTTTTCGTTTCACCGAGCACCCAGGCCTTCAGGATCTGCCATTCCGGATCATTCTGCGAATTCCAGTGTTTGCCGCCGTTGTGATAGAAGTCGCCGCCGGCCTGTTCGGCGAGCGGGTGCACGAGGAGCCGGCTCTTCAGATTGCCGGGCGCGACGACCCGCCGCATGGCCTCGAAATTCTTGCGCGACTCGTCGTCGTTCCAGGTCGTGCCGCCGGACGAGAACGGCTGCAGACGCAGCGGCGTGCCCGCGATATGGCACGAGATGCAGCGCGCGTGGCCGGGACGCTTCGCCGCAAAGATTGGCTGCACGCGCGTCTTGAAGTATTCGAAGTCCAGGGATGGCGCCGCGGGCGGCGACTGCGCGGCCGCGGCGGGATGGATCGTCAGCGCCGCGAGAACGAGGGATCCGATGGTCGCGAGGATGGCGTGTCTCTTCATCGTGCCTCCGTGGAAGCGACGCTTCACTGCCGTGGTATGACGGGGGTCAGGTTATACCTCGGGCCGACGAGGTGCAACAGTAAGCTACGAATCTCTTCACGCGAGCGCTCGCGAGAACATGTAGACGCCCAGTGCGAGCACCAGCAGCGCCACGAGTCTCCGGAACAGACGCGGTGGAATCCGCTTCAGGATCCGCTCGCCGGCGATCGTGCCGGCGACGACGCCGGCCGTCGCGACGATGATCGTCGGCGCGAGCTGCATGAGGCGGCGACCATCAGTCACGACGTACACGGGCATTCGCGCCGCGTCGACAATCAACCCGATGGCGGTGGCGGTCGCGACAAACGCCGCAGGCGACAGGTCGTACCCGAGCAGTGCTGCGGATCGAACGCCGCCCTGGTTGCCCACCAACCCGCCGAGTAATCCAGACGCGGCACCGGCAATCCAACCCGTCGTCCGGCCAAACCGCAGGCGGTCGGACACACCGGTCAGGCCGGCGAGACCGACGAACACCAGCAGGGCGGCGAAGACGACGATCAGAAAAGGAGAAGTCGCGTACCGCTGCAGCACGGCTCCGGTCAGTCCACCGGCGGCGCTCATCACACCGAACGTCTTCAGCACGCGGCAACTGGTGTCGCGCCGCATTCTCCAGAACCGCACCGCGGTCGCCACGACATGCGGAATGGAAACGGCGGCGACGGCGAGGCGCATGTCGACGTGCGTGTTGAACAGCGGCGTCAGGATGCTGCCGATGCCGAATCCGGCGACCGATGCGATGGCGCCGGCGGCGACCGATGCGACGGCGATGAGGGTCGTGAATCCCACGCGGTCTACGTTCGGCCGGGTCGATACAGAAGGACTTCCGCGCGCTCGAGAGTGATCAAGCCGTCGCCGACCATCTGCTCGAGGTCGGGCATGAACGCTTCGATCTTGTCGGGCGCGTCGACGATTTCGATCACGATGGGCAGATCCTGCGAGAGCTCCAGCAGCTTGGCGGTGTGAATGCGGCTGTGGGCGCCGAAGCCCATGAAGCCTTTGATGACCGTCGCGCCGGCGAGGCCGCGCTTGCGCGCCTCGACCACGATCGCTTCGTAGAGCGGCTTCCCGTGCCAGCGGTCCGCTTCGCCGATGAAGATCCGCAGCAGCTTGCCTTCGGTTGGAATAGTCATTCTTTACTCGCGCGGGGCCCCACCCCCGCGCCTGACGCCCTCGCGCCGTAGCGCTCGGGCGTATCCAGAACAGAGCGTCACCGAATGATAATGAATCCAATCCACAGGCCGACGAGTCCGGCGACGACCTGGCCGACGATGTTCACGGCTGCAGCGAGGAACTGCCCATCGCGGAGCAGTTGCACGCTCTCGAACGCGAACGAGGAAAACGTCGTAAAGCCGCCGAGCACGCCGACAAGGAGGAACACGCGCGCGTGCGGTCCGAACACGAAGCGCCGCTCGGCCAGGCCGGCGATGACGCCGAAGACCACGCAGCCGACGACGTTGACGGCGAAGGTCCCGACGCCGAGCAATGAGCCCGACGCACGAAGGACAGCGCTCGAAAACAGATAGCGCGCAACCGATCCGAGCGCGCCGCCAATCGCAATGAGTAAGAGATTCACGTACAATGACGGTCGCCGCCATTATGCCAGTCCTCGAACTGTTCACCAGCTCCGGCCTCGGATCGCTCGTCGGCATGCGCCACGCGCTCGAGCCCGATCATCTGGCCGCGGTGTCGACGCTGCTCACCGACCCGCGTGACACCGATCGAAGGAATCACCGGATCAAAGCGGCGTTCCTCGGCGCGTGCTGGGGACTGGGTCATACGATGTCGCTCATCGCGATCGGCGCCGTGCTCGTCGTACTCCGCGCGGAAATGCCAGCGTCGGCCACGGATGCCTTCGAGCTGGGCGTCGCGCTGATGCTCGTGGCGCTCGGCCTGCGCGCGATCTATCACGCCGCGCGCCAGGGACCCGCCGGTCCCGTGCACGTCCATCATCATGGCCGCGTCGTCC
>MNEX01000080.1:42154-43697 GCA_001917905.1 Acidobacteria bacterium 13_1_40CM_65_14
CGCGCTGACGGCACTGGTCCTTGCGACCCTGCCGTCCACGGCGGCGCGACTCAGCTACATGGCGTTGTTTGGACTGGGATCGACGCTGGGCATGGCCGCAATGTCGGGCCTGCTCGGATGGCCGCTCGCGCGCGTCAGCAACAATCGGATGCTCGCGCGCGCCGTGTCTCTTGCCGTCGGCTGCCTGACGACCGCGCTTGGTCTGATGTGGGGATATCCGCTCGTCGGACGGCTCTTTTAGGCAGCCCTAAGAACGGATCGCAGAATTGAGCTCTCCACCACGGAGGACACGGGGGACGCGGAGAAAAAATCGTGTTTTGGACGGGTTGAACCTCCTGTCCTCCGTGTCCCCTGTGATGGCGAGGTAATGTGCAACGCCGTCCCTATTTCACCGCGACGGTCCAGGTCAGGGGAACGGACTCCGGCACGAAGCAAACCTTGTCGTCGCACGCCTGAAACTCCAGCGTGCCGGCGAGCGTCAGCGTCGATCCCGCCTTCAGCGATTTTCCGAGCGTCACGTCTTGCGCGAGCCGAAACGGTTTCTGATACACCGGCACCGTCTCGTTGAGCGGCGCAAAAAACATCATCTCGGATTTCGGGTACGTGATCTTGCCGGCCTTCACGTCTGGTTGGGCCTTCAGCGTGACTTTCACCGGCAGATAATCCTTCGCCCCAGGCGCGTAGACGTGGACGCCGGGATTGGGCGCCATATCGACGAAGAGCGCGATCTTTCCGCCCGGCGCCGCGCTCGGCGTCGCGGTCGCCGTGGTAATCGTCGCGTGCTTGGAGAGGGGTGGCGTGCCGCGGAACTGCAAAGAGGGCGCGGCCTGCGCGCTCACGAGCACATAACCGCAGAGAACGCAAAGCACGCAAAGACCAATATTGTCTCTGCGTGCTCTGCGAGCGCCGCGGTTGCTGTCGGTTTTCTGCATTCGCCGATTTTACCGCTTTGTCGCCTCGTAGATCGTGCTGGCACCGCCGCCGATGGCCGCGCCAATCAGCGCGCCCTTCTTCCCGCCGAAGATCGCGCCGAGGCCGGCGCCCCCGGCCGTCGAACCGCCGATGATGAGCGCGGTCTTCTTCCAGTCGCGGCCCGAGCGACGTTCGACCACGCGGGTCGTCGTCCGCGGCGCGCTCTGCGTCACCACTCGACGCGGAACCGGCGCCGCCGCCACGTACGGGTCATAACCTGCAGGCGCCGCCACCGGACGCACACTGTTCACGGGATAGCCCATCGACGTCCGCACGGCGTACGGCGAATACGGATCCGTCAGGTCTACTCCTACTGGGCGCTCGCTCGCGTACACCGGACGCGCGAGCTCGTACGCCTGACCACGCGCGTCGTACTGGATCATCCCGGGCGCCGCGGCGACGCGGGTCCCAAGAAGACCGTAGGCGATGAGCAGAACACCGACCGCGATGACGCTCAGGACTGATGCGAGGAACGCTCTCATGACTCTCACCTCCGCTGCCGGACATCAGAGCGAGCGCGGTGCCAATGTCTTCAACTGTATTTCCGCAATGATTTCAACGAATTACCAGA
>MNEX01000085.1 GCA_001917905.1 Acidobacteria bacterium 13_1_40CM_65_14
GCCAACAAGGCGACGATCGACGGCGTCTCGATTGCCGACAGAGCGAAATCGCTCGAGCTCGGCAAGAAGATCGTCGACATGCGCGCGACCAATACCGTCGCGGCCATCAAGAAGGCAATTTCCGACCGCCGGAAGTCATAGATGGGTTGATCGTTTTCGCGTGCGCGTCGTGATGCTGGTCGCGCACGTGAGTGCACCACCGGTCGTCGACGCCGGCGCGCCATTGTTGCTGATGCCGCCGCTCCCCAATCGCGGCGGCATCGGCCTTCTTTCGGCGATCAGGGTCTCCCTTCTTCCACATGCCACACGATCATTCAAAGCGTACGCCTGAGCGACAGGCGCGCGGCTCTCGGCCAAATCCGCACCGGGCTGCCGGCCACTCGTGGATCGTCGCGAAAACGCGATTTTCAAGTTGTCGAAACGAGGCGTGCGCGATCGCACGCGCGCCGTTCTCAAGGGTCTCGATCGCGGCGACATCTGACGCCGGCCGGAGCAATCGCTTAGCGTGACAGTCGTTTTTTTGAGGAAACGCTTTCCAGGTCGCCGGAATGGTCGACGGCGCCGAGCCGCGCGATCATCGCGGCGCGCGATCCGACGCCCAGCTTCGCGAAGATGCGGCGCAGATGCGTGCCGACGGTCCACGAGCTGATGCTCAGCTCGTCGGCGATGATCTTGTTCGGATGTCCCTGCGCGACCATGCGCACGACCTCCTGCTCGCGCGGACTCAGGCCGACGCGCGCGCGCGTCGTCGCCGGCAATCGCACGACCAGGTATCGCGTGCCGTCGAGCTCGATGTCGACGATGATCTCTTCGCGATCGTTCGCCGTGTCGGAGGCAGGAGGCGGATGCGCGGCGGCGACTTTATCCACGAGCGCGCGGAACAGATCGTCGAGCCGGAGCGCCTCGTCCGCTTTCGACATCACATGTCGGGTTCCGTTGGAGGGAGCGCATAAAGCCATCGTCGTTTCGTCGCCGCGGGGGACGCCATAGAGAATAGGATCCACCACGCGAAACCTAGTCGCATTTCGCGCGACAGATGCACGTTTAGTGAAGGTCGCCCGATTACCTTCGTTGTCCACAGCGTCGCGTACGTGGTCCACAGAGTCGCGTGCGTTGTCCACAGCGTCGCCTCGCGCTACGGTGTGATTACAGTTCTGAGGCGATTACGAGACGCGGCGAGGTCGCATGAACGGACGCGCGCGCGTGTCGAGCGTGTCACACGTCGCGTCACCACGACCACGCCTGTCGATCGCGCGCCCACGATCTCGCCGTCCCTCGAGCAGCTCCGCGATCGCGTACTCGAGCACCTGATCACCTTGCAGCGTTTGGAGCATGAGTCGACGATACGAAGGACACGGACGAGCCGGAAGATCCGGAATCCGAAAATCGACTACGCCGGTTATCCTGAAGCCATGCGAACAGTGTTGTGGATGGCAATGGCGTGCTTCGTCGTCGGCGCGTCGCTGGTGTCGCGAGCGCAATCGACGGCGTACCTGGATCCGATTCCAGAAACGACCGTTGACGCCTCAATTCCGCCGACGGTCTACCAGGGAGGGACCGTCGTCGCTCGGGTCATGGTGAGAGCCGACGGTTCGGTGTCGGGTGTCGTGGTGATCAAGCCATTCCCGGCGCTGACCGACCCGGTGGTGGCCGCTGTGCGTCAATGGCGGTTCAGACCGGCGCGCCGCAATGGGCGCGCGGTCGACGCGACGACGACGGTGGCCGTACAGGTCGTCATCGTTCGAACTTAGAACTAAGAACTCAGAACTAAGAACTCAGAACCTAAAACGCGCTGCGGAATTCAACTCGCCACCACGGGGGACACGGGGGACACAGAGGCAATCTGGTTTGTTCTTCACGTTTGAACCTCCTGTCCTCCGTGTCCTCTGTGGTGGAGAGGTGGCGGCCGTAATTTTCGCGACCAGCTCTTAGATTAGAACTACCCGTAGAACTCGCGCTTGATGCGCTTGGGTGGAACGCCGATCGCGTTCAGTTCCGCGAGGACCGACTCGAGGAATCGCGGTTGCGGGTTGGTGCCCGCCTGCTTCGCGGCGACCACATCCCAGTGCGAGATGCCGGGACCACACACGTAGGCCATACACTCGGTTGGACTCGGAATCATCTCGCGCAGCAGCGCTTCGTTGACCCTCCCCTTCCGCACCGACGGTCCGTACACGGATTGATCCTCCTCGCGCGTCAGCGCGTGGATGACCGTCAGTCGATCCGCATGTTTCGCGGCAAGCTCGGCGAGCGCATCCTTGTAGATCACATCGTCCCAGGTCTTGTTCGAGTAGATGAACGTGTGCCGCAGTCTCGCATGATGCGCGAGCGCGAACTTCAGCATCGAGAAGTTCGGCACGCTGCCCGACCCGGCGCAGATGTGCACGACGTGATCGGTTTGTTTGTCGATGTCCGGCGCGAGCGTGTACGGACCGGTGAAGCCTGTGACCACCAGCCGCATACCGCGCACCGTCCGCTTGACCAGCATCGGCGAGAGCAGCGGCGGAAATTTCGTGACGCCCGACAGGTACCGCTCTTCTTTGACGGTGACCGCGAGGTAGCGCTCGTGGGGCGCCGAGCTCATGGAATAGGCGCGCGGCGGCTCTCTTCGACCCTTCAAGTCCTCCAGGAACGCGGTGAAGCGCTGGAGCGCTTCGAACTGATGCGGGTCGATCGTCAGGAAATGTCCCGCGCTGTACTCGAGCCGATCGTTGCCCGTGAACAGCACGAGCGTCGTCGTGTCGGGCGTTTCAATCACCACGTCGGCGACCATCACCTCGAGCTCTTTGATTCGTCTCGACGGAGTGGCCGCTGGAATCAGGTCTTCAGTCATCTCTCAGCCAATCGTCGAGGAAATGTTCCGCGTCGATCGCGGTCAAAACGCAACCACGAAAGCACGAAAGCACGAAAGCACGAAAAAGACTCTCTGGTACAAGAGGTCTTTCGTGGTTTCGTGGTTTCGTGTTTTCGTGGCTGCATTTGTTTCTCGCAGAGTTGCGACGCTAAAAATCGAATCGATCGATGTTCGCCTTCGTGAACATGAGGGGCGGACCGAGCACGATCTCCGATCCGCGCACCTCCAGCGTCCCGAGTCTCCCCGCTTGCATCGACCGCGCGCCGGCCTGCAGCTTGTTCTGTGTCAGGAGCGAACCGGCGTACACACTCAGGTAGCCGAGGTCGCGAGTATTCCACAGCACCACTGTCTGCACGATGCCGTCGTGCACGTACGGCTTGTTGATGTTGGGCAGCGACAGCCCAATCACCTTGACGTCGCGGCGCCCCGCCTGTCGCACCGCTTCGGCGGAACCGGGGACGGCTGGCGCCGAAATCGCCATCATCAGCTTCACGGCCGGATACACCTTGAGAATCGTCTGCGTCTCGGCGAACGCCTTGTCGCGGTCGTCGTCGCTTGGCCTGATCGTCGCGAGCGTGAGGTCCGGAAATTTCTCGGCGAGGCGTTTCCTGATGAACGCAATCCACTCGTTCTGGTTCGCCGCGCTCAGCGCACCCGTGATGATCGCGAACTCGCCGCGGCCGCCAAGCAGCCGCGCCGCTTCGTCGGTCAGCGTGTTGCCGATGCCTTCCGCCGTCGCCTGATTGACGAAGTAGTCGCGCGCGTCGGGCTCGGCGTCGGCATCCCACGTCAGCACGCGAATGCCGCGGTCGCGTGCCTTGCGCAGCACCGTGGAGATGGCGGCCCGGTTCTCGACCGCCACCGCAATCACATCGACCTGACGGGTGATCCAGTTCTCGACCAGCTCGTTCTGCTTCGCCGCGTCGAGACTCGTCGGTCCGTCCCAGATCAGCTCGACGCCGAGCTCCTTCGCCGCTTCGTCCGCGCCCGCGCGGCAGCTCACGAAATAGGGGTCGCCTTTCGCCTTCGGCATCATCGCGATGACCGGCCGGCGGCCCGCGGCCGGTGGCGCCGCGTCGCTCGCCACCCGCGCGGACGGCGCCACCGAGCGACTCAACCAGACGTTCGTGCCGGCGACGATGAAGGCGCCGGCGAGGATCGTCGCGCACAGAATGGCGACCTGGCTGTTTCTCACTGAGATCTCACCCTGTTCATGATCCGCGACGGTCATCGATCGCCGGACTCGCCATCGATCGGCGGCGATCGTGGCGACGAGCAGCGTACCGGTGAGCACGCCCGTCAGCTCCGACGGCAGCGCCGCGAGATGCAGACCGTTCTGCAGAATCGACATCGCGAACAAGCCCAGGAGGGTGCCCGACAGTGTACCGCGGCCGCCGAAGACCGACGCGCCGCCGAGCACCACCGCCGTAATCGCGTCGAGCTCGTAGCCCGCGCCCGCGTCCGACCTGGCCTGACCGAGATGCGCCACGTAGATGATCGCCGCAACGCTGGCGATCACGCCGGACAAGATGTACGCGAGCCCGAGCCGTCTCGACACGGCGATGCCTGCGTAGCGAGCGCCTGCCGCGCTCGATCCGATCGCGTACCACGCGCGACCGACGATCGACTTGTGCAGCAGAACGAAGTATCCGATGACTGCCGCGACGAAGATCGGCAACTGCGCCGGCACCGTGCCCCACAGATGGCCCTGACCCAAAAAGAGAAACCGTTCCGGAAATCCCGAATAGTTCACCGCGGCGTGCGTCATGCCTTCGGCCATGCCGCGAAACAGCGACAGCGATCCGAGCGTCACGATCAACGGCGGGATGCTGAGGCCCGCGACGAGCGTCGCGTTCAGCGCGCCGCCAGCCAGTCCCGCGGCCAGCGCAATCGCGGCCGCGGCGGGCACCGGCAGATGCCAGTCGCGCGATGCCGCGCCAAAGAGGACTGCCGCCAGTCCCATCATCGATCCGATCGAGAGATCGATGCCTCCGGTGATGATGATCGGCGTCAGCGCGAGCGCGAGCAGCCCGAGCTCCACGCTGAACCGCATCACCTCGAAGAAATTGGCGGCGGTGAAGAAGTTCTGCGCGATCGCCGAGAACACCGCGATTTCCGCGGCGACCGCCAGCAGCAGGATGCGCTGCTGACCGGCCGGCGCAAAGCTAAAACGCAACCACGAAAACACGAAAGCAAACGTAACCACGAAGGCACGAAGGCACGAAGAAGACCTTTTGTACTTTTTCTTCGTGTCTTCGTGTCTTCGTGGTTGCATTTCGGGCCCGCTCGTCACGTGGTCGTCGCGAGCTGCGGGACGTTCCTTTTCGCGCGGGCTCGAACGGCGTCGACGGTGACGCTGGCCAGAATGATGCCGCCCTGAATCGCGCGTTCCCAGTAGGCGCTGACGCCGAGAAACGTCAGCGCCGGGCCGATGGCGCCGAGCAGGACGACGCCGAGGACGGTGCCCAGGATCGTTCCGCGGCCACCGGTGATCGCGGCGCCGCCGACAACGACCGACGCGATCACTTTCATTTCGAGTCCGACCCCGGCGTTGCTCGGAATCTGGTTGAAGCGCACCGAGTTCAACAGCGCCGCGAGTCCGGTCAGCATCCCGGCCACGACGAACACCGACGACTTCGCGAGCGCCACGTGGAGTCCGGCCAGGCGCGCCGCATCTGGATTCGATCCCGTCGCGTAGATCGCACGCCCCGCTGCAAGGTGGCGCAACGTCCACGCCAGCATCAGAGTCAGGGTTGCGACGCCGCCGAACGTCACGAACGGGTACGACGCCTGCGTCAGGCCGAGCCACTGAAAACTCCGCGGCAGATTCTCAATCCACGCGCCCTGAGTTGACCATCGCAGCGCATCACGCAACGCCACCATCGTCGCCAGCGTCACGACGATGGAGGGAATGTGCAGATAGGCGACGAGGACGCCATTCAGCGCGCCGAGCAGACCGCCAACGGCGCACGCCGCGAGCGCGGCGGCTGTCACGGGCATCCCGAGTTTCGCGGTGATGCCGGCGACGACACCGCAGATCGCGAAGACGGATCCGACGGAGATGTCGATCTCGCCGGCGAGGATCACCAGCGTCGCGCCGAGCGCGACGACGAGTACCGGCATGTTCGCGAGGAAGAGATCGCTGAGGTTCTCGGCGGAAAAGTACCCGGGCGCGGCCACGGCGAGGACCAACGCCAGCGCGCCAATCGCGATCGCCACGGATACTTCACGTCGGTAGCGCTTCAGGGCTTTAGCGCGCATTGCAGAACTGCACTCGCCACCACGGTGGACACTGGGGACACGGAGGCAAGATGTGTTTTTCTCGTTGGCTGGACCTCCTGTCCTCTGTGTCCTCCGTGGTGGAGAGCTTGCGGGCGCCATGTCGCAACCAAATCTTGGCCATACGTCGCGAAGGCTTTAGAGGGTGTGAAGAAATCACGTACAACGCAGAAACCGCGGAACCCGCAGAGAGAAATGCCTAGGGTTTTTCTGCGTGTTCTGCGAGTTCTGCGTTCAACGTCGTATTTCTTCACTGGCTCTTTAGCCGAGCGGGAGGACACCGGCGGCCGGATCACGCTCGAGCGCCATCGCGAGGATCTTCTGCTGCGTCGCCTCCTCGCGCGAGAGGACGCCGACGATGGTGCCGCCGTGCATGACGGCGATGCGGTCGCTCATGCCGAGGACCTCTGGCAACTCGGACGAGATCATCAGAATCGCAACGCCGCGCTCGGCGAGCGACTGCATGATGGCGTGAATCTCGGCTTTCGAGCCGACGTCCACGCCCTGCGTCGGCTCGTCCAGCATCAGGACCGACGGATGAATCGCCAGCCATCGCGCCAGCGCCACCTTCTGCTGATTCCCGCCCGACAACGAACCGACGTCGCTGGTGACCGACGCCGTTTTGATGCGCAGCTGACTCACGTACTGCTCCGCCGTTTCGCGTTCAGCCCTCGTGTCGATGAGGCCTCGCGTCGACACGCCGTCCAGGTTCGCGAGGCTCGCGTTCTCGGCGATGGACATCTCGAGGATGACGCCATGCTGACGGCGATCTTCAGGGACGTAGCCGATGCCGAGCGCGATGGCGTCTGCCGGCGATCCGATTCTCGCACGCGCGCCGTTGACGAGGACTTCCC
Organism: Acidobacteria bacterium 13_1_40CM_65_14; assembly: GCA_001917905.1. Taxonomy (GTDB): domain Bacteria; phylum Acidobacteriota; class Vicinamibacteria; order Vicinamibacterales; family CAVVIG01; genus QHWF01. The sequence continues at coordinate 6,988 of MNEX01000085.1, forward strand.
CGCCATCGATCGATCGGAGCCCGAAGATGGTCTCGGCGAGCTCGGTGCGCCCCGAACCGACCAGACCTGCAAGGCCCAGGATCTCGCCGCGTCTCACGTCCAGCGAGATGTCGTCGAGACCCGCGTCGCGGCTGCGCAGATGGCGCACGTCGAGCGCGACCGGCCCGAGCGGAACGGCACGTTTTGGAAACACTGCCGCGAGCTCGCGTCCCACCATCAGGCGAATCAGCTCGGCGCGATCGAGGTCGGCGCGCGGCGATGTCGCGATCACTTCGCCGTCCCGCAGCACGGTGATGCGATCCGCGACCGTGAACACTTCCTCGAGCCGGTGCGAAATATAGACGACGCCGGTGCCCTCGCCGCGCAGTCGCGTGATGACGGCGAACAGATAGTCGACCTCGCGAGCCGACAGCGACGCGGTCGGCTCGTCCATGATCAGGATCTTCGCGTTCGCACCGATCGCCTTGGCGATCTCCACGATTTGCTGCTCCGGCATGCTGAGGCTCTCGACGAGGCGATCCGGATCCAGTGGAGCGCCGATGCGCTCGAGCAGGGCCGCGGCCGTCCGCGTCCGCGCGCCCCAATCGACGCGACGCCACGCCCGGCCGCTCTCGAGCGCGAGCGCCACGTTCTCGGCAACGGTCAGGTGCGGGAACAACGACGGCTGCTGGTAGATGGCGCGAATGCCGAGCGATCGCGACAGCGCCGGATCCATCCGCGTCACCGCGTGGCCCGCGATCGCCAGCGTACCGGCGTCGGGCGTTTCCGCGCCGGTGATGACCTTGATCAGCGTCGACTTGCCCGCGCCGTTCTCGCCGACGAGCGCGTGGACCTCGCCGGCGGCGAGCGTGAAGGTCACGCGCGTCAGCGCGCGCACACCCGCGAACGACTTCGTGATGGAGTCGGCTTCGAGAAGAAGAGACAACGGAGCGGATGATAGTCGAGTTCGGACTGGATTCGGTGCGCGCGCGACGCCGAAACGCGTGTCACGTTCACAAACGGAGCAACCGAGGAAACGGAGACGAACGGAGCGCCTCGGTTCGA
>MNEX01000334.1:0-7524 GCA_001917905.1 Acidobacteria bacterium 13_1_40CM_65_14
CTACTCGATGAGCAACTCGGCGTCGTGGAACATCGAGCGGCCGTGGATCGGCACGCCGGAACCCGACACGCGCATCGTCAACATGAATCATCTGGGCCGCGCGCTCACCGAGTACGACGACCCGCCGGTCAACGTGCTGTTCGTCTACAACTGCAACCCCGCCGCGACGGTGCCCGACCAGACACGCGTGCTCCGGGGGCTCGCACGCGAGGATCTGTTCACCGTGGTCTTCGAGCAGGTCATGACCGACACGGCGCTCTACGCCGACGTCGTGCTGCCGAACACGACGTTCCTCGAGGGCTACGATTTCGCGAAGGCCTACGGGCCGATCAATCTCGATCTCGGCCGGCCGGTCATCGACGCCGTCGGCGAAGCGCGATCGAACGCCGACGTCTTCGGCGAGCTGTGCGCGCGGCTCTGTTTGCTGAAGGAAGACGAACCGACCGGAGAGCTCGACCTGATGCTCCACGTGCTCGACCATCTGCCGGGCACGGTTGGCTCGGATCTGCGCGCCGGCGCGCTGCCGTCGCCGCCGTTCGGCATCGCGCCGATTCAGTTCGTCGACGTGTTTCCGAACACGCCCGGCCGGAAGGTGAATCTCTTCTCCGCGGCGCTCGACGCGAGCGCGCCGCTCGGCCTCTATCGCTTCCAGCCGGATCCGGCGACGGATCGCTATCCGCTCGCGCTCATCTCACCGTCGAGCGAGCGGACGATCAGCTCCACGCTCGGCGAGCTGCCGCGCCCCGACGTCAAGCTGCTGATGAATCCGGACGATGCACGCGAGCGAGGGTTGACGGATGGGGATCTGGTGCGGATGTTCAACGATCTCGGCGAGGTGCACTGCACGGTGAACGTCGCGCCCACGATCCGCCGAGGCACGGTCAGCCTGCCGAAGGGCATCTGGCGCCGCAGCACGCGCAACAACACCAGCGGCACCGCGCTCGTGTCCGACGCGCTCACCGATCTCGGGGGCGGGGCGTGTTTCAACGACGCACGCGTACAAGTGAGCTCGCTCGCATCCGCCTAGCCACGAAAAACACGAAACCACGAAACGTTTTGGGGTACGTTTAATGTTTTCGTGGTTTCGTGCTTTCGTGGTTTCGTGGTTCTGGTGCGTCAGTAGCTGAAGAAGAACAGCAGATCGAGGCCGCTCCCCTGCATCCGCTGGAAGATATTCTGCTGCGTGCTCGACCCCTGGAGCACGTTGGTCTGCAGCCGGAGCCACTTCGTCAGCTCGTACTCGAGGATGAAGTTGGTCGTGCTCTGTTCGCCGATGCCCTGCTGCACCTTGACGTACAGGTTCTGCCCGACCTGCTGGCCGACGGTGAGCGTCGCGTACGTGCCGGCGAGCTCCGGCGCGGTGGCGATCTCGAACGTATCGACGCCGAGCGCGTTGCCGATCTCCTTGGCGAGCTCGCTCGCCAGCGCACCGGTCGCGAGCGCCTGCGCGCGCGCGGCGAGGGAGATCTGCTGGCCTTCGCCGAGCGTATTCAACGGCTGGTTGAACACGATGAGCGAGAGGATGTCCGCCTGGTCGAGCGGCGGCGTGCTCGTCAGCACGATCTCCGGTTTCTTCATCGTGCCGCGGACGTTCACGCGCGCCGTCACGGCCTGGATGACGCGCTCGGTCCGGATGTCGAGCGCCGGATCGAGATCGTCGGTCCCGTCGAAGCGGACGGTGCCGTCCCGAAGGATCGTGAATCGCCGTCCCTGAAAATCGTACGTTCCGCGCACGGTGTTGACCGTGCCGACGAGCCGCAGCTGATCGTAGGGGACCTTGCTCGCCCACAGGTCGCCGCCGAGCGTCACGTTCAGCGAGCCCAGACCGATCGGTGCGCCCGGCGCCTGCAGATCGCTCGCCTTGACGACCAGATCGTTCGGCACCGTGACGCGGACGTCCATCTGCAGCGCCTCGAACGCGCTCGGCGTTGGCTGCTGACCCTGATTGGCGTTCGCGTTCGTGAGGTACCTGGTCTCTTCGGTCGCGTATGCGGAGTCGCCGACTTGCGCGAGGATCTCGTCGAGGCTGATCCAGCCGGTGGTCAGCCCCAGCGTGCCTTCGACGCGCGGCGCCGTCAGGTCGCCGGCGATGCGCAGATCGCTGTTGATGCGCACGTTCCCCGTCCTGTTGTCGATCACCTTGAAGTCGTCGGACGTGATCGCGATCGTGACGCCGCCGAGCTCTCGCTCGTGAACCGCGAGATCGCCGGTGACGGAGAGCGGCTTCTTCTGGTTGTCCAGCACGCGGAGCCGATCGATGTGAATTTTGTCGTCCTGCAGATCGATCTTGGCGTCGAGGTTGGTGTAGGGCACGCCAGTGGACTTCACGAGGAAGGCGCCGTTCTGGACGGTCACCACGCCGTTCGGATGCGGATCGTCGGCCGCGCCCCGGATGTCGACCTTCGCTTGCATCGTGCCGGTGACGTTGGTCAGCTCGGTCGTGAAGCCCTGCACGAGTCCAAGATCAATCGGGCTGCTGTCGACATGGAGGTCGAACTGATCCTCGCGCGCCACGGACGTGCGATGGACGCGATCGACGTCGGTGCCAGCCTTGAACGCCGCCATCGGGACGTAGCCCTTGGCCTCGATCCACGTCGTCGGGTTCTGCTGCAGGCGCGCATCGAGGTCGAGCCCCTTGCCGCCGTAGTTCACCGTGCCGCCGAACGTGTCGTACTTGAACTGGCGGAAGCCGCCCTTGTCGATCTTGAAATCGGCCTTTACCTGCGGCGCGTCCTTCGTGCCGCTGATGGTGCTCGTCGCGTTGAGCCGGCCAGTCAGCTGGGGCTCGCGCAGCATCAAGGCGTCGATGGTCGCAACGTCGACGTTTCTCGCGGTCACGTACAGTGCATCGCCGGGGCGGCCGAATGTGCCGTCCGCATCGAGCTCCTGATCGCCGTTGACGAGCTTCAGGTTCGTCACCGACACGGCGTCATTGTTTACTCCGGGGGCCTCTGCCCCCCGCCCCTCGACTTCCTGTTCGGCCTGTCGCTCGGGGCGCCCTGAGCCTGCCGAAGGGCGGATGCGCTCCGCGGGGACCCCTTCGCCCCGCTTCGCGTAGCTGATCGTCGCCTCGGAATTCGGCGGCGTCTGCCAGTGCACGCCCTGTGAGGTGAGATCCAGGTTGCGCACATGAATCTCTTGATGCTCGGGATGCAGCAGCACCGATCCCGCAGCTGTCAGTGACCGCTGCGGCTGCTTGGCCGTCGCGTCGAACTGCAGCTGTTTCTGCTGATACGTTGTCTTCGCGTCGAGCTCGTTGATGTTCTGACCGGCGATCGTGACAAAGGTCGCGTGCGTCGTTGCGTTGACGCTCGCGTCCGACATCTCGAGATTCGGTACCTTCGCGGTGAAATCCGACGAGGCGGCCAGCGCGCCGTTCTCGCCGTACTTGAAGCCGTCGCCCGTGACGTTCCCGCTCGCCTGCAGCTCGCGCCTGTTGCCGGTGATCGTCGCGTCGATCTTGCCGATGCCGGCCAGCGGCTGATTCACGAGCTTCCCGATCTCCTCGAGGCTTGGACTGTCCGCGTGCAGTTTCAGGTTCGACTGCCCCGTCTCGTTCAGAGCGAGGGTACCGCTCGCCTGGACGTTGACATCACGTCCCACGACGTCGAGCGTACGGATGTCGCCGGTCGAGTCGTGATAGTCGCCGTCGATCGTCGCGCGGGTGATCTCCAGGCCGCCGATGGTCGACGGATCGAGATTGGCGTTCACGCGCGCCTGAACGCTGTCGACAGTCACGCCTCTCGACACGTTCGCAATCGTCGCGTCGACGTCGACCTTGCCGCCGACCGAACCTTTCAGCTCGGGCTTCTGCGCAATGACCGCCGGATCGAATCCGGTGAACGCGCCGTTGGCTTGTACGTGGACGGTCTCATGCGCGATCGCGGCATCGAACGTCATCTGCGGGATGCGGCCGCCGAGAATCGCCGTGTCCGTGAGCGTCCCGTTCGCCGTGACGTCGATCGTTTCGGGCGTGGTACCGCGGCCGTTCGCGATCACGTGGCCGTTGATCGTGCTCTTGTAGCGATCGGTGGCGAGCGCCGGCACGTTGAGCTCTTGGCCGATGCGCTGCAGGTCGAGATTCGAGACGTTCGCATCGGCCGAGTACCCAATGTCACTGCCGTTGACGCTGAAACTCGCCGTGCTCCCGCGCGCGATTTGCGCGCCGGCGATCGTCGACGGCTCGAACGTCAAATCGCCTTTCGTCCGGTTCACGCCGGATCGCACCGCACCCGCCACGTGATACGCGGCGTTGACGTTCGTGTCGGCGGGCGGGACCTTCAAATCGCGCGGAAGGCGACGCAGGTCGACGTGCCGCGCCTGACCACGCAGATCGAACGCGATCGGCTGCGCTTTCGCGTTCGTCGTTGTCTCCAGGGTTTCGGGCAGGACCACCTGGCCGGTGGCCGTCGCGCTTGCGCCGTACGCCGACCCGCGCGCATCGAGACCGACGCGCCGGCCATCGATCCGCGCCTTCGCATCAAGGGGACCAGCCACGTAGCCGGCCGCGACCAGATGCGGCGAGTGGAAGTCGAGCGTGCCGCGCAGCGAGTTGACGTTCGAGAACGATTCGGCTCGAAGATTGAAATGCCCGTCGCCCGTGATGTCGCTCTTCTGCGCCGGATTCTTGAGAATCGGCGCCAGATCGAGATGCCTGACCGAGACGTGGCCGGACACCGACTGGCCCGGCGCCTGGACGTCGGCGGTGATCTGGCCCCACATGTCGCCGGCGGTCGACTGGACGTTCATGTCGATGCCCAGCCGATCGAGGGACCCCGCCGTCTTCACCTGGAACTTCGGCTGCAGCTTGACGCCGGCGAGCGCCGGCACGATCCTCGCGATTTCGGGGAGCGACAGCTTGTCGGAGCTGATTTCCAGGTTGAACACCGGCTTGGTCAGATAGTTCTGCACCGCACCGTCGAATGACAGCGTCGATTCGGCCGTCCGCAGCGCGAGCTTGTCGACGAACACGGTGTCGTCGCGCACCGCGACGCCGCCCGACAGCGCGTTGAGCGCGATCGCCGGATCGGATCCGCGGAACGACACCTGCGTGATCTCGATCGAGTAGCGAACCGGCTCGTACTTGAACGACAGCTTCGCGTCAAGGTGATCGAATCGCTTCGGGACTTCCACGCCTGACGTGCCGACGGGGTCGTCCACCACCAGCGATCCGCCGGTGATGTCGATGGCGTCGATCGAAATCGGCTTCTCGGGTCCTCGGCGATCCGCCTCCTGCGCCTGTTTCTTCACGAGACGGCTCAGCGACCAGGTGTCGCCCTCGCGCCGCAGATAAATGATCGGCTGATCGAGCCTGATGTTGTCGACCGACAACCCGCGCGAGATGAGCTCGAGCACGTTGTAGTCGAGACCCAGATCCTTGACCGCGACGACCGGCGTGCCGTCCAGCGAGACGCCGACGTTCTCCATCTCGATCCCGAAGAACAGATTGCCGCCCAGCCGCTCGATGGTCAGCGTGCCGTTCAAGTACTGGTTGGCTTCGCGCACGATATAGCCGCGCAGCCAGTTCTTGAACCACGCCGTCTGCGACACGATGATCGCCGCGGCGGCGGCGCCGATGACGAGCGTGAGCACGATGACGAGCGCATGAACCAATCGCCTGACCATGTTCGCCCTTCGCCCTGACCCATTAGCCATCAGCCATCAGCCATCAGCCATCAAAAGGCCTGTCCGATGCTGAAATGAATGCGCCAGCGTCGTGTTTGCGGCACGCCGTTCACGAGCAGACCCGGAAGCGGATTGAGCTGGTAGCCAACGTCGAACCGGAACGGACCGACCGGCGTCTGGTAGCGGAGCCCGGGGCCAATCGCGTAGCGAAGCTCGCCGAGCTTGAAGCCGAAGGATTCGGCCCACACATTACCGGCGTCGAAGAACAGCACGCCGCCCCAGTTGCCGCGCAACATCGCGCGAAGCTCTTCGCTGAACATGAACATGCTGTCGCCGCCGATCGGCAATCCCGATCCGCTGAGCGGGCTCACTTCGTAGCGCCCCCACCCGCGAATGCTGGTCGCGCCGCCGAGAAAGTACTTCTTCGAGAAGGGCACGTTGACCTCGTCGAGACCGACCGGCCGGATGTTCCCGAACTGCAGGCGACTCGCGAGCACCACCTTCTCGGTGATTGGCAGGTAGTGACGCCCGTCGGCCGACACCGCGTAATAGTTGTAGGTGCCCGGCACGATGCGTCCGGCTTGCTCCGCGTGAAACGCGACTTGATACCCCCGGTGTGCGTTGAGCAGGTTGTCGGCCGTGGAATGCTGCAGGTCGAACCCGAGCGCGTTCAGCGTGCCGTTCTGCTCGCCCGTGCGCGGGTCGAGGCCGAGCGCGATGAGATCCTGCCGCAGCGTGAGATCGCTCAGCACGTTGTTCGCGATCGCGCTGCTGTCGTGCTCGCTCGTGATCGACGCGGCCCACGACGTCCGCTCGTTCGCCCGGTGCGTCAGGATCATCTTGGCGCCGGTGACAATTGACCGGTAGGCGGGCGTGAACGTGTACCACTGCTGGCCTTCGCCGGTCAGCGAGAAGTGCGGGCGGATCAAGTACGGCTGGTTGAAATCGAGACGGACACCGCGGTCGAGCTTCGACCAGCGGACGTGGGCGCCCGCCGACCGCGCATCGCCGAGAAAGTTCACGTGGTGATACTCCGCGTCCACGCGCGCTTTTTCTTCGGTGCCGTAGCCGACGCCGAAGTTGACGCGCTGGTGATTGCCTTCCGCGACGGTCACGCGGATCGGCACCTCCTCGGGCTGCAGCTCGGTGTTCAGCGGCTCGATGTTGGCGAACTGAAACAGCTCGAGGCCGTAGAGACGCCGCTGCGATTCCTGGATGACGCTGCGCCGGTAGAGATCGCCCGGCTTGAACGTCAGCTCACGCCGAATGACGTTCTCGCCCACGCTCTTGTTGCCGGCGATCTCGATCGGGCCGACGTGCGCGATCTTCGACGGTTCGCCGGTGAACGTCAGCCGCGCGTCCTTGCCGCTCGGTCCATCGTCTTCGTTGGTCGACACTTTGGCGTACGGGTAGCCGTGGTCGCGCAGCTCGTTGAGCGCCATTTCGTGCGTGGTGACGACGAGCTGACGATCGCGGGGCTGTCCGACCTTGAGCGGCGCGCGCTTCTTGAGATCGTCCAGGTGGTTCGGCGGGATGACGTCGAAGCCGACGAACTCGATCGCCGCCACCTTCACGGGATCACCTTCGGCGATCGTCACGATGAGATCGACCTGATCCTGCTTGTCGTTCAGTTTGACGTCGAAGCCGGTGACGCGCGCGTCCGGATAGCCGCGGTCCGAGTAGAACGCTTTCATGCGCTTCAGGTCGGCGTCGAACCGCGAGCGATCGAAGTAATACTTCTTCCCCCACGGGATCCAGGAGCTTTCCTTCGTGGCGAGCGCGCTCTTGAGGCGCGCTTCGTCCACCGCCTTGACGCCTTGAAACTTCAGGCTGTGAACCTTGATGGTGCCTTCCTCTTTACAGGCGGCTGTGAGGGTTGTGATGAGAGCGAGGGCAAAA
>MNEX01000334.1:7646-12091 GCA_001917905.1 Acidobacteria bacterium 13_1_40CM_65_14
TCGGCACGATAGGCGGGATTTCCCATCCCGCCTATCCTGCCCTTCCCGCCTGTCCTGCCTTATTCGCGAGTAATCGTGGTGGGCCGAACCGACGTGACGGCGAGCACGACACCCAACCCGACGACGATGAGCGCGGCAATCACGAGCCAGATTGCCGACATCCGCTGAAGGAGGCCGGCCTGCCAGAGGGCGAGGCCGGCGCCAATCAGCAGAACGAAGTAGCCGATCAGATACAGGTGAATGAACCTCATGGGGTTTACCGTTGCAAATTTACCACCAGAGCAGCGCGACGGTTGAGCCGGCGCGTCTCTTCGCGACTGTTGTCGTACTTCGGCCGCTCCTCGCCGTAGCTGACGGTCATGAGCCGGTTCGCGGTCACACCGCGGCTGACGAGGTAGTCCTTCACCGCGTTCGCGCGCCGATCGCCAAGCGCGAGGTTGTACTCCGCCGTGCCGATGTTGCACGTGTGGCCTTCGATGTTCACCCGCAGCGTCGCATCCTCTCGCAGCGCGTTGATCGCTTCGTCGAGAATCCGCGTCGCATCCGGCCGCAGCGTGTAGCGATCGAAGTCGAAATGCACGTCTTCGAACGTGTACTGCCTGGCCGGCGGCCGCGTCACCTGGATGTTCACCGTATCGGACGCCGTCTTGTTGTCGGTCGGGCACGTCACGGTGACGGTCACCGGCACGGTCCCTTCCTGATTCGGCGCCGTCCACAGCGTCGAGCGTTCGGACGGTTGCGCCAGCGTGCCGCTCGGGGCAGTCCACCGATACGTGACCGCACAGCCGATCGAGCTGTTCGCGGTCGCCGTGACCGTGGAGCTCTTGAGCACTTCCACCGTGCACGGATTGCACTCTGCCCTCACGGTGAGCGTGTGAACCGGTGCCGGCGCTGGTGGAGGCGGCGGCGGAGGTGGCGGTGGCGGCGGCGGCGGCACGTACACACGGACACCGGGGTGATACCCGATCCGCAGCTGCCAGTCGTAGTAGTCGCCGAACTCGTCCTTGTCCGTGAACCGCAAATCGCGGGCCTTCGACGGGACGTTCCAGCTCACGCCGATGCCGGCGAAGAAGCCGTTCTTCGCCTGCGCCGTCACACCGAAGGTTGCGCGCGTGAGGTTCTCCGTGTTCGACACGGTTGGCGGCACCGTCCCATCGACGCCGACGACGGCGCGAGGCGTCGTCATCGTGGTCGTATCCGACGAGGGCAGCTGACCGTTCAACTCGCCGTACACGCGCACGAAGTTCCGCGACGGGAACTGCAGGCCGGCGCCCCACTGGAACGCGCCGCCCGGCGTGTCGAAGTCGGCCGGTTTTCCCCGCCACTCGTAGCCGCCGTAGCCCGACACCTCGACCAGCTTCGACGCTTCCTTGCTGACAATCAGGTCCAGCGAGAAGTCGGGCTTGCCGGTGCCATTGCCGACCGAGTCTTTGCCGGTGGGCAGTTTCGCCATGCCGCGCACGGCGATCGCCGCGGGATTCTGACGGTACTCGGACCACAGATTGATCTTCGCACCGACGTAGAAGTCGCCGAGGTTGTCGCCGCTCCACGGCTTGTTGGCGCGTGGATGCTGATCGATGACGCCGCCGAAGCTCGAGTCGTTGATGAAGAGTGGCGTGAGGTCGCGGTCGATGCGGGTGTCGAAGAGGAACGACCCGAAGATCTCGGCGCGATCCTTGACACCAACGGCGACCGTGCCGGCGAAATCGCCGATGTTGGTGTACCCCTGAATCCAGTTCGTGCCGCGCCGGTACCCGCTAACGGACCACTTGCCGTGGGCGAGGATTTCGGCCGTCGGCACATACCACAGCCCAGTGTCGCCGAAGAACGTCGTCGTCGCCGGTCGCGTTTCGTCGGCCGTGGCTGTCGATGAGGACGTAGTCTGGGTGGCGGTCGAACTCTGCCCCGTGGATGTCCCTGAAGACCCGTTCGTCTGAGCGCTCGCGCTCACCGCCACGGCGAGCGCCAGTGCCCAGGCCACAGCTACGCGTCTTGCCATTGTTAGTCGCCTCCAAAGCGTCGTCTGTCGTCGATCGAGCGCGTTGATCACTCATGGGCAGTTATTTCCCTGCGGTGAGACGCTCGCTCGACGCGGCGTCAGCTCCCGTCACTGGACTCGAAGCCGTGTCGGTGGGCGGGATCACCAGCCGGCCGCGTCCACCGCGACTCACCTGACCCCCTTTTCGTCCGGCGTTGCGGGCTTCGTCGGCGGTCCACTCGTGGGCAGTGCCTTTCTCGTGAGCCGCGCGTCCGCCTTTGCTGGCGATCTCGCGCTGCTTTTCCGGGGACATCGATGCGAATCCTCGCCGTTCCTTGCGTTCTCCTGTATTCACTACTGGGCCTCCGTCTTCCTGTGCGCGCGTCACCGCGCGCGATCCCGAACTACGTACGGACCCTTCTGGTCCGGCTGGGGAGGTGGATCCTGGACGTGCGGCGGACGCGGCTCGTCGAGTGGCGTCTCCGGGGCTTCATCGGTGTCTGTGTCCCGGTCTTGCTCGTTCGGATCTGCCTCCGTGGACGTTTGTGAGTCGACACCGATTGGATGGATCCCCATCACACCCCAGCGATATCAAACTCTATGCCCACAGGCGCGGCCGGGCCCATGCCGTAAGTCATTGGTTAAGGGCTAGTTACTACGGACGTCGTGCAGCAGCCGTCTTAGGTGTTGCAGCGGTTTGCTACAGAAGGGCTGGTCGCCAGTAGCGAATGACTGCAAGGCTCAGGTGGATCACGAAGCTATCAGTCGTCAGCTACTTGGCTTGCTGCGGAACGTAACCGGGCGGGAGCGCGGCCCCTTCGCCGAAGAAGAAGTCTTCCATGTGCTTGGCGACGAGCTCCTGCGCTTCCTTCTGCCAGGGCATGAGGCGGTACTCGTTGAGGATCATCTTCATGCGCTCTTCCCAGAGCTTCCACGCCTGCGCAGAGATGTTGTCGTAAATGCGCTGACCGAGCTCGCCGGGCCAGGGCGGCGAGTCGAGGCCAGGCAGCTCTTTCTGGAATTTCTTGCACATGACCATGCGTCCGCTCTTGTTGCCGGCGGGCGCCTGCGTATGTGTGTGTCCGCACGAATCAGCCATGGCGATGATTGTAGCGTGTTTGCGACGCGGCCAGCAGGGGCAATTCGGGGTCGATGAAAAACGCCAGCCGCGCGTGCGCCTCGCGCAGCGCACGTTCCACCGCGGACGGGTCTGATGCGCGCGCGAAGATGAACCCAAGATAGCTGGCGCCTTCGGGCAGCGGCACCAGCAGCTGATCCTGCTTCGCCGTGATCCGCACATCCTCGATCTGCGGGACGGCTCTCGCCGCGTCGACGCCATCGACACGGCGAAGATAGCCACGTCGAGGAATCGGGATCATCATGACGCCGGAGGCCGACGCCTCGGCGGGCCAGTCGGGCACGTCACCAAGCGCATGCCGGAGCAGCAGTTCCTCGAATCCGCGCAGCACCCGCGCGCAGAGACCACCGATCGGCCGCGCGGCGACTTCGAGTACGAAAACGTCGCCAGTCGACGGGTGGACGCGGCACTCGGCGTGGATCGGACCGTGATGCAGCCCGATGGCGGTCGCGGCCGCCGTGACACCGCGGACGATGGCGTTCTGCACATCCGGCGAGGATGCCGACGGCGTGACGTAGATGGTCTCTTCGAAAAAAGGACCGTCGAGCGGATCCGGTTTGTCGAAGATGGCCAGCACGTGCAGCGCGCCGTGCTGCAGGATCGCCTCGACTGCGTACTCGCGACCTGGGATAAACGACTCGATCAGGATCGTCTCATTCGCGTCGTTGCGCTCGCTTCGGACCTCGGGCGATCGCAGCAGCGCGCGCAGTCGCTCGAACGCTGCCGCGAACGCCGCCGGATCGTCCGCTCGTATGACGCCGCGGCTTCCTGACAGGGCGACCGGTTTCACGACACACGGGTACGACAATGGCTGCCGCCTTCGCGCCTCCGGCGGTTCGGCGAGCCTCGCCGTAGCTCCGTCCGTTTCGACCGGAGCGGAGGCGGGATGGCTCAGGGCTGATGGCTCATGGTCGATGGACGATCGAATGAACCAGGGAACGGGCAGGCCGGCGTCGCGCAGGCGCGTCCGCATCATCTCTTTATTGCGCGCGATCGCGGCGGCCTCCGGCGGGTGGCCCGGCAGGCCGAGTGCCTGCGCCGCGCGCGCGGCGATGACCGTCGGCCGATCGCCGACGACGAGAATACCGTCGATGGGACGGATTCGCGCCAACTCGACGATCGACGCGACCGAACGATCCTCGTCGTAGAAGCGAATCGGAACGGCCCCATCGCGCCAGGGGTCGTCGATCATGTCGCAGCGATCGGTCGCGAAGACCAGCTCCACGTCCAAACGCTTCGCTGCCTCGGCGAACGACCTCGTTTGATAACCGGTCGTGGTGGCTAACAACAACACACGCATCATCTTTTCTGCACTTGCGGCGGGGCCCC
>MNEX01000334.1:12373-19264 GCA_001917905.1 Acidobacteria bacterium 13_1_40CM_65_14
GGCGCGATCGCGTGCGGGCTTGCTGGCGGGCCGTCGCATGCCTGCGCGGTCGTGCGCAAGCGCGCTGATCGCGTCGAACAGCGTCCGGCGATCGGCATCCAGCCGGGCGGCGACGAGAGCCGCCACGTCGACGTGCAGCGCATCGACGCGGGGATCGGGATGCGCCCACCGATACGTCAGCGTCGTCGGATCGAACGCACCGACGTGGCGCCGCATCTCATCGAGCTCGAGGAGTCTCGACCCTGCGGGAATCAACAGACGAATGGCGAGCTGGATCGGCGCGACGTGGCCGACCAGATCGAGATCCGCGATGGTGTCCAGCAGATCGCAGTAACGCTCGAGCGTCAGCCACGGATGGAACGCGACGAACGTGGGAATCAACGTGACGCCGGCGTTGCGGCACAACCCAACCGCCTCGACGAAGTCGGCACGCGTGTGACCTTTGTCGAGCAACGCCAGCACGCGATCGTCGAGCGATTCCACGGCGCTCGTCACGAACGCGCAGCCGGTGGCCGCCAGCCGCGGCAGCAGGTCGCGATGCGCGAGCAGGTGCTCCACCTTGATGATGGCGTCGTAGCTCACCGACGGGTGCGCCGCGTGCAGCGCGTCGACGATGCGTATGGCGTGCGTCGGGCCGTTGAAGAAATCGGGATCGCCGAAGGTGATGTGCCGGGCGCCCGACGCGACCTGCGCGTCGATATCGGCGAGCACGACCTCCGGCTGCACGACGCGGAACTGACCTTCGTATACCGGAACGATTGGACAATGCCGGCACAAATGCTTACAGCCGCGGCTCGCCTCGGTATAGCCAACCAATCGTTGCGTGCCGTCGGGAAGCTGCAGCGTCGCATAGCGCGACAGCGGCGGCAGCCCCGATCGATCGGGGACGAGGAAACGGATGCGCGGAAGCCCGCCGCTTCTGGCAGCCCTAAAGGGCTGCGCTACGACCGCGGCGGTGGTTCCGGTCGCGGTGGTTCCCGTAGCGCAGGCCTTCAGGCCTGCCGCGCCCGTAGCGCAGCCCTTCAGGGCTGCCCACGCGGTCAGCTCCTCTTCGAACTCTCCATCGAAGATCGCATCGACACCGATCGAACGCAGGAACTCCGCGTTCAGCGGCGCGTACAAGCCGTACGCGCAGATCCGCGCGGACGGAGTGAGGCGGCGCGCGGTTGCGATCACCGGCGCGGCCAACCGCGTCGCCGTGTGCATCGGCAGATGAAACCCGATCAGATCCGCTGACGACAACACCGCTTCGTCGAGCTTCTCCTTCGCGACATCGACAGACGTCACGTGCCAGCCGTCGGCACGCAGCCACGCGGCGGGCGACGCGAGCCCAAACGGCTGACGCCCCATGTCGTAGGTACTGATGAGGACTGCCTGCATCTTTTACTTACTCGTCGCGGGGCCCCACCCGCGACCTTTCCTTCGCTCGCGGGGGCCCACCCCCGCTCGCCTTGCTCGCGCGTCCGCGCTCGCAAGTGCCGCAGGCGCTTCGCCGCTCGCTTGCACGCTCGCGGCGGTGGATTGTGGCGACTGCCCGCTTCGTCAACAATCATTGTATTCTTCCGAGCAGCATGGCTGTACCTGCCGCTTACGCGCCCGAGTACGATCGCGCGTTCTTCGGTCATCCGCGCGGCCTCTCGACGCTCTTCTTCACCGAGATGTGGGAGCGTTTCAGCTATTACGGCATGCGGGCGCTGCTCATCCTGTTCATGACGGCGCCGGTCGCCGCCGGCGGCCTTGGCTTCGACACGGGACTCGCGGGCGCCGTGTACGGGCTGTACACCTCGATGGTGTACATGACGAGCCTGCCGGGCGGTTGGATTGCCGATCGCTTGATTGGTCAGCGGCGCGCGGTGCTGTACGGCGGCATCATCATCGCGTGCGGCCATTTCAGCATGGCATTCCCGTCGCTGGCGACCTTCTATCTCGGACTCACGCTCATCGTCATCGGCACCGGGCTGCTCAAGGGCAACGTCGGCGTGATCGTCGGGCGCCTCTACGGACCGAACGACCACCGGCGTGACGCCGGATTCTCGATCTTCTACATGGGCATCAACCTCGGCGCGTTCATCGCGCCGCTGGTCTGCGGCTATCTCGGTCAGCGCGTCAACTGGCACGCCGGGTTTGCGGCGGCCGGCGTCGGCATGGTGTTCGGCCTCGTGCAATACGTCCTCGGCGGCAAGTACCTCGGCGACGCTGGACTGCGCCCAGCGCCAGCCGAATCACCCTCGGCGTCCGCGCAGCTGAGACGACGCGTGAGAGTCTGGGGCGGCGCGGCGGTCCTCATCATTGTGATACTGGCCCTGGGCATGTACTCGGGCACGGTGCCGATTACGGCGGGACAAATCGCGGATGCGGCCGGCTATTTCCTGCTGTTGATCACGATCGGGTTTTTCGCGTGGCTGTTCTTCGGTGGTGATTGGACGCCAGCCGAACGCAAACGGCTGTACGCGATCGGCGTGTTGTTCCTCGCCTCGGCGATCTTCTGGTCCGAGTTCGAGCAGGCGGGCTCCACGTTGAACCTCTTCGGCGATCGGGCGACGCGTTTGTCGATCGTCGGATGGTCGTTCCCGAGCAGCTACTACCAGTCGCTTCAGCCGCTGTTCATCATCACGTTCGCGCCGCTGTTCGCGTGGCTGTGGATGCGCCTCGGGCCGCGCGAGCCCTCGAGTCCCGCGAAGTTCGGCCTCGGCCTCGTCTTCGTCGGATCCGGATTCGCCATCCTCGTCATCGCCGCCGGCCTTGCGGCCAACGGTGTGAGAGTCTCGCCGATGTGGCTGGTCGCCACGTATTTGCTGCACACATTCGGCGAGCTGTCGCTCAGCCCGGTCGGGATGAGCGCGGTCACCAAGCTCGCGCCGATGCGCGTCACCGGTCTGATGATGGGTCTGTGGTATCTGGGCATCTCTGTCGGCAACTTCATCGGCGGCCGCCTTGCCTCGCTCTACGGATCGATGCCGTTGTCCACGCTGTTCGGGATCATCGCCGCCGTCGGCATCGGCGCCGGTCTCCTGATGTTCGCGCTCACTCCGCCGATCAAACGCCTCATGGGCGACGTGAACTAGATGGCGCTCGACGAGTACAAGAAGAAACGAAACTTCAAGAAGACGCCGGAGCCCGAAGGCCACGTCAAGAAAGCCGAAGGGCGTGAACGAATCTTCTGCGTCCAGAAACACCTCGCCAGCCACCTCCACTACGACTTCCGCCTCGAGCACAACGGCACGCTGTTGTCATGGGCCGTCCCCAAAGGACCTTCCCTCGATCCGAAGACGAAGCGGCTCGCGATGAAGGTCGAGGATCACCCGATCGAGTACTGCGAGTTCGAGGGCGTGATTCCCGAAGGCTACGGTGCCGGCATCGTGATGCTGTGGGACCGCGGCACATGGGAGCCTCAGGTGGACGATGTGGACGCGGCGCTGAAGAAGGGCGACCTCAAGTTCACGCTGAACGGTTACAAGTTGAAAGGCTCGTGGGTGCTCGTGCGCACGGGCGGCCGCTACGCCGGCGCGCGCGGCGGCGGCGATCGCAGCTGGCTGTTGATCAAACACCGCGACGACTGGGCCGGCGAGCTCGACATCACCGAGTTCGCGCCCAAGAGCATCAAGAGCGACGGCGACTTCGAGGACATCCTCGCCCAGGACACGCCCGCTGTCTGGCTATCGAACCGCCCGGCCAAGGGCGGTGATGCCGGCGCGATGCTCGCGCAAATCATCGAGCGCGCGGCGAAACTGAAAGCGGGACGGGCTGCGCGGCCCGACACAAAGGACGCAAAGGAAACAAAGTCACAATCCTCGACTGAGCGGAACGTCACATCGAAACCGCGCCGCGAGCCGGAGAGCGAAGCGCCTGCGGCTCTCGCGAGCGCGAAAGCGCGAGCGAGGCGAGCGGGGGTGGGGCCCCGCGAGCGTAGAGAAAAGTCGGCGGGCGGTGGGGGTGGGGCCCCACCGCGAAGTAAGAAAAGATGATCGGCCGCCCCGTCCTGTGCGTCGCGCTCGCATGCGCGGCTCTTCACGCACAGGACGCGTACACCACGCGGACCATCAATCTCACGCTGACCGAAGGCACATCGATGGCCGCGGCCGCGTCGCCCGACGGCCGGTGGATCGCGATCGATCTGCTCGGCAGTCTGTGGGTCCTTCCCTTTCGCGGCGGCGAAGCCAAACGAATTACACCCGACCTGGTCGAAGCGCGCCAGCCGACGTGGTCGCCCGACAGCGAAGCGATCGCGTTCCAGGGCTACGACGATGGGACGTGGCACATCTATCTGATTTCACGCGAAGGCGGCGAGCCCAAGCGGGTGACGAGCGGCATGTTCGACGACCGCGAGCCCGACTGGTCGCACGACGGCCAGCGGATCGTGTTCTCGTCGGACCGCGCCGGCGGCGTCTCCACGATCTGGCAGGCGATTGTCGCGACCGGCGAAGTGGGTCAGGTCAGCACGCGCGAGGGCTGGATGCCGTGCTGGTCGCCCAACGATCAGGACGTCCTGTTCGTCTCGCCAGACCGGCGCGCGTTCACCGCGTCCGCCGACGCGTCGATGCCGGGCCTGTATGCCGTCGACACGCAACGGCGAGAGCGGCTGGTGCTGTTGGCGAAGGACGTCCCGATGCCATCGGCGCCCGCGTGCGGCCGGAGCAGCGCGCAGGTGGCGTTTGCAAGCCCCGACGGACTGTACGTCGCCGGCCAGCCCGTCACGAAGACGGAAGACGTGTTTCCGTTTCGACCGCAGTGGCTGCGGCGCAACGAAATCCTGTACACGGCGGACGGCCGCATCAAGCGTCGATCGATCGACACCGAGACGGTCGTCGACATTCCGTTCAGAGCCAGTGTCAAGTTGCAGCGCTCGACGTATACGATCGCGCACCGCCCGCTCGACACCACCGAGCCGCAGCGTGTCACCGGTATCGTGAGTCCGGCGGTGGCGCCCAACGGCCGGTCGATCGCATTCGTCGCGATGGGCGATCTGTGGATCCTTCCGCTCGGCGGCGTGCCGGTCCGCGTGACAGACGATTCGTTCGTGGAGCTCGATCCCGCCTGGGCGCCCGACGGTTCGAAGATCGCGTTTGCGTCGGATCGCGAAGGTCGCATGGATCTCTGGGTCCACGACTTCAAGACGAACGAGGACGCGCAGATCACCAGGGACGGCGGCGTCTCCGGTCCCGCGTGGTCGCCGGACGGCGCGCACATCGCGTATCTCGTCGATGGCCGAGGCGTCGCGATCGTGACGGTCCGTCGCGACGAGCACCAATTCCAGGTGACGAAAGGCGGAGGCTCGAACGAAATCGGCCGGCCGTCGTGGGCGCCGGACCACCGCGCGGTTGCGTTCGGCGCACTGTTCCCGTACTCCAACCGGTTTCGAGAGGGCCTGAATCAGCTGCTGCTCGAGCATCTCGACAACGGCGCGATGTTCTCGTCGCTTCTGTTCCCGGATCATTCCGCCGGCGATCGGCAGCACAACGGACCCGTGTGGTCGCCTGACGGCTTCCACATGGCGTTCGTCAGCGAAGGGCGCCTGTTGAGCGTGCCGGTCGACGCGAACGGCGCGGTCACCGGTCCGCCGGACGACATCGCTCCCGACGCGCGCGGCGGAGAAGACACGCCAGAGTCGCCGAGTTGGGAAGGCGACTCGCGGCACATCGTGTATCTCACGCCGAGCGGATTCAAACGCATACCCGCTGACGGTGGAACCGGCGATCGCATTCCGATCCAGATGTCATGGAAAGGCAGCCCGCCGCCGTCGCGCGTCGTCGTCCATGCCGGCCATGTGCTCGATGGTGTGTTCGAAGGCCTTCGCGACGAGTCGGACATCCTCATCGAGAACGGGATCATCACCGAACTGTCGGCCCATCGTGACGAGCTGCACGCCGGCGCCGTCGTCGACGCGAGCAGCGAGACGGTGATGCCGGGACTCGTCGAGATGCACGCGCATCTCTCGCGCGAGTACGGCGGGAGCTTCGGGCGCGTGTGGCTCGCCTACGGGATCACGAGCCTGCGGATTCCGGCTATCAACGCCTACGATGGGCTGGAGCTGCGTGAATCAATCGAGGCGGGACGGCGGCCCGGACCGCGCGTGTTCATCGCCGGCGAGCCATTCGACGGCGCGCGCATCTATTATCCAGGCGGCGTCTCGATCACGTCGGATGAGCAGCTCGAACACGCGCTCGAACGCGCCACCGCGCTCGGGCTCGATTTTTTCACGACCGGTGTCCGGCTACCTGATCGCGTTCGGAAGCGCATCGTCGAATATGCGCACGCGCGCGCGCTGCCTGTCGCATCACACGAGCTGTTTCCAGCGGTCGCGTTCGGGATCGACGGCGTCGCACAGTTGGTCGGCGTGAGCCGCCGCGGCTACGCTCCAAGACTCGGCACCGAGAAGCTCGCCTACAAGGACGTCGTCGATCTCATCGCGAAGTCCGGCGTCACGTTGACGCCGACCATCGGCATCCACGGTGGATTTCTCGCACGCGAGACCGGCGATCGGGACCTCCTCACCGACAAGCGCCTCGCGTTGTTCCCGAGGTCGGTCGTCCTGATGCTCGCCGACCTGGGATCGAAGCGCCCGGACGCACGGCTCGATGCAGCGGTGAAGCCGTACGAGACGATATTGAAGTCGATCGTCACGGCGGGCGGCACAATCATCGCCGGCACCGACGCACCGATCGTTCCGTACGGATTGAGCCTGCACGTGGAGCTCGAGGAATACGTGCGGGCCGGCATGACGCCGTTTCAAGCGCTGCAGACCGCGACGGTGAACGCCGCGCGCGCGCTGGGGCTGGGCGACGAGCTCGGTACGATCGAGCCCGGCAAACGCGCCGATCTGACGTTTCTCGGCAGCGACCCGCTGCAGGACATCCGCAATACGCGTGACGTCAGGCGCGTCATGAAAGGCGG
>MNEX01000182.1 GCA_001917905.1 Acidobacteria bacterium 13_1_40CM_65_14
AGACGCGTGCGCGGATTCGCCTGCGCGCCCGCGATGATGCCGTCGAAGTCCTCCGGAAAGCGCTGCGCCTCCGCGACGCCCTGGCGTCCGCCGGTCGAGCAGCCGTTCCAGTATGAGTACTTCGGACCGTTGCCGTAGAAGGCGGCGACGATCGCCTTCGCTTTCACCGTCATCTCGTGCTCGGAGCGATACGCGAAGTCGATGAACTTCTCGGGATGACCGAGCGCGAACAATCCCGAACCGCCGACATGTCCCGTGTCGGTGGACGTCGTCGCGTATCCGCGCTGGAGCGCTTCGGCCATGGCGGGATAGCTGATCGTCCCCGCCCATCCGCCGTTGCCGACCGCCTGGAACTTGCCGTTCCAACCGTTCGTCGGCAGCCAGACTTCGACCTTGATGTCGGAATCGCTCGTCGGCTTCAACGTCGCGGCGATGCGGCAGAACGACGGCAGTTTCGCAAACGGACCCGGTACACGCCCACCTCGCACCGCTAGCGCGGCGAAGGCGCCGGGCGCGACGATCTGCGCCATCGTGATCGTCGTGTCGGGCAGCGACAGCGACGCCAGGCTTTCACATGATGCCGCCGAGGCCTCGCCGGCGCGGCCGACCGACAGCACGATTGCCAGCGCGGTCGTCAGTACGAAACGCATATCGTCCTCCTCGGATCCGACGCAGATGCCGCCGCAATCGATGGACCGCCGGGACGAGCGTGGTCGCGCTCAGCACGATGCCGCCGATGCTGAGCGTGATGACGACGAGGTCCCAGAGCGGACGACGGTAATACAAAAAGGGGAAATCGAGGCTGTGCAGACCGTGATAGAGCCAGCGGTTCACCCGCGTGAGGCGTTCTTCCCTGTGCACGATGGCGCCGCGCCGCGGATCGAGATACAGCCACGTCCGCTGCGGATCCGCGTAGCGGACGCGCAGCACCGGCAGCGACAGCGCCCTGTGATGAACATCGCGATCGTAGTAGTACGCGTCGTACTCCTCGAGCCACGCCGCATCGACGACGTCCGCGTCCGGCATCGCCGCACGCGCCGCAGCGAGCATCGTGTCGCGATCGAATCGGACCGGCGCGTCGTGAGTGACGAGGAACGGTTCGCCGCCCAATTGCGCGATGTCGATCTCTTTGGCAGCCTCGCGCCCCTGAAAGGGCCGCGCGACATCGATCGCATCCGATCGTAGGGCGGCCCTTTCAGGGCCGCCAAGTTCCGCGCGGACACGATCGATCGTCATCGATTCGAGGCGCAGCGGACCGCCGGTGACGGCGTCGCGTTGCTGGCGTGTCGGCGCGGTACCGGGAATCGACGGGATCGGATCCATCGACAACAGCCCGCTGAAAATCCACGTGAACGACGCGAGGCCGACGATGAGGCCGGCGTAGTGATGCCAGCGCATGAGACCGGCGTACGGTGTATGCGACTGCTCGCGCTTGAGACGATAGCGCGCGGACGGTGAGTAGCGAAAGACACCCCACACCAGTCCCGTCAGGCACATCACGCAGCCTGTCAGCGAGCTCCAGATAATCACCTGCGTCCACAGCGGACCGTGCCGCCGCAGCGGCGTGAAGTACAGCCAGTGCAGCACCGCGCCGGCGTACGCCCAGCGCCGGCTGCTGCCGGTCGTCTTCATCACCACGTCGCCGGTTTTGTCGGAGATATAGATGTTGGTGTCTTGCGGATCGCCGAGTGCGAGGCGATGGAGCGGCATGGCCCGCCGAGCCTCGCCGCTCAGCGTCCACTGATCGGGATCCGTCATCAGCGCGCCGTAGCGAAGGGTCGATCCGTGTTCTGGCGCGAAGCGCTGCGCGAGATCGATCGCCTGATCCTGCGTCAGACCGCGAAACGGCTCGCCCGTGTCGGCGAAGATCGTCGTCGACTCGCCGCGACTCTGCACGCGATAGACGGGGCGATCGCCGAGCATGCTGATCCGCAGCCGATCGCACGCCTGTCCACCTTCGCCGCATGCCGCCGCGTCACGGGCCGCGGTGGCGATCGAGACGCGCGCGCTCGACAGATCGATCGGCGCGAGGCGCGCGAGCCGCTCTTCGATCGTGATCTCCGGCATCCGCGCGTACATCATGACGATGCCCGAGGCGAACCACGTGACGAAGACAACACCACCCGCGATGCCGAGCCACCGATGCGTGTAGATCAACGGGCGGCGCCAATCGACTTGCATGTCAGCGCTTCGCCGGCGGCGCGACCGTCTGCGGGATGTACTGGAGATGACAGCCCAGGCACGCCTGATAGATATGGGTTCCGGCGGTGAGAATCGCCTCTGTGTTCTTCAATTCTGCAGCCTTCGCCGCCTCGAGCGCCGCGTCCTTCATCGCCTGCGTCCGGATCGGCCAGCCGCCTTCGTCTTTCGCGCGTCCCGGCATCAGCAACAGATTGCAGGTCTCGGCCAACATCATCGCGTTCGCCTGGACGAGCTTCCAGTCGTCGTCGCTCTTCGGCCCACCGACTTGGACGCCGTTCTCCCAGACGGCCGCGTCGAACACACGATCCGACACCGGCTCGACCGTCGTCTCCATGATTTGCTCGAGCGTGGCGATCGGTTCCACGCCGGCCCGCCTGGAGCACGAGACGGTGGCGATCGAGAGAATCAGCGACGCGACTACGAGCTGCGACAGGGTGTTGGATGCCACGCGTTGCCGTCGGGAAGCTTCTTGAAGTGCGAGCTCGTGATGAAGCGGCCGTTCAGAAACTGCGGATCGGTGACGACGGTCGTGACGACCAGCCAGGTGTCGCCGTTCTCTTCGCGCGGCAGCGCGTTGAAATATTCGGTGACGGTCGCGTTCGCGCTGTACGGGACGCCGTTCTTCCGCAAATAGCCCGGCCGCAGGCGCGTCGTGACGACTTTGAGCGCCCCGGTCGGTTTCGCCTGCGCAACCCCGAACATGCCGCCGCCGCGACCGCCGACTTCCCACTGCGCTATCGACTGACCTTGCCACGTCGCATCAGCTGACGACGATGATTGCGAAGGCGGCCCGAATCGGAGAATTCGCGTCTGCGTGCCGGCTTCGGTGTCGATGTGGAGCGTGGTCTCGTTGTCCCACATGATGTGGATACGGCCCGGCACCCGCATGATCGCCGGCGCGCCGTACGATCGGCACGACTCGCCCGCGGCGTCGTCCTGTTTCGGATCCCAACCGTCGGCCGCGCGCCTTGCGGCGGCGTTCAGCGGCACGCTGTCGTAGTCGCCTTTCGCCGGGGTGACCATCCGCCAGCGCCAGTCTTCCGTCACGATCGAGATCCAGTAGCCGGTGAGATCGACGGGCGCCGCCGCGCGCGGCGGGACGGCCGGCGCCTGACTGCGTCCGCGTTGCGCGACGAGCGGCGTGGCAGCAAGCAGGCCTGCGGCGATCGCGAACACTGCCAAGCGCCTGCGGCCATGCCGGGGTCCCCAGCGCGGCAGCCGCGCTGGGGTGGCGTGCCGAGCGGTCTGCCGCGAGGCATCAGCGACAGCTCGCGCTGGGGGTGGAGCCCCAGCGCCAGTGCAAAAAAAGCCAATCACCGCTGCGCAGCAATGCATTTGGAGGTGATGTCGCCGAGCTTCAGCCGGAAGTCGGGATACATGGTGTCGGCGCCGCCGCGCGTCGCTTCGACCGGAATGCCGCATCGCTTCGCGAAGTCGGTGACCGCGGTGTTGGTGTCCGGCAGACTGTGCGGCACGCGGCCGGCCGGTCGATCGACTTCTTCCACGACCTGACACGGATACGGCGGCACCCACTGATGGAGGTCGAGCTCATAGTCCGTCGTGCGGATGAACGGTTCCGTGAGATACACCGGGTCGGTGACGATCGCGGCGACGGTGAGGATGTCGCCATGCAGCATCCAGTGCTCGGTGAGCGTCGCCTGATCGCTGCGCGGCAAGCCGTTCCGCCGCACGTAGCCTTCCTTCAAGTGCGTGGTCTTCACCGTGAGGACGTCGCCGTCCCAGCGGCCGGTCGAGAATCCCGCCCACGTGTGCGGCGCGTTCGGCGACGGATGGGGGCGGCCGTCCATGTAGATCTGACGATCGACCGATCGCAGCCACTCGGCGTGCCACGCGATGACCTGCCGCGAAACCGGATCGACTTCTTTCCACACGCGGAGCGGCGACGGTCCGCGCCAGATGTAGTCGGCGGAATGCGGCCGGCACTGCCACTCGGGCAGCGTTTGAATCGACGCTTCCCACGTCGTGGCGCGCATGCGCGCGGCGTCGTTGATCGGGATGCCGAGATAGTCGCCGAGCTCGGGGCCCGGCACGCGCTCCGGTTCGTCTTCGTGGAAGCGCGGCGCCCACTCGCCGGTGAAGTCGATGCCGGCCGTCGCGGTGCGCGCGACTTCGTCGTTGTACTCGACGAGCGATGCAGATGGCGGCTGCTGGAGCGCCGAAGGCGACGCGACGAGGGGGATTGTCAACGCGGCGGCGAGCGCGGCGATCGCGACGATCGCGACGATCGCGACAATCGCGACGATCGCCACAGGGGCAACGCCCGCGCCTGTTCTCCATCCATGCATGCGCGTGAACCGCTGGCGAGTATACTTGCCGCGCCAGATTTCGCAAAGCTCTGATATGTCATCTCCGGCCGTAGTTCCGCGTCCCACCGCCAGCGCGATCGACGAGCGGCCTCTCACTCGCGTTCAGCTCTGGACGATCGTTCTCTGCGGCATCGTCATCATTCTTGATGGCTTCGATACGCAGTGCATGGGATTCCTCGTGCCGGTCATCTCCGAGAATCTGAACATCCCGCTGGCCGCGTTCGGTCCCGTGCTTTCGGCGGCGCTTGTCGGCTTGATGATTGCGGCGATGGCGAGCGGTCCGATCGCGGACCGCTGGGGACGCCGCTGGGTCGTGATTGTGTCGGTCTTCATCTTCGCGCTGTTCGCGCTCTTGACGGCGCGAGCGACGACGCTCAATGAGCTGCTGCTGTATCGATTTCTCACCGGACTCGGACTCGGCGGCGCGATGCCGAACGCGGTCGCGCTCACGTCCGAGTACACGCCCAGGCGGCTCCAGCCGATCGTCGTCGGCGCGATCTTCGTCGGCATGCCGGCCGGCGCGTTGATTGCGAGTCAGGCGGCGTCGGTGATGATTCCGCTATGGGGCTGGCGATCGGTGTTCGTGCTCGGCGGCGTGCTGCCGCTCGTCGTCGCCATCGCGCTCGTCAAGTTCCTGCCCGAGTCGGTCGAGTGGAAGACGCACAAGTCGCGAACCGGCGTGCCGGTGAAGCACCTGTTCACCGAAGGACGCGCGCTCGGCACGTTGCTGCTCTGGGTGCCGTTCTTCATGAACCTGCTCGTTCTCTATTTCATCCTGAGCTGGCTGCCGGCGCTGTTGCGGCAGTCGGGCATGCCGATCTCCGCCGGCGTTCAGGCGGTGGCGATGTTCAGCGTCGGCGGCATCATCGGTACGCTGACCGAGGGTCGCGTGATGACGGCGATCGGCGCGCGCACCGTACTCGTCGTCGAGTTCGTTCTGTGTGCGGTGCTCATCGTGATGCTCGCCAATCGTGCATCGTCGTTGACGCCGATGCTCTTCGCGACGCTCGTGCTCGGCATCTGCGTACAGGGCGCGCAGGCCGGACTGAACGCGCTGGCCGCGATGTTCTATCCGACGGACGTGCGCGCGACCGGCATCGGCTGGGCACTCGGCGTCGGCCGCATCGGATCGATTGTCGGTCCATCGCTCGGCGGCGTGCTGCTGTCGCTGCGCTGGACGCCGAAAGAGATCCTCATCGCCGGCATCGCACCCGCGGCGTGCGCGGCGCTCGCGATCGCCGTCGCGAGCCGGCTCCCCCAACGCGCGAACGCGTTCCGGTAATGGTCAGGTGAAAAATGCAACCACGAAGACACGAAGACACGAAAACGTATTCATATACGAGATTTTCTTCGTGCCTTCGTGCTTTCGTGGTTGCGTTTTAGCGACTTGATTCAGGGATCGAAGATCATCATGCGATTGTGTCGATTCGGCGAAGGACGGCTGGGACTCGTCGAGGACGCCAGCGTCCGCGACGTGACCGCGGCGCTCGACGCGCTGCCCATGTATCGCTATCCGCTGCCCTCCTTCGATCCGCTGATCGCGAATCTGGAAAAAGTGACCTCGCGCGTCCAGGCGATCGCGGCAACGGCGCCTTCGCAACCGGTGTCGAGCGTCACGCTGCTCAGCCCGGTCGCGAACCCTGGAAAGATCGTGTGCGCGCCGGTCAACTATCAGAAGCATCTCGACGAAGTTCGCGAGGACGCGCAGCTCCATCACAACAACGCCGGCACGATGGCGCCGATTCACACGGCCGGCCTGTTCCTGAAAGCCACCAGCGCGCTCGTCGGTCCGGGTGAAGGGATCGCGCTGCGCAAAGTCGATCGACGCAACGACCACGAAGTGGAACTGGCCGTCGTCATCGGCAAGACGGCCAACAATGTTCCGGCGGCGGACGGCTATCAGTACGTGGCCGGTTATGCGATTGGTCTCGACATCACGATCCGCGGCCCCGAAGAGCGCAGCCTGCGCAAGTCGCCCGACAGCTATGCGGTGCTTGGACCGTGGCTCGTCACGCCGGATGAAGTGCCGAATCCCGGTAACCTGAATCTGCGCATCTCGGTGAATGGCGAAGAACGGCAGAACTCGAACACCAAATACTTGATCCTCGGCGTAGCCGATCTCATCGCGTACGCATCGTCTTTTTACACGTTGTATCCCGGCGACATCATCATCACCGGCACGCCCGAAGGCGTCAGTCCCATTCAACCCGGCGACATCATCTCAGCGTGCATCGAGAAGATCGGCACGATGGAAGTCAAAGTTCGGGCGGCGTGAAACGCAACCGCGGAGCTCGCTGAGCACGCAGAACCAGCTTTCTCGGCGCTCTCTGCGTGCTCTGCGGTTGCTTCAGAGACACTATGGACACAACGTTCTACAACAAACCTGAGACGTCGCCGGCGCTCAAAGCGCTGTACGAGCGGCTTGGCAAGAAGAACACCGCGCCGTTGTGGGAAGTGCTCGGCGAGATCGTCACGCCGCTTCCCAAAGCGCGCTGCGCACCGGCGCTCTGGAAATACGACGAGGTCCGCGCGCTGCTGATGGAGGCCGGCGAGCTCATTTCGGCGCAGGAAGCCGAGCGTCGCGTCCTCGTCCTCGAGAACCCGAGTCTGCGCGGCGGTTCGCAGATCACGCCGACGCTGTACGCGGGCGTGCAGCTCGTGATGCCGGGCGAAACCGCGCCGACCCATCGCCATTCCGCGTCAGCGCTGCGATTCGTCCTCGAGAGCGGCGAGGGCGCCTACACCGCCGTCGACGGCGAGCGCACGACGATGCACGCGGGCGATTTCATTTTGACGCCGTCGTGGACGTATCACGACCACGGGAATCCGAGCGAGGCGCCGGCGATCTGGCTCGACGGCCTCGACATCCCGATGGTCAACATGTTCAGCGCGAGCTTTGCCGAGCATCACCCGGACGAGACGCAGCCGGTCACACGGCCCGAGGGCGACGCGCTCACGCGGTATGGCACGGCGCTGATGCCGATCGATTTCACGCCGGGCCGCCGCTCGCCGCTGCTGTCGTATCCGTACGCACGCAGCCGCGACGCGCTCGATCGTCTCGCGCGCAACGGGCCCGTGCACCCGACGCACGGGATCAAGATGCAGTACGTGAATCCGGCCACCGGCGGCTATCCGATGCCGACGATCGCGGCGTTTCTGCAGCTCCTACCCGCAGGCTTCGAGACGGCGGAGTACCGGTCGACCGACGCGACCGTCTTCTGCGTCGCCGAAGGGCGCGGCACGAGCCGCGTCGGCGATCAGACGCTCGCGTGGGGCCCGCGCGACATCTTCGTCGCGCCGTCGTGGCAGCCGGTGTCGCACACGCCGCAAGGCGAAGCGGTGCTGTTCAGTTTTTCCGATCGGCCGGCGCAGAAGGCACTCGGGCTCTGGCGTGAGCAGATCACAGCGGAATGAGGACTTGTCATTGCGGATTGAGGATTGCGGATTGAGGATTGCGGCTTGAGGATTTATTGTCGATTTTCGATTGTTGATTAGCGGCTGAAGCCACGGGCTGTCTTGATCGACGCGACAAAGATGCGGACGAGTTGCTCGGCTTCGTCAAGCAATGTTACGGCCGCGTCTTGACTGATGATCGAAGCTTCGACCAGTAGCTCCAACCAGTACTGAGTCTCGTCGGCCTCTTCTTCGGCGGTCGTCAACTTCGCGATGAAGTCAGGCCGCGATTTCGCGCGGCAGGATGACCGGTAGTTCGCGCCGACTGAGGTTCCACTTTTCACGAGCTGACGCGCGATCAACGCGGTGATCGGATCCGTGGGGAGCGATGCAGCGAACTTCA
>MNEX01000002.1 GCA_001917905.1 Acidobacteria bacterium 13_1_40CM_65_14
CGGCCGGCGCGTCTCCAGAGAGCGCCCGTTACGCAGCCCTTCGGGAAATGGGCGCAATGGAGCAGCGGAAAGAGGAGTGCCGGGAGGCGCGAGGGCTGCGGCTGATCGACGCGTTACGCGGCGATCTACGCTATTCAGTGCGGCAGCTCCGCAAGTACCCGGTCTTTACCGCGGCGGCTGTGCTCACGCTCGCGTTGGGCATTGGTCCGAACGCCACGATGACGACGATCATCAGCAGCGTGTTCAAGCCGTTGCCGGTCGCCGACCCACATCAGATGACCGTTCTGGCGACAACGCTGTCCGGCAATCCGCGAATCTGGCAGCGGTTGGCGTATGCGGATTATCAGGACTACAAGGCCTCGTCGGCTGCGTTCTCCGACATGGCGGCATGGGACCTGAATCCCGTGGGCCTGACGGCCGATGGACGGACCGACCGGCTGGTGGCGACCGTCGTGTCAGGGAATTACTTTTCCACGCTCCGGCTCGATCCAGCGGCGGGACGACTGATTCTTCCGTCTGACGGCGAGTTCGGCGGAACCGAACCTATCGTTGTCCTCAGTCATTCGTACTGGACGCGCCGCTTTGGCGGCAGCGCATCCATCGTCGGCCGCGACGTGCGCATCGACGGCCGGCCGTTCACCGTCGTCGGCGTCGCCCCGGAGAATTTCCACGGAACCTTCACGCTCCTGTCATCGGATGCGTATCTGCCGCTCGAGCTGTTCCAGTCCAAGGCGCGACTCGCGAACCGCGATGTGTTGTCGGTTCGCGTCATCGCCCGACTGAAGCCTCAGATGACGCTGGGCCAGGCGCGCGCCTCGATTGATACGGTCGCGAAACGGCTCGAACAGGATTATCCAGCCACCAACGCGGGTCTGATGCTCGTCGGTGCGATTCTGCTGATTGCGTGCGCCAATGTGCTGGGCCTCTTCCTCGCCAGAGGACTCGGCCGCGGCCGAGAGATGGCGATCCGCGTGGCGCTTGGCGCGAGCCGATGGGATCTTGTTCGACTATGTCTCGTCGAGGCACTTGTCATCGGGCTGCTAGGAGCCTCTGCCGGCGCCGTCGCCGGTCTGGTCGCAGC
The DNA here is from genome assembly GCA_001917905.1 of Acidobacteria bacterium 13_1_40CM_65_14. Classification (GTDB taxonomy): domain Bacteria; phylum Acidobacteriota; class Vicinamibacteria; order Vicinamibacterales; family CAVVIG01; genus QHWF01. The sequence goes on from MNEX01000002.1 coordinate 1,082, forward strand.
GCGTGGTCTGGCGACCGTGGCAGCAATCCCTGGCTTTCCGTTGTTTCTCGACGTCAGGCTCGACTGGGGAACGCTAGCGTACCTGGCGGTCCTACTGATCGTCAGCACGCTGTTGATTGGATTTCTGCCGGCGATCCGGGCGTCGCGCGTCGAACCGCGTAGCGATCTTTCGGGAAGCAAAACCTCGACAGCGGGTCGGCGGCGGCAGCTGATCCGCAAGGGCCTCGCAGCGGCCCAGATGGCGGGTTCGGTCGTGCTGCTGGTTGTGTGCGGGTTGTTCATTCGAAGCCTGCAGAGTCTGCAATCCGCCGACCTCGGCTTCGATGCCGCTCGTGTTCTGCTGGCCTCGACGGATCCTGGCGCGGTGGGCTACGACGCCGGTAAAGCGCGTTCGTTCTACGAGTCGCTCGACGCAGCATTGGAAGCATTGCCCGACGTGGAATCTGCGGCCGCTTCGGTCTTCGTCCCCTTCGGCACTGGCAATTCGACGCCATATGTGGCCGCCGACGGCCAGTCGCCTCCATCTAGCACCACCGGCATCCTGGCCGATAGGCATTTCGTCAGCGGAGATTACTTTCAGACGATCGGAACGCCGGTGCTGCGAGGTCGCACGTTCACGAACGGCGACACACCAGGATCGCCGAAGGTGGCGGTCGTCAACGAAACGTTGGCGGCCCGGCTCTGGCCCGGCGAAGATCCTCTCGGACAACGGTTCCGCGCGAGTTCCGAGCCTGACTCGCGACTCGAAGTGATTGGAATAGTGCACGATGGGCGATACCGCCGTGCCGAGATCGGCGGTCCCGCAGTGCCGCGATATTTCGTGTCGCTCGATCAGTTTGGTTCCACGACCCGCACACTGCATGTGCGTTCGCGATCGGCAACACCCGAAACGCTGACGGCAACCGTGAATGCGACGATACGCCGTATAGATCCTGCTGTTCCTGTCTACGACGTCTACACGCTCGAGCGGCAGATCAGCGATAGCGGCGCCGGTTTCGGTGGTGCGAAAGGCGCCGCGATGGTGACAGGAGTTCTCGGCGTGCTGGCGCTGATGCTGGCGCTGGTCGGCACCTATGGCATTCTGTCGTTTACGGTCAGGGCGCGTACTCGCGAGATAGGTATTCGGATTGCGTTAGGGTTTGAGCCCCGCCGTGTCTTCCGCATGTTGCTCCGCGAAACCTGGAGCATCGCGCTGTTCGGTGTCGCGATCGGACTGGCTTTGAGCATCGCAATAGGAAAGGCGATGGAGGGATTCCTGTTTGGCGTCGTCCCGTACGATCCTGTGACGCTGATCGCAGTCGTCATCCTGATGGGCGGCGTATCGACGCTCGTCGGGTTTCTTCCTGCTCGCAGAGCCGCACGCGTGAATCCGATAGAAACGCTGCGATACGAGTAGGCGGCAGGCCACCGTTTGTTAACTATCAGGGATTCACACTCCGGTCCTTGGGAATCAACAGCTTGGAGCTGGTGAGCCGGGCCGCCTTCGCTTCGGCCTTACGAGAAAGCTTCGGCGCCCTCGGCGAACAGCCTTCTTTGGCTTGCCAGCCGTAGCTCGCGCACAGCGGTAGCGCAAGCAAGCGAAGGCTGGTGAGCCAAACGTTCGCCAATTGGAACCAGATTGGCGAATGGCTCAGACGGGTTGAGGCGCTTCGCCGCCTGGCGTGAGCGCATCCCGCTAACACCTGACACGAGGGCCCACGCCGCGATGTGCTCGCTTACTGCGGTTGCTCGAGAAGGCTCGTAAATTGATACGTGCTGATCGCCAGCCGGCACGACGGCCCCGGGCCGGCGAACCGCGTCGCGTGCCAGGTCGACGGCGGCGCATAGACGATATCGCCTTCGCTAGACGTGAAGTCCCCCACAGTCTCGATGTTGTGGCGGATCTGTCCTTCGAGAATGATCCACCACTCGGCCGTTCCAACGTGGAAGTGTCCCTTGTCGTTCGGATCGTAAGGCGGCAGATTCTTCTCGTACCCCCAGATCGCCTGTGCCCACATATGGTCGTCCTGCACCACATTCTGCCCGCTGAACTTCGGATCTTTTTCCGCCTCGAACAGGTTGAAATGCGGTTTGTTGTTGCCCGCGTACGCGCCCGGCGTGACGTTCAGCCCAACCTTCATGACCGTGAAGCCGGGCATCCGGGCCGGCCGTGGCTCGCTGACGGGATAGAGACTCTTGAAGTTCTGCTGATTCGCAGCCACCCACAGCGCTGGCCCGCTGCCGATCACCTCCGCCGAGTACGCCGTCTTTTTCGGGATGTTGATGATCGCTCCGCGTGTCGCAACGATCGGCTCGGGCTGCCCGTCCAGGGTGAAGCGCATCTGGCCTTCCATCACAGTGTAGAACTCGCGCGTGTCGGGGTGCATCACGGTGGAAATCTTCATGCCCGGCGCGCCCTGGTGGTACTCGCTGTGGTAGTTCTCGTCGTTCACGACGACTTCTATCCAGGTCGACTGCCCCTTGTGCCGAGCCTTCACATCGGGAAGCTTGATGTGCGGTTTGTTCGTGCCGTACTGCCCCGGCTTCGCTTTCGCGACCCACCACTGCCGAGGAGTGGGCCCGCCCGCGCGCTGCTGCGCCTGTACCGTCACCATGCCGGCACCTAGACAGGCCGCGACCGTCAGTGCGCTGTGTAAGCGTTTCATGGCTGCTCCTGTTCGAAAGCCAGCGTTGTGGTTGCACAGCCTACCTCGCGGCGGCCGGCGACTTCCAGTTGACAATCAGCTCGGTGTGCTGGACTCGAACATCGTCTCGCGCGCGACAATGGGGATCGGGAATTCGGTACCGGAGGGCTCGCGCGCCGATTCTAGAAGGTGGCGGCAGCAGAGCGCTGAGACCGGGGCGGGTTCCGCCTGCTCATTGTCTTCAACGAGCGTTCGAGAACACCGGGGCAGTCCGCGCCTGTGTTTTCTCGCGAGGTCTTTGAGCCGCCTTCGCTTCGGCCTTACGAGAAAGCTTCGGCGCCCTCGGCGAACAGACAAACGCGCCATTGAAACGTACATCGGCGCGTGGTTGGACAAGCGCCTTGATTGGAATGAGGCGATCGCACAGCTGGTCGCGGCGATCTGACTTGGGGGTATGGTCGCACACCCCCAAGACATCATCGCTATCAGCTCACTTTGCGAGTGGGTCGGGGCGAAGCTGGAAATGCACAGCCTTGCTCGTCTGGCCTTTGCCGCCTTCGTAGTGCCAGGGGGTGTAGGCGCCGTAGTTCGCCCAGAGCCCTTTGCCTTTCCAACCGGCCTTCGGATCGTCGATCCGGCCGTCCACCCCGCGGTGGTAGAACCCGATGGGATATGGCACGCGCATGACGACGAACTTCCCGTCGGAGAAGGCTATCAGCGCATCAGAATACGAGCCGGTGGCAAAGGGCACGTTCTTGCCCAACCCGAGCGTGTCGAACTGATCCACCCAGTTGTAGTAGAGCATGTCGCTGTTGCTCTCGTCGGTCACGCCCTTGAATTTCGGCCCTGGCGTCACGTGCAATGTCCAGCCTTCGGGACAATGCTGTCCCGTCGCGGTCGGGCCATTCAAGGGTCCCTTGCACTTGCGCCGGTCGAAGCTGGCCAGATGTCCGCTGCCAGCCAGCGCGGTCCAGACGACGCCGTTCCGATCGATGTCGATCCCCCTCGGGGTAAATCCGTTGACGGGCGACTTCGGGTTATTGAACGGGGGCTCGTAATATTCCGTCAGCGTGGTCTGCGGCGGGTTCGAGCCCAGAACGGTCCGAACGATGGCCCCGGGGGGCCCGCTCAGATTTCCCTCGGAGAGGAAGATCGCTCCCGGCAACGACTGCCAGATCGACCCATCGACCGGGGAGACAATGACGCCGTAGCTTCCACCCTGAATTCGCTTGTCCTTGGTGGGATCGACCGGTTGATTAGGCTCGACGTACGCATCCCGCTTGCCGTTGCCGTTGGTGTCGAGCACGTACGCGGCCCAACCCTGCGCCTTCTGTTCATCCTTCGTCTCGTCGAACAGCTTCGTGTTGAACCAGGCCAGCACCGGGCCGCTCCCACTGAAATAGAGCGTGTTCTTGGCGTCTTCGGCAAACTGCAGGTGATGCGTGCCGAAGCAGGTGTCGATCATCGTCACCCTCTTGGTTTTCGGATCGAGCACGGAGAGATGGCGGCCGCTCTGGCTGAGAGGGAACTGCTGGGCGGATGGATGGCTCGAGCCCGCTTTGCACCAAGCCGGATTGGCGGTCCCACGAATCGCATGCGTGAGCCAGACCCGTCCGGCGGCATCCAGCATCGGGTTGTGCAGGCTGGCCTGGCCCGACCAGATGATGTCCTCGCCCCAGTAGGGCGACGGCGCCAGGTTCTTCTGCGGGTTGGTGTACTCCGTGTCCGTGTCGCGAATCGGCACCTCCACACCCGTTGCCGTATGGCGCACCGGGTCGAGGATGTTTACATCGGGCTGGCTGAACCTCGAAATGCTGTAGACGGGGCCGTTGGCGTTGAGGGTCGGATTGCGCTTGTCGGTCGAAATCGTGTCGTGGACAAATCCTACGGGGGTGGACCAGTCCCACAAGCTCACGACTACGTTTCTTTCCACGCCCTGCGGCCGGGGCGGCGCTTCCGGCAATTCGCCCGCCGCGATGCGATCGGTCCAGTCCGCGTACATGGCCATCCCCCGCGGGCCGAACCCCGCGAGCATGCCGGCCATGCCGGGGCCCATCTGCCCCGACTTCACGCGTCGTTCCCAGGCTTGCAGCGAGGAATGGAACGTACCGAGACTCTTGGGGATCTCCCGCGTGGCCTTGGTGCCGATTGTATGGCAAGCGCCGCAGCGCATTTGGTCGAGCCAATCGGCCTGGCTCTTCATTCGTTCCGAAATGCCGTTGCCTTTGGGGCCTGTGCCGGGGAACTCGCTCTTGTCCGGCACCTTTGCCAGCGAATACCAGTAGCTGGGCGGATAATATTCCGCCGCCGCGCGTGCGTTCGGCGCCGGCACAGCGGTCAGGTTCAGAATCTTGCCGGGGCCGGTCTGTACCTTGGGCGAATCGACCAGTCCGTAGCCGCGCACCCACACGTTGTAGGTCGCTTTCGGAAGATCCGGCACAACGTAGCGGCCCCGATCGTCGGTGACCACGATCCTGGCGAACTTGGTGGGCAGGTCAGTCGTTTCCGCGATGACCCAGACGCCCGCCTCGGGCCCCCGCGGGCCGTTCACGACGCCGCCAACGTCGTCGTTGTCGACTCGAACGGCTTCGCCTGGGAGTTGGAAGGCACTCATCCCGACCAGCGAGGCGACCAAGAAGACCGAGAGGCCAACGGCGGCCATTCCCGGAGGCAACCATCTTTTCCTCATACTGTCCAACCTCCTCCCATGAGCCGTCCGACCATACATCCGAAGCAGAGACTGGTCAATGAAGCAACAGAGAGACGCCCGCCCTCAGGCCGCTAGCCATTGAACGGCGGCTTAACTTCAACATTGGGTTCGATATCGGGTGTGGGTTCCGAGGGTGGTTGTGGTAAGCCGTTGATTCCGCTGAATCGGAATGCTGGTGAGCCGGGCCGCCTTCGCTTCGGCCTTACGAGAAAGCTTCGGCGCCCTCGGCGAACAGCCTTCTTTGGCTTGCCAGCCGTAGCTTGCGCACAGCGGTAGCGCAAGCAAGCGAAGGCTGGTGAGCCGGGTGGGAATCGAACCCACAACTCGCAGATTGAGAGCCGCCTCTAAAAATCGAAAACGCCAGAAATCCGAATGATTTTGCGCGAGAGGTGTGCAGGACGAGGCATCGCGACGCGGATCGACGTCACCCAGGCGTCACCAGAATTTCATGACGTTAGCGCGAAGGCTTCAGCCGAGCGACCGCGATCACGTCGTCGTCGTTCATCGAGGTGCGAGCTCGCGCGCGTGGGTGATCTCTCGCGACGGCTGACGGTCCGAACCTGGGAGGCTTCAACGGTCACGACGGCCGCGGTGTGGCCATCGAGCGTTGTGAACTCGACCTCATAGGCTTTTCCATCGTCATACACGTCGACGACGGTACCGACGTCGCCCTTTTCCAGCGACTCTTTTGGCACAGGTTCAGTGAGGACGACTCGGTCAAGTTCGTTGATCATCTGTTATTTCGCCAGATCACGGTTTTCGTCGTACCACTCATCACGCATCGATCAGAACTCTCGTTCCTCCCGAATCCGCTCCTGTTCGATGCGGTACGCAAGAGACTCGATTTCCTCGTCCAGCCAAAGCCGCAGGTTCGAATCTGTTTGTCCTTCTTAAGATCTTCCAACCCCTTCTTCTTTGCCTGACAGTGGCTGCTTGCAGGACCGCTCCAGAATTCTGTCGCTGCGTTGCGTGAAGGTTGCGTCGAACGTCCTCGCGGTGGCCGTAGCGAATCAAGAGTTCTCTTGCCCAACACGCCTGGGTATCTGATCGAAACAGCACTGGCGGAACAAGCGTTGCCGCGTACCAGCCACGTTTTTCGACGTCGGCATCGACCCATGCCCAAACGTGGAAGGGGCGCATCAACGTCAATCCTCCGTCGCGAAGCCCGCGAGTTATGTGGAATGCCCGTGCGTCCATGGGAGGGCCGAGCAATGCTCGAACCTGTTGCCACACTTCCGACGGGAACTTTCTGGCGACTGCATCCAGCACCTCGACTGCCTGTGATTTGAATCTGCCAGTGAGCGTACCGTCGTCACCAAACGCCTTCAGAAGCTCGGTCGACAACCGAGGGCTTTCTTCGGGATACAACTGAAGAAATGCGTTGCGACCTGAACCCACTCGTACTCGATGCTGTAGAAATCTCGACTCGAATCCGATTTCTGGAAAAAGGGTTCCGCGTTGAGTACGCGTCGCGTCAGCTCTCTTGGGACGAGAATCTGGTCGCAACCGACCTTACGGGTGTAGTATGCCGCCGGCGTCGCGAGCCGATTCCGAGGTCGGGTCAATGATTCACCGAACCGTTTCGGTATGGCGGTTACTGGCTGTCGGTCTGGCGATGGCGTTCGCGTCGGCTGTGGCCGCTGCGGGCCAGACCCGTGCAGCTGGACCGGAGAAGATGCCGGCCTTGACGCATCCCAAGACACCCTGGGGCAATCGGGATCTGCTGGGCATGTGGCCGAGCGCCGACACCATCGACTACGAAGCAACGGTCGACGACCCGACGATCGTCACGCGCACGTGGAAGGTGGCGTTGCCGCTGCGGTGCAATCCCGACTGTCGAATCTACGAGTACGCCTGTCACGACGGTAATTACAAGCTTCTCAATTTCATCCGAGGCTCTCTGTTCCAGCGAGCGCAGAAGCCAAAACAGTGACAGTCGAAATTCCGCGGTCTCCAGGATTGAACCTCAGCGTCCTCGGCGTCCTGCGTGGTCGCTCCCCTCTAGCGCACGAGGTGACTGTATGCGTGGAGTCTGGAAGGCGGTTGTTGTATGTCTCGTTGCGCCGACCGCAGCCTGGGCACAGGCGTCGGTTGCTGGCGCCGTGAAAGACACGTCGGGCGGCGTACTGCCCGGCGTCGGCGTGGAAGCCGCCAGCCCCGCGCTCATCGAAAAGGTGCGTACGGCGGTGACCGATGGCAGCGGCCGGTATCGCGTCGAGGACCTGCGGCCCGGCACGTACACCTTGACGTTCGCGCTTCCGGGGTTCGTCACCCTCAAGCACGACGGCGTGATCCTCAGCGGATCGGCCGTGACCACGGTCGACGCTGAACTTCGCGTCGGCGGCGTCAGCGAGACGGTCACCGTGACGGGCGAATCACCAGTCGTGGACGTAGTGAGTACCAAACGTGAACTGACGCTAGACAACGAAACGATTCGAAGCCTGCCGAGCGTCCGCAGCTACAGTTACCTGCTGACCACCGTTCCCGGGCTGCAGACGAACAACAACAACGTCAACACCGGCCCAGTCTTCGCGATCTTCCCGATCCACGGCGGCCGCGGCGTCGAGTCGCGTCTGACCGTCGACGGCCTGAACATCAGCAACCCGCCCGGCGGCAACCAGCCGCCGAACTTCGTCGCCGACATCGGCAATGCGCAGGAAGTGACGATGATCACGTCGGGTGGTCTGGGCGAGTCGGAGACGGCCGGCCTCACCATGAACATCGTCCCGAAGCAGGGCGGCAACCAGGTGTCTGGTCTGGCCTTTGTCTCCGGCTTCTCAGAGGGGATGCAGGCAAACAACTTCACCGACGAGCTGAAGGCGCGCGGCGCCACGCAGCCGACTCCGGTGTTCCACGTATACGACGTCAACGTGGCGGTCGGCGGGCCCATCGTCAAGGACAGGCTCTGGTACTACATGAGCGTCCGCGAGCAGGGACAGCGGCAGAACACGCTGAACGTGTACTACAACCAGAACGCGGGCGACCCGACCAAGTGGACCTACGTGCCCGATCTCAGCAGGCCGGCCTTTTCGGATCGCACATGGGAGAACTACACCCCTCGCATCACCTGGCAGGCGTCGCGGCGCAACAAGTTCTCGTTCGTGTGGGATGAACAGCCGGTCTGCCGCAAGTGTTCGGGCACGACGTCGCTCACCGGCTCGCCAAACTTCATCTTCCCCACCTCGCCCGAAGCGGACGGCCACGGCGAGTTCAGCCCGCAGCGCGTCCAGCAGGCGCGTTGGACCTCGCCGGTGACGAGCAGGCTGCTCCTCGAAGCAGGGATCGGCACCACGTACTACCAGTGGGGCGGTCGCGAGGTCGACCCGAACCCCACCCGAAACCTGGTGCAGGTGCTGAACCTCACCCAGACCATCGTGCCGGGCCTGGTCACGCCCATGGTGTACCGATCGCAGAGTTGGTTGAACAACAGGACGCGTGGCTCGACCTGGAACGCGTCGGCCTCGTACGTGCCTGGTTCGCACAGCATGAAGTTCGGGTACCAGGGTAATTACTGGCGGGACTACCGCGAGATCCACGTCAACGACCAGAACCTGCGGTACACGTTCCTTGGCACGACGCCGCTCTCCATCACCGAGTACGCCGACGCGTACAACGTGAACGCGGAAGCGATGCAGTTGTCGCTATACGTGCAGGACCAGTGGACGATCAGTCGACTCACGCTCCAGGGCGCGCTCCGCTGGGACCATCCGTGGAGCTGGTTCCCCGCGCAGACCGAGCCTCAGTCCCGGTTCTTCCCCGGCGCCAGCTTCGCGCGGACCGACGGCGTGACCAGCTACAACGACATCACGCCGCGCATGGGTGCGGCGTTCGATCTGTTCGGCAACGGCAAGACCGCGCTCAAGGTGAATCTCGGGAAGTACCTGCAGGGCGCCAGCGTCAGCAACCTCGCATACACCGCGAACCCGGCGCTGCGGATTCCGGGCGGGGGCGGCGGCATTTTTCCCCCGGCGACCAGCCGCTCGTGGACGGACCTCAACGGCAACGTCATTCCGGATTGCAATCTGAACAATCCGCTGGCGCAGAGCCCGGCAACGACGGGGAGCATCGACAGCTGCGGCCAGATCGACCTGCTGCTGTTCGGCTCCAGTCAGCTCATCGGCGCGCAGTACGATCCGAACCTGTTCCACGGGTGGGGGCTTCGTCCCTCGGACTGGTCGTTCGGTGCGTCGGTGCAGCAGCAGATCTTCCCACGCGCGTCGGTGGAGGTCGGCTACTACCACCGTTCGTTCACGATGTTCACGACCGGCGGCACGGTGACCGACAACCTGGCGATCTCACGGAGCGACGTCGCCGCGTACACGGTGAAGGCGCCGAGCGATCCGCGCCTGCCCGGTGGCGGCGGCAACGCCGTCGATCCGCTCTACAACGTGAACACGAACGTGTTCGGTCAGTCGAATCTGTTGATCAAGTCGACGAAGGACGTAGGCGACGACACGCGCGTGTTCAATGGCGTTGACGTCGCCGTGAGCGTGCGCGGGGTCCGCGGCTTCACGTTCTCCGGCGGCACCAGCACGGGCAAGGTGACCAACGACTGGTGCGCCATCCGCGCGGCGGTTCCGGAGGTCAACAACGGGACGACGGGCAACGGGCTTTTGAATCCGTATTGCCACGTCGAGTCGCCGATCCAGACGTCATTCCGTGCCCTGGCGACGTACGCGATCCCGCGCATCGACGTGTTGGTGAGCTCGGTCTATCAGGACAAGCCCAACATCGGCACCGACCAGCTCGGCTCGCTGATCGCCAACTACACGCTCAGCGCAGCCGACCAGGCAGCGGCCGCGGCGCAGATCGGCCGTCCGCTGACGACGACGGGGACGATCACGGTCAACTTGGTCGCCTTCTACAACCTGGCGAACAACAACGTGACGATCTTGTTCAACGGGACGTTCGTGCCAAACGTGGCGGGGTGGCAGTCGCCGACCAACTACATGAACCCGCGGGTCGTGCGCCTGAACGCGGAGTTCAGCTGGTAAGCGTACTGTCCGGTCGCGACGGACGCGTCGCACCGGCGCTGGACGCCGGCGCGACCGGCTCAATCCTGACAAGCGCCGCCTGATCCTCGTCGGTCAGCAGATACAGCAGCCCGTCCGGACCTTGCCGCAGGTCGCGAATCCGCTGGTGGAGGTCGCGCAGCAACGACTCGCGCCGGAGCTCCTCCCACTTGTCGTTGAACACGATCCGCTGGAGCTGTCCGCTCGGCGCCACTTCGCCTTCGCGCATCCCGCCGACGAACGCGTTGCGCTTCCAGCCTGGAAAGCGGTCGCCGGTGTAGAACATGAGACCCGACGCCGCAATCGACGGCACCCAGAAGACGACCGGCTCCTCGAAACCGGGCGCAGACGGCGGAAAGCGTGGGCCGTTGTAGTCGCGGCCGTAGCTGACGATCGGCCAGCCATAGTTGCGGCCCGCCTTCAACACATTCAATTCGTCGCCGCCGTTTGGGCCGTTTTCCTCTTCCCAGATCTCGCCGGTGAACGGATTGAGAGTCAGCCCAAGCTGCACGCGATGACCGATCGTGAAAATCGCCGGCTTGTAGCCGCTCTTTCCGACAAACGGATTATCCGGCGGCACGCTGCCGTCATCTTTCAGGCGCAGGACCTTGCCGGCCAGATCGTTGGTGTGCTGGGCGCGGTCGACGCTGACGTGCGGTCCGGTTCCCGGTCCGCCAATGCCCATGTACAGCATCCCGTCCTTGCCGAACACGATGCGCGACGCTTCGGTATCCACGTCGTCGGACACGAACACATCGTGGACATCGGTCAGCGCTTTGCCGTCCCACGTGCCGCGCAGGATCGAGTTCGCGGCGACGCCGGGCGCGAGCGGCTTGTGATACGAGATGTAGATCCAGTTGTTCTGTGCGAAATTCGGATGGAGCGCGATGTCCATCAGTCCCGCCATCGTCGCGCGCGAGAGGACTTGCGGCGTGCCAGGCACCGGTGTCGGATCGAGCACGCCGTTGCGGACGACGCGAAGACGTCCGACGCGCTCGGTGATCAGGATGCTGCCGTCCGGCAGAAACGCAAGACTCCACGGGTGCGAGAGTCCCTTCGTGACCACGCTGACTTTGATGTCACGCTGCTCGAACGTGGAGAAGACCCACGGCCCGTCGCCGAGCGGCGGCGACGGGAGGGGCCGCGGCCCTGGCGGGATGACACCCCGCTGATCGCGGATCACGGGATACGGAAATCGCTTCGCCAGCTCCTCGGTCGCCGGCGACAATTGCGGCGGCCCCTGTTGCGAGGCGCGGGCGACAGCGACGGCGACGCCAATCGTCAGCGCCGAGACCAACATCACTCTCATCGCGATCCTCAGTGGAGCGCCGGTAAGCTATCACGAACGTATTGAGTCGGATCGCCGGTTCCCGGGCCGGGCGTACGATGCGGTGCGACCATGAAGATAGCAGGATTACAGAACGGCAGGATCGCAGGAACGAGTGCCGTGTTCGCCGCCACGCTTGCGCTGGTGAGCGGTTTGCGCGCGGTCGTCCCCGAGCCGGTCAAGACTGACGCCGGCCTGCTCGCCGGCACCTCCGCAGCGGCGCCTGGCGTCCGCGTGTTCAAGGGCATTCCGTTCGCGGCCCCGCCGGTCGGCGCGCTGAGGTG
>MNEX01000181.1:0-1230 GCA_001917905.1 Acidobacteria bacterium 13_1_40CM_65_14
GTCGAAGCTGAACGCCGCGACGCGCACGCCGTCGCTCTTGCGAAAGATGCCGATCGACGTGTTGACGGTCTGGATGTAGTAAGTCGGTCCGACGTCGCCGTTCGTGTCAGGCGGCCAGCCATCGCCCCAGTTCGCAAAATCGAGCCCGGCGACATTGCCGGCGCCGCTGCCCGTGCCGGGCGAGGGCGCTGGCAGAGCGGGCGCGATGGTTTGCGCAACCCGATCGGTTTGGCCGCCAGTCGTCGGCAGGAACGGCTCGTCGCGTTCGGGGCGGGGGCGCGTCTCCCGCTGTATAGGGAGACTGTCCGGCAACTGGCGTAGATCACCTCGGAACGGTCGTCCCCGCTCCAGTCGAACGACAGTCGGACGGGATCCTGCGGGCGGGGTGGTTTGGGCGCTTGGTGTCGCGCCAGCCAGCGCGAGCGCGACGAAGGTGACGGCCACAGAAGGCCCGATCGAAGGACGACGGTCTAGTGTTCGATGATGTGCCATGGGTTCTGGGTTATGGGTTATGGGTTCCTGGGGGGATTAGTATTATCGCCGCGGTAGGGCGTGTCGCCAAGCAAAAGCCACTTTCTGCTCACAAATGCCCGAAAAGGCGCGGTCGTCGCGATGCTGGTCTTGTGCAGCGCGCACGCGCGCGGCATGGCCCGGACCGGTGGTCCAGCAGTAGCCGGTGAGGCGCGGCGTATCGCTTCCGGGCTCTGGGGAGGCGACCACGTGCGGATGATGGTCAGTGACATGGGCGCCCGGCTCGAGTACGACTGCGCCGTTGGCACGATCGATCAGCCGATCGTTGTGGACGCGGGCGGAAGGTTTGCTGCGAAAGGCTCGTACACCCCGGAGCGCGGCGGACCGAGTCGCGACGGCTCCACTGCCGTCGCGCGCGCTCGATATACCGGTCGCGTCGGTGGCGACACGATGACGCTGACGGTGACGCTCGAGACCAGCAAAGAACGAGTGGGGATGTTCACACTGAAGCGTGGGGACGATGTCTTGTTGACCAAATGCCGCTGACCGCCGCCAGCTCACAAGCTTTCAGAAGGGACGCTCTGACCTAGCACTAAACGCGAGCTCGGCGTAGGTCCTCCCTTCGTCGTCCGAAAACTCAACCTCATAGGCACCATAGAGGAGCTCCACTACGGTGCTGCCCGCGTGGGAGACCGTGCGCGGGCAAATCCGAGAGGAGAGCCACGACATCCAGCAGGCGTGGTGTAGTGGGCATTGCTG
>MNEX01000181.1:1241-28279 GCA_001917905.1 Acidobacteria bacterium 13_1_40CM_65_14
ACGGCTCCGGCGGATGCGTCCGGATTCGTGTGAAATCGGGATGGGCGGGATTCAACAGCCAGTTGGATTCGTCGGGCGCCAGCGCCGAGGGCACGACGAGAATCGCAGCGCGCCGTCTGCGTGCGAAGCGATCGCCGATCACAGCAAGCACCGCCGGGGCAGGAGTCTGACGCCAGGTGGCCAGCAGGCTGCCGGGACCGATACTGACCCGCGACACATCGTCCGGTACATCCGCCGCCGCCATGACAAGGTCCGGCGGCGGATCGTCGCGATCGAGATGAACGAAGTACTCGATCATGGCCAACGAGAGATGCTCCGACGCGTAAGCGAGCCGAATGCCCGGACTCGACCACCGGCCGCCATAGCGATACGCGCCCTCACCGTCGAACGGGGTCTTCGCGTAGCGTTTCCGGAGAATTCGATAGACGCGGGTCAACTCACGCCGCCGAACGCGATGCGACCCAGGACGTTCTCGACAGCTCGCGCTCCGAGCTCCGTGTCGATGACGGCGAGCGGCGCCTTGCCGCCGAGCGCGCGGTTCGGCCGCTTGAGCCATCGCGTGGCCGCGTCGCGTCCACCGAGCGAGGATTTCGCGAGCGCAACAATCCGCGCCAGCCGGTAGATACGATCCGACTCGAATTGGGCCAGCCGGCCCTCCCGTCGCCGGCGCTGGAGGCTTCGGGGAGACAAATCGAGGCACGCTGCGAGCTCCTTGATGCTGAGATCGGCAGCTTCCATGAGCTCTTCGATGACCTTCTGCGGAAATCCTTCACGAATCGCGGCTTGGAGATCGACATCGCGGTTGAGGCGACGTCCAAGGACGGCTTCGCCCCCGAGCTCATCGATGACGGCGCGCAGCTCACTTGCCATGTTGTCGCTTATTGTAGCGCCAATTGGCGCGCCGCTCCAAGCATCGTGCGTTGACGGAGGCGCAGCAGGACTTCGAGGCCGCACGACAAGCCGCGCGTGATGCCGACCCGATGTTCTACCAGAAGCTCACCGACGCGAAGAAGCAGACTCCGCTCACGCGCTGAATGCCCATCCGGTTCCAGGCAGACGCGGACCTGAATCAGGTCATCGTGTCTGGCGTCGTGAGGCGTGTGCCTGCAATCGACTTCAGTACCGCGACGTCAGCAGGTCTGGCCGGCTTGAAGGATCAGGAAGTCCTTGCCGTCGCGCCACGCGATGGCCGCGTCCTGGTCACGCACGATCAGGCGACGATGCCTCGACATTTCCGCGAGTTCCTGCGCTCACAGCGCAGCTCCGGCCTTATCGTCGTCCCGCAACATCTTCCGGTTGGAGCGACGATCTTATTCTCATTTGGACGGCGACCCAAGCGGAAGAATGGACGGATCGAATCGCCTTCCTGCCGATCTGATTTCGACGAGACCGTTCAACATTGCGGCTGCCGCGTTCAGGCCCGGGAAGCCTTCGACAGCGAGGCCCTGACCGCGGATGGCACCTCGATGACGACGAACCGATCGGCCGAGAACAGATAGTCCTCGCCGCTCTCATCAACCACTCGAAGATCACCATCGCGCTCAGCCTCCTCATCCGGCAGGATAGGGTAGATTTTGTTGCGCTCGAGCGAGGTCTCGTAGCCTTCGTTGCGAACGCAGACCGCGAACCTGGGCCTCGCCGCGGCAGCTTTGCGTCTAGTCGAGGTACGGCTTGCGCCTGAATTCGTTCTTGCTGATGCCGTGCGCTTCATGCCAATGGATTATGGACGCATCGCAGCAACACTGCGCGCGTTTCGGCGACTCGCCTTCCTCGCGGGTGGCCGCTCCCTCTATGTTGACGAGCAGCGGTCACTCGTCACGACATCGCTCTATTCGAGATATTCGAGCACCAGATAGTCGACCGCTTGCCCTGAGCCTGTCGAAGGGTCCTGATGTCCGACGTCGAACAGCATGCAGATGTGCGGATGGTTGAGCGACGAGATCGCGCGCGCCTCGCGCTCGAAGCGGTCGCGGAGCTGCGGGTCGGACGCGAGCGCCGCGCCGAGGACCTTGATGGCGACGGTGCCATCGAGCCGTGTATCGCGGGCGCGATAGATCTCTCCCATCCCGCCGGCTCCGACGAGCGCGAGGATTTCATAGGCGCCGAGGCGAACGCCGGGTGAGAGGCTCATGCGACGACTGGATTATAGGGCGGCGAGCACGCCATCAGGCTCCCGATCGCGAGGCGCGAGGGCAATGTTCACGGCACCTTTTCGCCGTGCTCCATTGTTTCAATTGATGGTTACAGCATGCGACGACGATGGCATCGTCGTCCCCGTGTTAACAAGGTTCTTTGAACAGTAAGGGTGTGCGGGCTGATTGCCCTTCGACTCGGCCGCAAAGAAACTCGGCCTGCCATGGGCGAGGTCTCGGCGATCGGAGGTCCGCCTTCGCACCTGCGGTGCTTCGGCGGACAGCCTTCGCGTGGCTTGCCGGCCGAAGCTCACGCTCTCGTGGCAAGCGTGAGCGAAGGCTGGTGCGGAAGGGGGGATTCGACCCCCCCCGGTCTTGCGACCGCCAGCCCCTCAAGCTGGTGCGTCTGCCAGTTCCGCCACTTCCGCGACTGTGAGGCTCTTTCTATTTCGGTCCCGTCGGTCCGGTCGCCGGTTTTGCCGGTGACGGCGCAGGCGTCGGCGTCAGCGGCGCTTTCACCGGCGAGCCCGGCACGCTGGACGGCGGGGGTGGCCCCGCACCGCTGACGATCGATCCCGGACCACGCTGCCCCATGATCGCGAGCGCGAGCGCGCCCAGCATGAACAGCACCGCGAGCACCGTCGTCGCCTTGGACAAGACCGTCGCGCCGGCGCGCGCGCCGAACGCCGACTGGCTGCTGCCGCCGCCGAACGCGGCCGCCATGTCGCCCTTGCCCTGCTGCAGCAGGATGGTCAGCAGCAGCAGCAGGCACACGATTACGTACAGAGTCGAGAGCAAGTAATACGTGACGACCATAACTTTTTGACTTCGGGAAACACGAATTATACCGCAGCCGGCCGGCTCCTCGTCACGATATCCGCGAAGCTCCTGACCTCGAGGCTCGCGCCGCCGACGAGCGCCCCGTCGACGTCGGGTTCCGCGACGAGCTCGCGGATATTGTCCGGCTTCACGCTGCCGCCGTAGATCACGTGACACCGATCGGCCGCGTCGGCGCCGAACCACTGACGCAGCCGCTGGCGGATGTGTGCATGCGCCTCGCCCGCCTGCATCGCGGTCGCCGTTCGGCCGGTGCCGATGGCCCAGACCGGCTCGTACGCGACGACCAGCTCCGCGATCTGATCGCCGGTCAACCGATCGAGGCTGTCCTTGATCTGCCGGTCGAGCACCGGCAACGTCTCGTTGCGCTCGCGCTCCTCGAGCGTCTCTCCGATGCACACGATCGGCGTGAGCCCCGCGCCAATCGCGGCGATCACCTTGCGGTTCACGATCGCGTCGGTCTCGCCGAACAGTCGCCGGCGCTCGGAGTGGCCAATGATCACGTACTCGGCGCCCGCTCCCTTGATCATCCCGGGCGAGACTTCGCCGGTGAAGGCGCCCTCGCGCTCCCAGAACAGATTCTGCGCGGCGACGCCGACGTTCGTGTTGCGCACCGCCTCGGCCACCGCGTGCACCGCCGTGAACGGCGGCGCGACGACGATCTCGACGCCGGTGACGTCCTTGACGACGAGCTTCAGCTCTTTGACGAAGACGACTGCCTCGTGCACGGTCTTGTACATCTTCCAGTTGCCGGCGATGAATGGGATTCGCATACCTACCCAGCCTTCTCCGTGAGCGCGGCCACCCCTGGCAGCGTGCGGCCGGCGAGGAACTCGAGCGAAGCGCCGCCGCCGGTCGAGATGTGCGTGATGCGATCGGCGACGCCGGCCTTCTTCACCGCCGCAATCGAATCGCCGCCGCCGATGATCGTCGTGCCGTGGACCGACGCGACGGCCCTCGCGATCGCGTTGGTGCCGGTCGCGAACGCTTCGATCTCGAAGACGCCCATCGGTCCGTTCCATACGACGGTCTTCGCGTCGGCGATGAGCGCTTCGTACGCGTTGGTCGTCGCCGGTCCGATGTCTACGCCCATGCGCTCGCCGATGCGCGAATCGCCAATCGGCACCACCTCGTGAGTGCTCCCTTCCTCGATGCGATCGGTGACGACGTGATCGACGGGCAGCTCCAAAGGCACGCCACGCCTCACCGCGTCGGCCTCGATGTGGCGAGCCGCATCGAGCTTGTCGTCTTCCACGAGCGATTTGCCGACCGGAATGCCGCGCGCCTTGAAGAACGTGTACGCCATCGCGCCGCCGATGATCAAGCGGTCGACCTTGCCGAGCATGTTCTCGATGACGTCGATCTTGTCCGACACTTTCGCGCCGCCGAGGATGATGACGAACGGCCGCTCCGGCGACTCGAGCGTGTGGCCGAGATAGCGGAGCTCCTTTTCCATCAGGAATCCCGCGGCCGCGCGCCGGAAGTCGCGGGTGATCGCGTCGACCGACGCGTGCGCGCGGTGCGCCGCGCCGAACGCGTCGTTCACGTACTCGTCGGCCAGCGACGCCAGCTGCTTGGCGAATGCCGGATCGTTGTTTTCCTCTTCGGGATGAAAGCGCAGGTTTTCGAGAAGAATAACTCCGCCGCCTGCCTTGTGTACGCCATCGACGGCTTGCGTGGCGTCGTCGCCGATGCAGTCTTTGGTGAACGTGACCGGCTTGCCGAGCACGTCGGCGAGGCGAGCGGCGACGGGCCGGAGACTCATTTGCGGATTCGGTTTCCCCTTGGGCCGGCCGAGATGACTCGCGAGGACGGCGGTCGCGCCCTGCTCGAGCGCGTAGGTGATCGTCGGCAGCGACGCCTGGATGCGCGTGTCGTCGCCGATCGCGCCATCCTTGATCGGCACGTTGAAGTCGACCCTGATGAAAACGCGTTTTCCCCGGAGCTCGAGGTCCTTGATCGAAAGCTTCATCGCCCGGCTAAAGCCTTCGCGCTACAAACCTTTTTGGACCAGCAGGCGAAGCAGATCAACACAGCGACTCGAGTAGCCCCACTCGTTGTCGTACCAGGAGAGGACTTTGACGAAATCGCCGTCCATCACCTTCGTGTAGGGTGCGTCGACGATCGACGAATGCGGGTTGCCCTTGAAATCGATCGACACGAGCTCCTCGGTTGAGTACGCCAGATAATTCTTCAGCGCGCCTTCCGAGGCTTTCTTCAACACGGCATTCACTTCCTCGGCTGTTGTCTTCTTGTCCACGAGCGCGTTGAGATCGACGACCGACACGTTCGGCGTCGGTACGCGCATGGCGAAGCCGTCCAGCCGGCCTTTCAGCTCCGGCAGCACCTCGCCGACCGCGACGGCCGCGCCGGTCGTCGTCGGAATCATCGACAGCGCCGCGGCGCGCGCGCGCCGCAAATCCTTGTGCGGCAGATCGAGCAGAACCTGGTCGTTCGTGTAGGAGTGGATGGTCGTCATCCAGCCTTTCCTGATCCCGAACGTCTGATGGATCACCTTCGCGAGCGGAGCCAGACAGTTCGTGGTGCACGACGCGTTCGAGATGATGTGGTGCTTCGCCGGATCGTACTTCTCGTCATTGACGCCGAGGACGATCGTGATGTCGGGGCCCTTGGCCGGCGCCGTGATGACGACCTTCTTCGCGCCGGCGGCGAGGTGCTTGGCGGCGGCGTCGCGGTTGGTGAAGAGACCCGTCGACTCGAACACGACGTCGACGCCGAGATCCTTCCACGGCAGTTGCGCCGGATCCTTCATCGATAGCACCTTGAACTCGTCGCCGTCCACCGAGATGATCTCCTGCTTGGCCTCGACCTTCGCCTTCAGGTTGCCGAGCACCGAATCGTATTTCAGCAGATGCGCGAGCGTGTGCGCGTTGGTGAGATCGTTGACCGCCACGAAGTCGATGTTCCTGTCGCCGAGCGCCGCACGCATGATGTTCCGGCCGATGCGGCCAAAACCGTTGATGCCGACCTTCACTGCCATCGATCGCCTCCAGACAAACGTTTCATTCTACAATAGCCGCCTGCAATGTACTTCGCCTACAGCCTCCTGACGCTGGTCGTCTTCGTCGTCATCTCGCCGTACTTCGTCTATCAAGCGATCCGCTACAAGAAATACATCGGCAGCCTGCGCCAGCGGCTGGGGTTTCTCCCGATCTCGTTCAACATCGACGGCGACGACTCGATCTGGATTCACGCCGTGTCGGTCGGCGAGGTGCTCACCGCGCGCGCGATTGCCGCCGATCTCAAGACGCGCTACCCGCGGCTCCGGTTGTTTCTGTCGACGACGACCATCGCAGGGCAGCAGATTGCGCGCCGGCAGATCCAGCACGCCGACGGCGTGTTCTATTTTCCGTTCGACTGGACGCTGACCTCGCGCCGCACGCTGAACCTGGTGCGGCCGCGGCTGTTCCTGATGATGGAAACCGAGATCTGGCCGAACCTGCTGCGGCTGTGCCGCAAGCGCGGCGTGAAGACGGTCGTGATCAACGGCCGGATCTCCCAGCGTTCCTATCCGCGCTACCGGATCGTCCGCCCGTTCTTTCGCCGCGTCCTCGCCGACGTCGACCGCTTCTGCATGCAGAGCGAGGAATCGGCGCGCCGGCTCATCTCGCTCGGCGCCGACGCGTCGCGTGTGACGGTCAGCGGCAGCCTGAAGTTCGACTCGCTTCAGCGGCCCTCGTCGACGCACGCGCGGCCGCGCGACCGCGTCCTCCGCTTCTTCCGCGTCTCGGCGAATCGCACCGTCATCGTCGCCGGCAGCACGCTCAAGGGCGAAGAGGCGGCGGTGCTGCGCGCCTTCGTGCGCGTGAAATCGGCGCTGCCGAGCGCGCTGTGCGTGCTGGCGCCGCGTCAGCCCGAGCGCTTTGGCGAAGTGGAGCGCCTCGCGCGCGACGCGGGGTTCGTCGTCATGCGCCGCACCGAGCTTCCGATCGATGCCGAGCCGCGCGCCGACGTCGTCGTGCTCGACACCATCGGCGAGCTGGCGCAGCTCTATCAGCTGGCGACCGCGGTGTTCGTCGGCGGCAGCCTCGCCGATCATGGCGGCCACAACATTCTCGAGCCGGCCGTTTTCGGCAAGCCGATCGTGTTCGGGCCGCACATGCAGAACTTCAAGGAGATTGCCGACGCGTTCCTGTCCAACGACGCGGCCATCCAGGTGCAGTCCGATCGCGAGCTCGACACGGCGCTCGTCGCGCTGGTCACCGACCCGGTCCGGCGCGCGCGGCTCGGCGCGGCGGCGCGCGCGCTGGTCGAAGCCAATCGCGGCGCGAAAGAGAAGACACTCGCCGTCATCGGCGAGCTCCTGCCGGTGCCTGGCGCCGGCTCCGTGGTCCGTCCCTTCCGACTGGTTCATTGATCGGGGCCTTGAGCGCGGTCTACGGCGCGGCGGCAGCGTGGCGGCGCCGGTGGTACGCGCGCGACGCGTCGCGGCGGCACCGCCTCATGCGACCGGTCGTCAGCGTCGGCAACCTGCTTGTCGGCGGCAGCGGCAAGACGCCGATCGTCGAGTACATCGCGCGGCTGCTGCGCGACAAGGGCGAGCGTCCCGCGGTCCTCACGCGCGGATACGCGCGGCGCATCTCGCCCGCGGGCGTCACGGTCGTGTCGGACGGTTCGGCCGTGCGCGCGCCCCTGGACACCGCCGGCGACGAGCCGTTCATGCTGGCGCACGCGCTGCCCGGCGTCGCGGTGCTCGTCGGCGCCGACCGCTATCTCTCCGGGTGTCTCGCCGAGCGGAAACTTGGCGCGACCGTGCACATTCTCGACGATGGGTTCCAGCACGTGGAGCTGGAGCGCGACGTGGACCTGCTGCTGGTGGCGGAGGAGGATCTCGCGGATCGGCCGCTGCCGGCCGGACGGTTGCGCGAGCGGATCACGGCGGCGATGTTCGCCGACGCCGCACTCGTGACGGCCGGCTACGACACCGCGGCGGAGCGCATCGGCCGGATGATGGGCATCCCGACCGTGTTCCGCGTCACGCGGACGATCGGCGCGCCGCACATGATCGCCGGCGAGCGCGAATCGGTCGTGGTGCCGCCGCAGTCGCGCGTGTTCGTCGTCACCGGCATCGCCCGCCCCGAACGATTCATCAACGACGTCGTCGGCGCCGGATGGGATGTGTCCGGCACGCTGACGTTCCGCGATCACCACCGCTACCACGCGAGCGACGTCAAGCGCATCGCCGCCGCCGCGAAAAGCGCGGCGTCCGCGATCGTGTTGACGACGGAGAAGGACGCCGTGAGGCTGGCGGCCTGCGATCTCGGCGCTCTGCCGATCGCGTCGGTGCCGCTCATCGTCGGCGTCGAGCCGTCCGCGTCGTTCAGCGCCTGGCTCGTCGAGAGACTGCGTGCGACATAGGCTCGAATATTTGATCGTGCGCGCGCTCGTCGCCCTCATGCGGTTCACGCCCGACTGGCTGGTCCGCGCGTGCGGGACGGCGATCGGCCTCACCTTCTATGCCGTCGATCGCGCGCACCGGCGTATCGCCGAGCGCAACCTCGCGACCGCCTTTCCCCTGCGGTCGCCGGCGGAGCGGCGCACGATTGCCCGCGCGGCGTTCGCGCACTTCGGGCGGCTGCTCATGGAGCTGCTGAAGTTCAGCACGCTCTCGCGCGATGAGATGCTGGCGCGCGTGGAGTTCGAGGGCGAGGAACGCGCGCGCACGGCCTACGCGCAGGGCCGCGGTGTGCTGTTCGTGACCGGCCACTTCGGTTTCTGGGAGCTGCAGGCGCTGGTGCACGCGCTGCGCGTCGAACCGGTCGCCGTGCTCGGACGCGCGCTCGACAATCCGCATCTCAACACGCTCCTCGAAACGATCCGCGAAGGCACCGGCAACACCGTCCTCTATCGGAAGGGAACCATCCGCCGCGTGATGCGGACGCTCGAGGCGAACCACGGCGTCGCCGTGCTCATCGATCAGCACATCATGAGCCGCGACGCGATCTACGTGGATTTCTTCGAGCAACCCGCGGCAACCACGTCTGCGGTCGCCGCGCTCGCGCTGCGCACCGGCGCGGTCGTCGTCCCGGTATTCGCGCTGCCGATTGGCGGCGGACGGTACCGGATGATCTACGAGCATCCGGTCGAGGCGCCGCGCATGCGGGGCGATCAGGCCGACATTGATTCCATCCGGGAGTTCACGCAGCGCTGCACCGACGTGCTCGAGATGTACGTGCGGCGCCATCCCGAGCTGTGGCTCTGGATGCATCGCCGCTGGCGCGACGACGAACCGGCGGCGGACGGCGTGCCGGGGATGTTTCCGGCGGCTGAGCGCGACGTCGATAGTACGTCGTGAAGCGTTGTCACTCCATGAAGCGGTACTTCAGCAGCACCCACAACGCGACGAAGCCGGCCGTCCAGGTGATTTTCTTGCCCTGGTCGTAGTTCCGCCCCGCGTACGTGATCGGCACTTCGTAGACGCGGTACCCACGCTTGAAGATCTTCGCGGTCAGCTCCGGTTCGATGCCGAAGCCGTTCGACTTCAGCGTCATCGATCGAATCACGTCGGTCCGCATCGCCTTGTAGCAGGTTTCCATGTCGGTGAGGATGGTGTTGTAGAGCACGTTGGTCGCCAGCGTCAGGAACTTGTTGCCGACGTAGTGCGCGAAGAGAAACGCGCGGTGCCGGCCGAGGAAACGCGACCCGTACACGACGTCCGCCTTGCCGTCGCAGATCAGCTCGATGAGTTGCGGGTACTCCTCGGGCGAGTATTCGAGGTCCGCGTCCTGCACGACCACGAGGTCGCCCGTCACCGCGGCGAAGCCGCGGCGGAGCGCCGCGCCTTTGCCCGCGTTCTTCTGCCGCAGCAACGTGAACGTCAGCTCGCGCTGCAACGCATCGAGGATCTCGCTCGTCCCGTCGGTCGATCCATCGTCGACGACGATGAGCTCGACGCGCAGCGGCACGGCGAGCACGCGGCGGACGATCTCGTCGATCGTGGTACGCTCGTTATACACGGGCATCACGACCGAGAGCAGCCGGTAGTTGTCACGCATGGCGGGGCCCCAACGCGGCAGCCGCGTCGGGGTGCCGTGGGGAGCCACAAGGTACCACAGCATGAATCGTCTGGTCATCCTGGCGCCGAACTGGCTGGGCGACGCCGTCATGGCGCTGCCCGCGATTGCCGACGTGCGCCGCGAGTGGCCGCGTGCCGACATCACCGTCGCTGCGCGCCCGGCGGTCGCCCCGCTCTTCCGCATCGTCCCTGGCATCAATGACGTCAACGACGTCGTCGACGTCGAACATCTCGACGACGGATTCGACGCGGCGCTGCTGCTACCGAACTCCGTTCGGTCGGCGCTGCTCGCCAGGCGAGCCGGGATCCCGGAGCGATGGGGCTATCGGACCCAGTGGCGCGCGCCGTTGCTCACGCGCGCGATCGAGCCGACGAAGGGTCTTCATCAGGTTGAGTACTACCAGTACCTCGTGCACGCGCTCGGCGTGCCGAACGGACCGATCGAGCCGCGGCTCGTGGTTCCTCAGGCTGTGCGCGACGTGGGCGCGCGTCTGCTGGCCGAAGTGGGCTGCGATCGAGCGGCGCCGCTCGTGGCGCTGGCGCCCGGCGCGGCGTATGGCGGCGCGAAACGATGGCCGCCGGAATCCTTCGCGGAGCTCGCGCACGCGCTGGCGTCCGACGGCGTGGAGTGCGTGATGGTCGGTACGGCGGCGGATGCGTCCACCGCATCCGACGTCCTGCGCGCCTTTCATCCCTCGACAAGCTCGGGATGCCCTCAGCCTGTCGAAGGGCAGGCCCGCGCCGCGGTTGGCGACGCTGAAAGGGTCGCCCTACGAGATGTAGCCCTACGTTCGCTGGTCGGCAAGACAGATCTTCCGACGCTTGCCGGTGTGCTGGCGAATTGCCGTGCGCTGGTGACGAACGACTCGGGCGCGATGCATCTGGCTGCCGCGTGCGGCGTCGCGGTGACGGCGGTCTTCGGCCCCACCGACGAGCGCGCGACGCGGCCGCTCGGCGACGCGCACACCGTGATCACCCATCCCGTCTGGTGCCGGCCGTGCATGCTGCGCGAGTGTCCCCTCGATCATCGCTGCATGCGAGCCGTCGCGGCCGCCGACGTCGCGGCGGCGACGCGAAGGGTCCTTTGAGACCAGCGGTGTTCCTCGATCGCGACGGCACGCTGATCGAAGACGTCGGCTACCTCGACGCGATCGAGCGGCTCGTCTTGTTTCCGTGGACGGTCGATACCGTTCGCGCGCTCAATCGAGCCGGTCTGCCGGTCGTCGTCATCACGAACCAGTCGGGAGTCGCGCGCGGCTACTTCACCGAACAATTCGTGGACGACACCCATCGCGAGATCGCTGCGCGACTCGCGGCCGGCGGCGCGCGCATTGATGCGTATTACCATTGTCCCCACCATCCCGACGGCCATGTGTCCCCGTACGCGCGAGACTGCGACTGCCGCAAACCGGCGTGCGGCCTCATCGACAGGGCGGCGCGGGATCTCAACCTCGATGTGTCGCGATCGTTCGTGGTCGGCGACAAGTGGATCGACGTCGGGCTGGCACGGGCTGCCGGCGCGCACGGCATCCTGGTCCGCACCGGGACCGGCGCCGCGGAGATTCGACGGCGGCCCGACCTGACCGCCGATGCCATCGTGGACAACCTCGCCGCCGCCGCCAGTTGGATTTTGGAGAGGCTGCGATCGGGTGATCGGGTGATCGGCGATCGCCGATCGCCGATCTGAGATCACCCGATGCTGATTGCCCGTTCCGTCCATCCGCTTCCTGGCGAGGCCGAGCGCAAAGAGCGGCTGCTCGCGCTCGTCGACGGCTTCTCGAGCCGCCGCATCCTCGTCGTCGGCGATCTCATCGCCGACGAGTTCATCTATGGCGAGATCGCGCGCGTGTCGCGCGAGGCGCCGGTTCTGATCCTGAAGTACGACGCCACCGAGATGGTCGCCGGCGGCGCCGGCAATGCGGCGAACAATGTCGCGGCGCTCGGCGGCCGCGCGCGGCTCGCGGGCCTTGTCGGCGGCGACGCGGAAGGCCGGCGGCTGCTGGCGAGCTTCGATCGCGGCGTCGATCGATCGCACGTCGTCCGCGCGCGCGAGTACCGGACGCCGGTCAAGACGCGCATCCTCGCCGGCGGCGTCCACGCGGCGCGGCAGCAGGTGGTGCGGATCGACCGCGAGGCCGGCTGGCCGTTGGACGAGACGGTCAGCCGTGCGCTCGCCAGGAAGATCGAGCCGGCGCTCGACGCCTGCGATGCCGTGCTGCTGTCGGACTATGGATCCGGACTGATCACACCGGCCCTGGCGGGCGTGATTCGACGAACGGTCTCGAAGCGCCCGCGCCGCCGGCCGATTCCAGTGCTGCTCGACTCACGGTACCGGCTGCTCGACTACCGCGGCCTGACGACCTGCACGCCGAACGAGTCGGAGGTGGAGCAGGTGCTCAGCATCCTTATTAAAGATGATGCGGAGGCGCTCGAGCGCGCCGGGCGGACGCTGCTGCGGCGGACCGGCATGCAGGCGGTGCTCGTCACGCGCGGCAGCCGCGGCATGGCGCTGTTTCAGCCGAAGCAGCCGACGAGTCACATTCCAATCTTCGGCTCTGACGAAGTGACCGACGTCACCGGCGCCGGCGATACCGTCATCGCGACGTTCGGTCTCGCGCTGGCGGCGGGCGCGTCGTTCTACGAAGCCGCGCGGCTCGCGAACTACGCCGGCGGGCTCGTCGTCATGAAGCGCGGCACTGCGACGGTCTCCGCGCGCGAGCTCTCCGACGCCATCACGACCGATCATGACACGACCGTGGAGAACTGGTCGCAGGAGGGTCCTCCTCAGGGACGTCGTCCTTGACTGAGCGGAGAGCCGCTGCGAATCAGCGCCGCGAGCGATTGAGCGAGCGGCGGTAGGCGCTGGGGATGGGGCCCCAGCGCAAAGTGAAGAATGATAGTCACGGAACAGCAGCTGGTTGAGTCGCTCGCCGTGGACCGCGCGGCCGGACGGACGATCGCGTTCGCGAACGGCTGCTTCGATCTGCTGCACGTCGGTCACGTCCGCTATCTGCGGGGCGCTGCCGGTGAAGCGGATCGGCTGGTCGTGGCGATCAACGACGATCGGTCCGTCGCCGCGCTCAAAGGTCCGGGCCGCCCCATCCTGACCGCCGCCGATCGCGCGGAGCTCGTCGCCGGTCTCCGCGGCGTCGATTACGTCGTCGTCTTCGGCGACACGACGGTCGAACGGCTGCTGCTCCTGCTGAAGCCTGACGTCCACTGCAAGGGGACCGACTACACCGTGGAGACGGTGCCCGAACGCGCGGTGGTCGCGTCGTACGGCGGCCGCACCGCGATTGTCGGCGATCCGAAGCATCACGCCACGCGCGATCTCCTCGCGCGGATCAAGGCCGAACGACCAACGACTAACGATCAACGACCAACGACTAAAGACCAACGACCAACGACCAAAGACCAAAGGCCATTGTGATGCGGTTCCTGATCGTGCGGCTGGGCGCGCTCGGCGACATCGTGCACGCCATTCCTGTCGTCGCCGCACTGCGCCGCGCGTTTCCCGATGCGCGAATCGACTGGCTCGTCAGCGCGAAGCATCGCGAGATCCTCGATCTCGTGCCGGTGATCGATCGGCGTCTCGTCATCAACGATCGCACCGATGCCCGCGGCGGCTCGTCGATGCTCGAGGCGATCCGCGAGCTGCGAACGGCGCGCTACGATGTCGCGATCGACCCGCAGGGACTGATCAAGTCGGCGCTCCTGGCGCGGGCGTCCGGCGCACCGCGCGTGATCGGATTCTCCGCGACCTACGTGCGCGAGCGTCTGGCGCGTCTCCTCTACACCGACGTGTACGATCCTGGCCGCGGCGGTCTGTATCATCCGCGCGAAACGCGCCATGTGGTCGAGATCAATCTTGGGCTGCTGACGAGGCTCGGCGTGAGCGCGGGGCGTGCAGAGTTTCCGATCGACGAGGTCGAGTCGGCGCCGGCGCGGCAGATCCGCGAGCGGACCGGTGGCCGCTACGCGCTTCTCAATCCAGGCGCGGCCTGGCCGAACAAGCGGTGGCCGCCGGCGCGCCTCGCCGACGTGGCGCGCGCGCTCCGCGATCGTCACGATCTGATGTCGGTCGTGCTGTGGGGACCGGGTGAAGAATCGCTGGCCCAGGACGTCGTCGCCGGCGCGGGCGGTGCGGCGGTGCTGTCGCCGCCGACGGGCATCGCGGACATCGTCGCGCTGAGCCGCGGCGCCGCGCTGATGGTGTCGGGCGATACCGGCCCGGCGCACATCGCTTCGGCGATCGGCACGCCGGTCGTCGGTATCTACGGACCGACGCGGCCGGTGCGCAACGGCCCGCTCTCGCCGCACGACGTCACCGTGTCGCGCGACGCCATCTGCCAGTGCCATCACCTGCGCCGCTGCGTCCGCGATCGCATGTGCCTGCTCGACATCGAGTCCGGCGAGGTGGTCGGCGCCGTCGAGCGCCGGCTGGCGGCCGAGCCGAGCCGTCTAGTGGACCGTATGAGCTGATTGAGTACTACTTACAATGAGCCTTCGACGGCGATTTTCGGGCCGCGACAACGCGGGGTCCCCGCCGCGCACGCTTGCGCGGTGGGGTGCGAGAGGAGCGGCCCGGTCGTGAATTCGAGCAGACACTCCACGAACGCTCGCAGGCGTGAGAGCCTGCGCCACATCGCGGTCCACACACTCGCGCGGCTGCGCGTGACGCTCGGGTTCGTCTTCGGCGCGATCGTGCTGGCGCTCGCGCAGCCCACGGGACGATCGCTCGCGATCGGTCTCAGCGTGGCGGCGGCCGGCGAGGCGATTCGCATCTGGGCGTCGGGTCATCTGAACAAGGCGCGGGAGGTGACGACCTCGGGACCGTACCGCTGGGTGCCGCATCCGCTGTACGTCGGGTCGACGGTGATGGGCATCGGCCTCGCCATCGCCTGCGCGAGCGTGACGGCCGCCGTGCTGATCGCGATCTATCTCGCCACGACGCTGACGGCGGCGATCAAGAGCGAAGAAGCGTTTCTCCGCCGCACGTTCGGGGATCAGTACGACCTGTATCGCGAGGGTCAGCTCGCCAAGCGCGCGGCCAGCGCCCGTCAGGCGCCGCGGCAATTCAGCGTGGCGCAGGCGATTGCGAATCGCGAGCATCGCGCGCTCCTCGGGTTCGTGGTCGCGGTGTTGCTGCTCATCTTGAAGGCAACGTATAATGGTGCGTTTTGGCGGGCAGCCGGAACCTAGGCATTGCGGATTGAGGATTGCGGAATGCGGATTGATTGTCGATTCTGCGGATTGAGTACTCGCCTCAATCCTCAATAAATCCGCAATCCGCAATCCTCAATCCGCAATGGTAAGGGCGGTTAGCTCAGTGGTAGAGCACCGGCTTTACACGCCGGCTGTCACAGGTTCGAATCCTGTACCGCCCAACCTTCGCTCGCGCTTGTATTAATGGCGCGAGCTACGGTTGGCAAGCCAACGGCCTGTCACGCCGGAGGCCGCGGGTTCGAGTCCCGTCGACCCCGCCAACTACCTGCAGTTCAATTACTTCCACTGATTAGATGGTGATTCGACCTCCGCCGCAAAGGGCCGGAGGTCGCGAATTTCGCGCCGTTTGCGGCTCGTAGTCCAAGCGAATTTCCTTAGCAAGCTCGATCTCGCCGCCGGCGGCCGCCGTTCCCTGCGCGATGAATCACGCAATCTGCGCGCGGAAGCTTGCCACCTCGCTTGCCACCCAGGACTCGGCCAGCCGAAACTCCGCCTCGCGAAAGTTCGCGTTCATTTCACGCCCGGGTGACCGCGCGGGCCCAGGATGCGAAGGAACGTCGATACCCTCACAATTCCGGCACGGCCGAAGCGAGCGAGTTTGAGCAAGTGCGGGTCACCGGTCACGATGAGATCCGCGTCGACTTTCTCCGCGCATTCGAGGATGCGATTGTCCGTGGCATCGCTGACGATGGACAGATGGGGTGTCGTCTTCACCACGTGAGCGGTCCGGCTGATCGACTTGAGCGCGGCTCGGATGCGGTCTTCATTCCAGTCGAACTTGTCCCGAAGCTTCGATGCCAGTTCGGTCAAGATCGCGACGGAGGTGAGCAGGTCGACGTCGCCCACTCGCGCTCGGCGGTACGCGTCGTCGCTGAGACTCCCCGGAATCACAAAGGCAGAGATGTAGACGTTCGTGTCGAAGACGACACGCACTCATCGGTCCTCGAACACCAACCGTTCGACATCCCGCTCGGTCCGCACGCCGCGCTCGCGCGCCTTTCGAGACCCGTACCGCTGGAGCTCGTTGAACGCCTCCTCGCCACGCGCGCGACGGTACGCGTCAAACATCTCTCGAAAGAGTTCGCTGCGATTCTTCGCGGTGGCCCGGGCAATCCGGTCGTACTCTTTGGCCACCGTCGGCGGAATCGAGATCGTCACGGCGACACGGCCGCGCCTCGCACCCATCCAGGATACCTCCAAGGTTGTATGACAATATCATACAGCATGCCGCACATCTTTCCTCGGCTTGAAGCAGTGTTGCCAGGGCCCAACCGCCACTTCGCTCGGGCGTGCCGGTCGGTTGGCCGGAACGTGGCCTCCGCCATTTGCCCGCTCCCGTTGACTTCGTCCGCTGCTCTGACGCTGTTTCGTCATGTCACCTGCTGGCTGCCGTCTGCCCCGTGCCCGATGTTGCGAGCGTTGACGAGTTCGGTCCGACGATGGCATCGTCGTCGAGGTGTTTCAGAAGCCGTCGAAGGCGCTGATGATCGGACTCCGGGATTTCGTGTTTCGTCACGAGATCTTCGTTGAGGCCCGCGAGTTCGATGATGGCTTCATTTTCGTCCGACGACGGAAAGACCGCTCGGGCAGACACGGTCCACGTCGGCACTTCAAGGTATTTCTTCGCCGGAACGAACGCCGAGTCCATTTCTATACGCTAACGTGCGGCTCTGAAGACGCTGAGCGGTCACAGGTCGGGATTGACTTCCCGGAGAAGGCGCTCGTGCGAGCGGTGGAAGCCGCGATCGAGTACGAAAACTGCGGCCGAGACGCGAAGCGTTACTCGGCGCAGTTCCCCAAGGATGCAGAGGCCGGTCGCGCACTGTTTGGCTACGTGCGATCGGAGTCACGCCTCCTTGAAAGGCTTCTTGGCGACACGGATTACAGAGAACTCCTCCGGCTTGTCCGGCGCCATCGCCGCGAATCGCCGTCGCGCCGGGCAAAGCGGCACCTGGGACGCAGGCAACGACGGCGGCCATGAGCATCTACGCGACTCTCGGGCATCTGCAATTCCCTCGTTACGGCGACGCCTATGTAGGCTGCGAGTGAGTGGACGTCTTGGCCCAAACGCGCCGCGGTCCTTGTGATAGGGCGTTCGTGGCGCGACTGCCGGACCATTGCTACCCGCCGCGCCACCGCTGCAGCACGCGGTCGACATCTTGCCGGACACGATCTCGCGCTTCCCAATGCTCGATGCCGCGTGCCAAGAGCTCGTCGTAGCGGGTTTCCGCGTGGCGGATGTGCGCAACGACCGCGAGCTGCACGGCGTCTTGGTCGAGGCGCTTGGCGGCCGCAGACCGCCCGACGCGCCCGCTGTATTTTTTGCACGCCTGGGTCGCGATTCCCTCGATGCAACTCGATGGGCAGCCTGAGGGCGTTCTTCGATCGGCTGCGGGTGTTTGCGGCCCGACGTCACGCTTTCGTCATGGGACACCGCGTGCGCCTCTCCGACAAAAGTCGTGCCGATGCTCGTGGCGGAGTTGCAACGACGGTCGCACGAAGCCTCAACCATGGCGCGCCGGCTTCAGCGCGAGCTCTGGGCCCTGACTCCGCACCACATGGAGGGTCACGGTGGGTCCAGGGTACGACTCCGGCCGCTTGATCAGCGCTATGATCGCGACTTGCCCGCCTCTGGCACATCCGCTTTCGGGAGGATCAGTATGCCCGTCTACGAATTCACCTGCCAAGAGTGCCACAAGAACTTTGAGGTCGTGAGACCGATGTCGGAGGTCTCGAAGAGCGTGGCGTGCCCGCACTGTGGCAGCACGAACGTCCAGCGATCCTGGAGCAGCGTGTTCGCGGTGACGTCGAAGAAGAGCTGACCCCGAATTTACTCGGAGCCGCTTCTCGGTATCACCGTGACGGGTTGGCGAAACGCGAATGCGATGTACGCGAGCGTCACGACCGATGTTCCGCGCACGCGCGCCGGGCGGAATGTCCACCGTCGCGCCGCGTCCAGCGCAGGCTTGTCGAACGGGCGGGCCGAGCGAATCACCTTCGCGTCGGCCACGCCGCCGCCAGTGTCGACGCGCACTTCAATCAGCACAATGCCGCTATCGCGCGCGAGGGGCGGATACCGTGGCGTCACGGTCGCCAAGGGAAACGGCGTCCCACTCGACGCAGATGCCACATTCCTGGGCGGTTCGCCAGCCGGGGGTGTGTTGAGTGTCGGCGGCCGGAATATCCCGGCCACCAGCACAACACTGATGCAGGTTCGCGGAATCGGCCGGGCGACCGCGGTACGCATCAGGGAGCTTGTCAGTTGAAGATTCGTATTCACCCACACGCGCAGGCACGTCTGGCGGAGCGGGGTGCCATCGAGGCCGAAGTGTACCATTGAACAGGGCGAGCGTTCCCGGCGAAGTTCGGCCGAATCGGTTTCCGCCGAAATTTTGGCGAGGTCGGCGATATGCCACAAAGCAGGTGGAAGCCTACGCCGTCGGAGAGGGTGACGGCTGGCTCGTGATCACTGTGATCGTGAAATACTTTGGCGAAGCCGGAGCGTGAATCATGCAACTCACATACGACCCTAGCAGCCCGTGGTGAAAGTCTGGCTGCATTCGACGGGCGATGCATCCCCGCTGGCTGCGTTGCTCCTCGCTCAAATACTCCCGGTATTCTCGGTCGTCGCGCCTTGCCGGCGGGGCGCCTCGCCCGTCTCGGTGCGACGCCAGACTTTCACCACGGGCTGCTAGGCACAACATCGCGTATTTGCGGCTTCGCGAGAAGACCACGGAAGTGGAAACGATCCGCATCAGTGATGCGCTGAACGTTGACGTGGCTCCCGACGGCACCGTGTACGGGATCGAGCTGCTCAATGCGAACGAACAATTGCAAGAAGGGGACGATGCCATGCTGGTGGTGATCAACGAAGCTGTCGGCGAGCGACAACAGATCCCACTCACACGGACGTAGCTGAATCAGGGCCGAAGATCCTTCGGTGAAGCCCGCAGGCGCTCTGTAGCTCGGATGGAAGCGACCAGCGATCAGAACGCCGGGCATGCGGCTGCCCTGGAGCCGAGATCGTCGCCACATTCGTCGCAGCCTAACTCGCCGATTGAAATGAAGACCCGTAGAGCGTCGGATTGGCAGTCGATCGTGACGCCTCTACGTGCCCGAGCCCAGCCTGACCGCAGGGTGACGGGGGCGAGAGCGGGCGCGTTGATCAGAACGGGATCTCGTCGTCTGGGATCTCTTCGTCGAATCCGCCTTCCCGAGAGCCGCGGCGCGAGGCCGCCGAACGCGCCGGGCGGGGTGGAAGCGTAATCCCCGGAATCGCGTAGATCGACGATCCCGTGTCGAGCGCCGCCACGATTTCGCGCAGTTCCTCACGCACCTCCGCCAGCACCTCCGGATCGATCGAGCCGGAGGAGAGCCACTTCTGCAGATCGTCGGCCAGATTTGTCAAATAGCAGGCCAGATCGGCCACCTGCGACGCCACATCGCTGACGCGTTCCGGCGCCTGCCCGTCCAGCGGCGTAGTCGAAGGCTTGCGCGAGCCGGTCTCCTGCACTTGTCGATCATGGTCGAGGGGACCGCCGCCGAACCTTTTCCAGTAGCGATCTTCTATGAACGCGCCCACCGGGAGCTTCCAACGCTCCTGCGGGCTTGGGCGCAGACCGGGGAGCTTTTTCGGATTCATGCCGAGCGCGCGCGCCATCTCGATCTGCCGAGCATTCAGCCGACAGATCTTCTTCGCGTTCCTCCACGCCTCGTCATCATGAGCTCGATTCTTCTTGGCCACCTCACCACCTCACGCCAGCGGCATCCGAGCTCGAACCAAGCCAGTGTTCGGGTCGAGGCCGCCTGTGCGAGAACGCGTTCACGAGGCAGATGGAGCACGTGATCGAGATGGCTTTGCTGCCAGGAGGCTGCATCTCGTACAACGCCATCTTCTCCTTCGTCCGCGATCTGGAGGCCGTCGAGAAGCGGCTCTCGAAAAGCCTGTCCGCGGATCCGGCACAGGCCGTGGGCCTCTACGAGACGTTCCTAGCAGGCTGCTACGAGAAAGCGGGCGAGATCGACGACTCGAGCGGCAGCTTCGGCGATTTCGTCGGTCGGCTGCACTGCAGGTGGATCAAGGCCCGCCAAGCGGCGGGCGCCGAGCCGGAAGAGACCGCAACACGCCTGCTCGCGTATATGGAGGCAGATCCCTACGGTTTTTGCCACAACCTGGCGAAGGACGGGGCAAGAGCGCTCAACTCGGCCGGGCTCAGGGCGCTCGTCAAACAGATCCGCGAGCGCTTCGATGCGGCAGGCACGACAACGCCGCGTTCAGGTGAATCGTTGCCGCGCGACCCTGTCTACGCACGACGGCGTTGGGGTGACGAGCTTCGCACGCTGTACCGAGCGCAGAAGAACGTCGAGGCCTATCTCGCGGTGGCCCAGGAGATGGGCTTGACTCCCGCAGATTGTCATGCGCTCGCGACCATGCTCGTCGCTCGTCGGAAGGCTGAAGATGCATTGATCTGGGTGGAGCGCGGGATCACGCTCGCTAGGCAGGCGCCGCACAGCTCAATGGCAGGGTACGAGCTCTCGAAGTTGAAGCGCCTTCTGCTCGCGAAGCTGGGACGTGGTGACGAGGCCCTGGATGCTGCTTGGGCCGAGTACCGTGAGCACCCGGATAAGTACGCCTATGCTGATCTCATGCAGTACGTGCCGAAGGCGGGGCGCGCCGCCTGGCACCAGAAGGCGATGGAAGCCACCACGGACTCGGATCTCGCCTCGCTGATCGAGTTGCTCCTCGAGACCAAGGAGTTGGAGCGTCTCGCCGACCTCGTGGGCCGAACTGGAAACAACGCACTCGAAAACCTGAGCCACTACTCCACCGAGCCTGCGGCCAAGAAATTGGCGAGAATCCGCCCCGATATCGCTGCGCGCCTGTGGTGCGCGCAAGGCATGCGCATCGTCAACGCGAAGAAGAGTAAGTACTACGACGCCGCGCTCTCCAACTTCGAGCGGGGCCAGCGCTGCTTCGAGCGAGCGGGGCTTATCAACCAGTGGCAGCGCATCGTGAAGAAGGTACGGTTCGACCACCACCGCAAGGTGGGGTTCATGGTCGGCTTCGAGGAGATTGTCGGCGGATCAGGGCCGAGCCGGCGGCCGTCATTCCTGCAGCGAGCGAAGACGCGCTGGACCTGATTCTGTCACCTCAGTTGATCGAGATTCCAGCTGCGAAGTCGGGCGTCGCGCGCAAGTCACGCAGCTTCCCAAGTTCGGCCCTGCCGATCTTGCCATGGCGGCCGCGCGTCCAGTCAGTGTGTCGTGTCCGGCCCACCGTCATCATCGTCTTCGGACTGATCGTCGAACCACGGTTCGACCGGCTTCGCGCCCGGTGGTGGCGGAGAGTAGCGGAT
Organism: Acidobacteria bacterium 13_1_40CM_65_14; assembly: GCA_001917905.1. Taxonomy (GTDB): domain Bacteria; phylum Acidobacteriota; class Vicinamibacteria; order Vicinamibacterales; family CAVVIG01; genus QHWF01. Next base: position 22,829 of record MNEX01000181.1, read on the forward strand.
CCAGGTCGCAAGTTCCGAGACGCTCTTCGTCCACTCATCGAGGGCAGTCTTGAACCTCCGCGCCAGTCGACCAAGGTCGTCGCGAGGGTCCCTCTCCGCCACCCGACGCTCGGGATCGTCCCAAGCGCGCGGAACGCGAACCGTCTGGAATCCGGAGATCGCCAATGCCTTCAGCGAAACGATGCCATCGGGTTTGCAGTGCGCTTGCACCTCGACATCCCCGTGCCCGCCGAGGACGGCCACGATGCGCCCCTTCTTCTGCTCCACGTCGGTGAAGGCTGCATCAGCCGTTTCCAGGACAGAAGCAGTCCACGCGCCGAACACGTGAGGCTCCGGCATGGACGTCGTCGAACCATAGGGCAGACCCGCGCGAAGCGAGAGGTCTATCCGCGTCCACCTGTGCTCTGTTCTGATCGGTCGTTTCCTCCTGCCAACGAGTTCCGCGAGGAGGTCTTCTTCGCAAGTGTACGCGCGCGCCGCGTCGACCGGGCTCCACTCGAAGCCGATCTCGGCTGAAACGTAGAAGGGCTCTGCGCTCTGAGGTGCGGCTCTGCGGATGTAGATCTTCCAACTCCGCACAGTGTCCACGAGGTCGATCGTCTCGACGCGCCGATCTGCGTCATGAAAGGAGAGACCCGCCTCCTGAAGAGCACCTTCGAGTCGGTCACGGAATTCAGCGAAGCGCATCGTGACACCTTCCAAGAGAGTCGATGCCGTAGGGAAGCGCGCCGCCATCATCGGTAAGACACCCGCGGCGAACCGCGTCGGCGCACATCGGTCCAGTTTCGACCGCATCAAGCGACCACTTCTTCATCTATGTCCCATGTGCCGAATCCCGGTCCCTGCGATCAGGACCAATTGGAAACCCACGGGCCGGAGCCCGATACCAAAGTGTGGGCTGCGCGAGTCCCACGGCACTGCTCCTCGTCGTCGAGAACCGAGCAACGCACGGCATCGACGCAAGAGAAATCACAACTGCTCCGCGTGGTCGAGCGCCTGACAAGCGAGTGGGATCCTAAAATGAAACCGCCGTCGCACGGCGATTGGTCGATGGAGCGGGCAGGCACTCGTGGTCCGAAGGGCGTCGAAACGCTCTCGCCTACCAGCAGGTGCTTCCCGCCGAATCGATTATGGTTCGCAAGTGGCGGCGAAGGCTCCGGACCATCCGCACGCCGGCCGTCCGGGGCCGGGAATTGAGATCGCGAAGCGAAGCTTGCCACCGCAGCTTCTCCTCAGCCATATAAACATTGAGATGCGAATAGTTTAAGGCGTGTGGAACACTGGCTGTCACGCCGGAGGCCGCGGGTCCGCCTTCGCATGCCGCAGGTCGAGGTGACGCGGCATGCTTCGGCGAGATCCCGCCGAAGCTTTCGCGGAGGCGGATTCGAGTCCCGTCGACCCCGCCAACTATCCTTCAGAAAATAGACGGCTTCCCGCCTTCAGAAAATAGACGGCTTCCCGTTCATCGCGGGAGCCTGCTTGCAAGCAGGCCGGAGTGCGCGGAACGGGGTTGTTTGCAAGCGGGGGAATTTCGATCGTGATGCCACGTCATTTCGTTCCGCGTGATGGCGTCGCCATCAGAGAAGATGCTGGTCGTTCGAAGCGACAAACGGCCGAAGATCCCGCGTACACCGGCCCAAGCGCCGGAGGCCGCGGTGCGAATACATGCAGGCCGTGGTCACGTCGGATGGCACAGTCTATACGCCGTTCCGATGGCTGATCTCTCGCGTGCGCGGCTTTCGGTCGAACGAGTAGCGAGAGACCGGCGCGCCGGTTCGCGCGTGCATCTCGATCCATTTCCGGGTGCGATGGCCGATGAACAAGTCGCTCGCCCAGCGGGCGGCCGACTCCGGCCTCGGCGTCCGCCGCCGTGAATCCACACCATCACGGGCCGACCTGCGCAGGATTTGCACGAACCAATCGGCGTCGTCGATGAAGCGAAAATGCACCGTGGACGGCGGATCGAGCCGCTTTCATTCCGCCACGCATAGAATAAGGTCCGCCGATTCACTCTGCTTTCGCGCCACGTGGAGTCGATGCTTCGTGAGGGGTATGAAATGAGACCGAAACTGCTTGCTGTTTTCGGAGCCGTCATCGGCGCCTGTGTCGCAGCGGCGGGCCAGGCACAGACACCGAAGCCCGATCGCGCAGCGCTCGCCGCGACCGGCATTCTGGAGCGGCTCGCCGAGCGCACCGGCGTCTACGGCGTTCCGCCCACGGCGAAGACGCCGGGCTTCATCGCCGACGCGGGCTGGCCGCAGAAGTTGCCGAATAACTGGATCATCGGACAAGTGGGCGGCCTCTATGTGGCGCCCGATGATCACATCTGGATCTATCAGCGGCCGCGCACGCTGACCAACGACGAAGCGGCGCTGACCGATGCCACGCACAAAGACAAGGACGGAAAGCCCGTCGACGTGATGGGCTTCCCGCGGCCGTACGGCATTCTCGGCGACTGCTGCGTGCCCGCGCCGTCGGTCATGGAGTTCGATGCGGCGGGCAAGTTGCTGCGCGCGTGGGGCGGTCCGGCCGATTCCGGGAAGTGCAGGATGGAAGACGGCTGCGTCTGGCCGGCCAGCGAGCACGGCATCTTCGTCGACCACAACGGCTTCGTCTATCTTGGCGGCAGCAGCCGCAACGCGGATCCGAACGGTTCGGCCTGGGCGTCGACGAACGGCGCCGACGGCATGATCCTGAAATTCACCAAGGACGGGAAGTTCGTGATGATGGTCGGCGGTCACGGCGCCAAAGGGCCCGACAGCAACAACAAGAACGGCGGCAAGAACGGCACGCCGCTGTTCTATCTGCCGGCGGACATCACCGTCGATCCGGTGACCAACCGCATGTACGTGTCGGATGGCTACGGCAATCGCCGCGTGGTCATCGTCGATGCCGCGACAGGGAAGTACATCGGGCATTTCGGCGCCTACGGCAGCAACCCGATCGACGACAAAGCCGCCGCCGCGGCGGGGATCTGGATGAACGACCTTACCAAGGGCATCATGAAGCCAGCCTTCTTCCGCACGCCGGTGCACTGCGTGAAGATCGCCAAGGACGGCTTGCTCTATGTCTGCGATCGCGGCAACAACCGCGTGCAGGTGTTCAACGGCCGCGATCCCCACCTTGGCCAGGAATGCAGGAACACCGACGGCGAGGCGGGCAAGTGCGGCTTCGTGAAGGAGCAGTTCGTCTCGGTCCACACGAACGGTTTACCGGGATCGGCGGTGTCGATGAACTTCTCGACCGACGCCAAACAGTCCTGCCTCTACGTCGGCGACAACTCCAACATGACGATCTACGTGCTGAAGCGGGATACGCTCGAAGAACTCGGCCGGCTCGGGCGGAGCGGACGCGAGGCTGGCGAGTTCCACTGGCTGCACCAGGTCAGCCTCGATTCTCGAGGGAACATCTACACGGCCGAGGTCGATACCGGAAAGCGCCTCCAGAAGTTCGTCCGCTACGGCGACGACGGCTGCAGCGGCACCGGCCGGACGACTGTCGGCGGCGTGCTGCGATAAGCCGTTGGAGAATGTTCGACGCCGCCATCACGTCTGTCGACGCAGCGGATCGATCGCTCTGTGCGTGCTGACGGCGTCTTCGGTCGTTTGTGCCGCTCCCGTCTTGCGCTCTGCGGACGTCGAGATCACCGTCACGTCGCCGACCTCGTGTGAAGTCACGATGGCATTGGTCATCGAAGGCGGTTCCGACGTCGACCACCGGATCGAGATGTTCGAGGGCAGTCGCATCGAGCTTGCGGCGATCCGCGGAGCACAGCGAGTTGATGGTGTCCGCGTGATCGGTCGCAGCCAGTCACTCGTGCTGCGGCCCGATGCCGAGTCGTACGCGTTCCGTTATCGCGTGGTGCAACCTCCGGGTCGAGACCATCGCTGTCCGATCTGGTTGCCGGCTGTGCCGACCGATGGGCGGTCCAAAGCGGTCCGGCTCGAAGTCGATCTGCCGGCCGCGACGACTCCAGGCGCGTCGATGCCAGCATTCACATGGACTGGCGCTCGCGGCGCGGCGACACTCGGTCACCTCCCCGCCGTCGTGCTCGTACCGTACACACCGGAAGGCGACGCGCGCGCGTGGGGAATCGACGCGATGATGGACGCCTTCGCCATCGCGGTGTTCGTCGGCGCAACGGTGGTCTGGACCTGGCGCGCGCGGCGATAGCAGCAATGGGATTCGGCGCGAGCTTCTACGGGTTCTTCATTGCCTCGGCGGTCTGGCTCGGCTTTTATTTCCTCTGGGCCTTCAAAGCCGCCGCACGTGATCGGCGGCGCGACGCCCGATGACCATCGGCCAGATTCAACTCCTTGTCGCGGTCGTCTACTTCGCAATCGTTCTGGGCGTGGCGATCTGGGGTGCCTTCCACACAGGAACAGAGGAAGATTTCCTCGCCGCCGGACGGACGATCGGTCCGTGGGTCGGCGGCGCGGTCCTCGCGGCGACCCAGATCAGCGCCGGCACGTTCGTTGGAACGCTCGGCCGGCACTATCTCACGGGAGTGAGCTGGATCTGGATCTGGTTCGGCGTCTGGGCCGGATGGATGGTGTCGGCGATCTTCGTCGCGCCGAAACTGCGGCGATTCGGCGCCTTGACGGTCGCGGACTACGTTGGCACGCGCTTCGCCAGCGAAGGCGCCCGCACGCTGGCGGCCGCGCTGATCATCGTCACGTACACAATTTATTTGACCGCGCAGTTCCAGGCGATCGGCGAGATCGCGTCGGCCATCTTTGGCATCGCGCCGCTCGTGGCGATGAGCGCGCTGCTCGCGAGCACAGGCTTCTATACCGTCCTCGGCGGCGTCCGTTCCAGCTCGTATATCGACTTCGTGCAGACGCTCATCATGGTCATGGCGCTGCTCCTGGCGGTGCCGGTGGTGATCTCACATGCCGGCGGCATCGCGGCGCTCGGCGAATACGTCGGATCGATCGAGCCGCGCGTCACCGGCTGGTGGTTCACATGGAAGGAGCTCGTCGCGTTCGCCATGGCCTTCGGACTGTCGATCGCGGCGGCACCGTACGAGATGACGCGTTACTATTCGATGCGCGACGTCGCCACAGTGCGGTACGCGATCGGGATTTCGCTCGTGGCGCAGGCGTTGATCGGCTCGACCGTCATGATCCTCGGCATCGGCATGCGCGGGCTGTTTCCGTACCTGTCCTCGCCGGACCAGGCGTCCAGCATCCTGGCGTCGACGGTCATGTCGCCGCTGCTCGGATCGTTGTTTCTGATCGCGATGGTGTCCGCGATCATGTCGACGGTGAACTCGATTCTGCTCGTCACCGGCGGCGCGTTCGCGCACGATCTCTACAAGCGCCTCGTCAACCCGCACGCGTCCGAGCGCCGCCTGATCTGGATCAACCGCGTCGCCATCGTCGTGCTCGGCGTCATCCCGTTCTGGTTTGCGTCGCGGAAGCTGGCGGACGTCCAGACGATCGTCGTCGA
>MNEX01000041.1 GCA_001917905.1 Acidobacteria bacterium 13_1_40CM_65_14
CAATGTTCCGACAAGCGCGGCAGCATTGAGTTTGCTGGTGTACGTGACGATGACGGCTGCGACGGACGCACCGCTGAAGTAGTTGACAGACAGCCACGTAAAGTTTTTCCACCAAATCTGAAAAGGAGGCTGGCTCTTCTCAAGGCCTACCGCCAGGGCTACTAACCAACTATTTGAGACGAAAAAAACGGTTGTGAGAGCGGCCAAGGGTCCGAATAACACGCTAAGCGGTGTTTCGCGATTAGAGAACGGCTCGATCCCAGAGATGGCGAAGAAAACAGTCCCCGCCAGCCAAATCGACAAGGCTGACGCTGCGACGTTGAACAGCGCACGGTACGCAGACCGCGACTCGCGTTTCACCCATAGTGCGACGACAAGGGTTTCGAGGACCACTGTGAGCGTGCCTGCCGCTACGCCGAACAGGAGAACAGAGGCGAACACGAAAGTCTCCGAAACCGTCAGCCGTGCGGTGATCGAAGGAACCTTGATTGTGAACGACCCCGTGAGTAGCGTGAGGGCAGCAAGCACCAACCACTCGGGACCAATTGGGTTGATGTATAGCGCGATGATCGAGTGTAGGATGGCCGCGAAACCGACGAATATTACCGTCGATACGTAAGCCCTTGCGACGGGTTTGAGAGCAGTAAAGGTCCGCATTCTAGGGTGCCGTGTTCCGGAGTTAGGACACGGCAACCCCCACTGTATCGGCTCAATCGCCCCAAACGATTAGTGAGCGCATGTCATCCCCCTACTGTAGTGACTCAATTTGTGGACAGTGCGTCAGACCAGAGGATCTGGTCGGACCAGAGGATCTGATCGGACCAAAGGATCTGATCGGACCAGAGAATCTGGTCGGACCAAAGAATCTGGTCGGACCAAAGGATCTGGTCGGACCAGAGGATCTGGTCGGACCAGAGGATCTGGTCGGACCAAAGGATTTGGTCGGACCAAAGGATCTGATCGGACCAGAGGATCTGGTTGGGCCTTGTCGCGTTTAACTGCCGAGCCGTGGCACTGATTAAACGTGAGCGGGCAGGGCCAGTCGCAAGGCCGCTAGCGACGACGTTCTCCTCCGCAATTTCTGTCGCGACGAGCTTGTTGTTATTGAGGAGTTCAACCGCCGCAAGCGCGTTGATTTCGCCCGCCCCACCTCCGACCAACCCCGCCGAGGGCATAAACGTGCTCGTTAACTGCAGAGCGGCTTTCGCGTCTGCAGGTTTCAGGTTGGGCCGCTGGTCGAGCAACAGTGCGACGGCACCGCTGACGACGCCGGCCGCCATGCTCGTGCCGGACAACTGCATGTAGGCATTCGCCCCGACACCCGCGATGTGGCGTTCTGGGTAGGTCTTCGACAGATACGACTCGGAGGCCTCGGCCGATACGACGTGGCTGCCGGGTGCCGAGACGTCGGGCTTGAGGACGAGGTCGTAGCGGGTTGGACCCTTCGAACTGTAGGGCGCGAGCGTGTCGTCGGATCGCTCCGGCGTGCCGTGCGTGTCGATCGCGCCGACGGTCAGCGCGTACGGGCTGTTGCCCGGCGTCGTGATTCCGCCGTACACCGACTTGCCCTCGACCGTCCGTCCGAGGTTCCCCGCCGCCACGACGACGGTGATGCCCGCCTTCACCGCGCGCTCAACCGCTTCACACAACGGATCGTCACGATACGGCTGCAGCACCGGCGCGCCGATCGACAGGTTGATGACGCGGACCTTGAATTCCTCGCGATGCTCAATCGTCCAGTCGATCGCCTCGATCACATCGCTCGCCATCCCCGACCCCTCGTCGCCCAGCACGCGCAGGTTGAGGAGGTACGCGCCCGATGCAATACCGCGATAGTCGCGCGTCTCGGCCGTTCGTCCACGCCCGCCGGCGATGATCCCCGCGACGTGCGTGCCGTGGCCGAAGCGGTCGACGCCGTCGCCACCGGTGAAGTCGTGCGTCGCGATCACGCGCTCCCGCAGGAACGCGTTGTGGCGCGTGTCGATCCCGGAATCGATCACCGCGACGGCGACGCCGCTTCCGGTGAGCGGCGCCACGTCGTCGGAGCCGGCCCACACCTGATCGGCGCCGATCGCTTCGGCCGTGACGTCAGCGATCGAGCGGATCTTGATGTCACCCGAGAGATGATCTTGCGTGTCGTCGCGCCGCAGCGCGTCGAGCTGACCGGCGTTGACCGTCAGCACCGCGCCTTCCTTCAGCGATTTCTTGACGCGAATGTTGTAGCGCCTGGCGAGCGCGGCCACTGACGCGCCGTCCCCATGGACGATCACATCGATAGACTGCGATCCGGCGTTGAGGTGATCCGCGAGATCTGCGCTGAGGCGTGCGTGATGCTGCGCAAACGCGGGCGCGGCCATCAAACACGTGGAGGCGGCGAAGGCTCCTGCGAAGACGCGCCGGCGTAGAGACAAGCTCATCCGATTGGTGACTTTGCGATCCATGTTCTTCGACTACGACCTGGCGCTAGAAAGAGGACCGTCGAGCAACCGCTGCGCCAGGGTTGTCCGATCGTAAGGCGTTGACGTCGTGCTCCCGTGTTTCTGACATCGAGTCGACAAGCACGCGCTGCGAGCCCCCGATGGTTCGGATGGTCTGGAGCCGCCCTTCGCGGATCCGGTTATAGATGGTTCGCCGCGAGACACCGAGCAGCTCAGCGGCATGGTCCAGCGAAACGCTGCGACCGATACGAGGTTCAAAGCCGTTCACAGGCGCTGGCATCGTCATCAATGTCCTCCGGAACGGCTATCTATAGCGCACGTACGGTGCCCGAACCTCGGCCGCCGGAACATGAAGCAGGTTGTGAGCCCTAAGTGGTTGGCACCCAGAGAGTTGCTGTTCTTGGAGGGATCAGGATGTTGACAAGCGCGACGCCTTCAGTACGGCCAAAAATCTGGCCAGCAAATGTGCTATTTGTAGAAAACCCAGCGATTTTGCACGGACAATCGCCTGCGATGGCCGAGTTGCGCCCAATTTTGATCGGTCAGTTTGTTGGCCAGCGAGTCAGTTTTTGACCGGACAATCGCGCAACATTGCGGTCATCATCGCCATCGTCGCCGCGATGGCGGCCGGGTGCCGGTCCGGCCCGAGCCCCGAGGCGCCAGCTTCGACCGCCGGTCTCCATCGTGGTGGCGAGATCGTGGCCTCCGTTCGCAGCGAGCCCCGGAGCTTCAACCGTCTCGCGGCGCGCGATACGACCACCGTGCTCGTCGCGACGCTCACGCAAGCCAAGCTGGTCCGAGTCAATCAAGCGACACAGGAGGTCGAACCCTGGCTCGCCGAAAGCTGGACCGCGTCGCCTGACGCGCGTGGCGTCACGCTCAAGCTCCGGCGCGACGTCGTCTTCTCTGACGGCCATCCATTCACCGCCGACGATGTCGTGTTCACGTTTGATGCGGCGTACGACGGGCAGACGCACGGCGGCGTCGGCGACTCGCTGCGCGTCGCCGGGAAGAAGCTGAAGGTCGTCGCCACCGATCCACAGACGGTCACGGTCACGTTTCCTGAACCGTTTGCCGCAGGCGTGCGCCTGCTCGACAACTTGCCGATGCTGCCGCGCCATAAGCTCGAGGCGGCGTTGAAGAGCGGGACGTTCTCGAGCGCGTGGGGCCTGTCGACACCGTTGTCCGAGATCGTGGCTCTCGGTCCGTTCGTGGTCGCGCGCTACGAACCGGGGCAGCGCGTGGTGTTCGATCGCAACCCGCACTACTTCCGCAAGGCGGCGGATGGCGGCGCGCTGCCGTACGTCGATCGCGTGACCATCGACATCATTCCGGATCAGAACGCAGAGATGTTGCGGCTCGAGGCCGGCCAGATCGACACGATGACCAGCGAGATCGCGCCGGAGGCGTACGCGCCGCTCAAACGCGCGGCGGACGCCGGTCGCGTGCAGCTGCTGGATCTCGGCGGCGGCTACAACGCCAATGCGTTGTGGTTCAACCTCAAGCCGGGCGCGATCGCCGACCGCGATCGGGCGCGCTGGCTGCAGCGCGACGAGCTTCGCCGAGCCATCTCCATGGCGGTCGATCGCCAACAGTACGTGGACACGGTGTTCTTCGGTGCAGGCGTGCCGGTCTATGGTCCGGAAACGCCGGCGAACAAGCAGTGGTACTGGGCCGGCGAACCGAAGACCCCACACGATCCGGCGGGCGCGACGCAGCTGCTCGCGTCGATCGGCCTGGCCGATCGCAACGGCGACGGCGTGCTCGAAGACGCCCGCAATCAGCCGGCGCGGTTCACCTTGCTGACGCAGAAGGGACGGCCCGACCTCGAGCGCGGCGCGACCGTCATCCGCGACGAGCTGAAGAAGATCGGCGTCATCGTCGACGTGGCGGCGCTCGATTCCGGTGCCGTCATCCAGGGGTTTCTGACGGCGCAGTATGACGCCGTGTTCTTCAACCCGGACAAAACCGCCCTCGATCCCGCGCTCAACCTGGACTTCTGGCGCAGCTCCGGATCGGCGCACATGTGGAACATGAACCAGACCGCGCCGGCGACCGACTGGGAACGGCGGATCGATGAGCTGATGGACCGCCAGACAGCGGCGACCGATCCGCGCGAGCGCAAAGCGCTGTACGACGAGGTGCAGAAGATTTTCTCCGAGCACCTGCCGATTCTGTACTTCGCGGCGCCGCGAATCTACGTGGCGGCTTCGTGGCGCCTCACCAATCTCACGCCCGCGGTGTGGAGGCCGCAGCTCCTGTGGTCGGCCGACACGATCGCCGTGGCGCGGTGACGCCCGACCGCGAACGTCACTGACGAGCATGGCGCGTTACATCGCGCGGCGACTGGTGTTCGCGGCGTTCTTAATCGTCGCCGTGTCGTCGCTGTCCCTCGTGCTCACGCGGCTCGCGCCCGGCGACTTCACGACAGAAGCGCTGGGCCTGGACGCGCGGCGCGAAACCGTGGAACAGATGCGCGCGCGCTTCGGACTGAACAAATCAATTGCCGCGCAGTACGGCGACTGGCTGGCCGCTGTGGCGCGCCTGGACTTCGGACGCTCGCTGCTCTACGACCGCCCGGTCAAGGATCTCATCCCCGAACGCGCTGCGAACACGGCGATCCTGGCGGTCACGGCGCTGGCGGTCGCGACGCTCCTTGGTCTGCCGCTCGGCATCGTCACGGGCAGCCGGCGCGGCGGCGTCATTCCCACAGTGATTCGATCGGCGTCGCTGGTGCTGCTCTCGATGCCGCCGCTGTTGACGTCACTCTTTCTCGTGTTTCTCGCGGCGCGCACCGGATGGCTTCCGATCGCCGGCATGCGATCGGCCGCTGTACCGGAAGGCGGCGCGACGGTCGATCTGTTGCGTCACCTGATCGTTCCTGCAGCCGCCATCGGGCTGCCGCTGGCGGCGATGCTCGAACGGCTGCAGGCGCAGGCCATGAGCGAAGTGGTCGGCGAACCGTTCGTTCTCGCCGCGTTCGCGCGCGGCGTGCCGCGATCGCGCGTCGTGTGGCGCGATGCGTTGAAGCCGGCGCTCAAACCAGTGGCGTCGGTGTACGGCCTGATGGTCGGCACGCTGCTCAGCGGATCGTTCGCGGTCGAAGTGATTACCGCCTGGCCAGGTCTTGGACGGTTGATGCTCGACGCGCTGCGCGCGCGCGACGTGTACCTCGTCGCCGGCTGCGCCGGAGCGGGCGCGATCTTCCTCGCGTTCGGCACGCTTCTCTCCGACATCGCGCTCGCCCTGGTGGATCCCCGTGCGCGTGAGTAGCCGCCGGGCGGGATTGACGCTGGTGGCGTGCGCGGCGTTGGCCGCAGCGGCCGCGCCGACGGTTGCGCCACATACCACGGACACGCGCTTCGCTCGCCTACTGAGCGCGCCGCCCACACTTCCGCACGTGCGAGACGACGAAGGTGTCTGGCACGCGCCATTCATCCATCCCTGGCGGCTCGTGAATCAGTTGGAACAGCGGTACGAACAGGATCGATCCGCCCGCGTGCCGCTGGCGTGGCTCACGGACGGCCGTCTCGTCGTCTCGTCCGACGATACGCAGGCGCCGCTGTTGTGGCTCGGAACGGACAGCTTCGGCCGCGATGTGTTCAGCCGGCTCGTGTTCGGCGGACGGGTCTCGCTTGGCCTCGCGATGGCCGCGGCGCTGGGCGCGCTCCTCGTTGGCGCGACGCTCGGCGGCATTGCCGGCTACGCCGGCGGCACGCTCGACGACGTGCTGATGCGCGCCGCCGACTTCGTCATGGTGCTGCCGGCCATGTACGTCGCGCTCGCACTGCGCGCGGTCCTTCCGCTCGTGCTCCCCGCGCACATCGTCTTCATTCTGCTCGCGAGCATTTTCGCGATTGTCGGGGCGCCCTTCATCGCCCGCGGCGTCCGCGCCATCGTCCAGGCCGAGCGGCGGCTCGATTACGCCGTCGCTGCGCAAAGCCTTGGCGCGAGCGCGGGGCGCGTGCTCACGCGGCATCTGCTGCCGGCAGCGCGCGGCTTCATCGTGGTCGAGATCACGATGCTGATTCCCGCGTTCATCATCGCCGAGGCCACGCTGTCGTTTGTCGGGCTCGGCTTTCCCGATCCGACGGCGAGCTGGGGCACGATGCTGCACGACGCGTCCAGCGTTCGGGCGTTCGCGGATTTCCCGTGGCTCCTCAGTCCGGCGGCCGCGATCTTCCTCGTGGTCCTCGGCCTCAATCTCGTGTTCCAGCCGTCAGGCGTGGGCGTCGTCTACAATGAACCCGATGAAACTGGCAGGCGTCTTCGCACCGATTCCCACGCCATTTGACCGCGACGACCAGGTCGACACGACGCGGCTGCGCGCCGCGCTCTCGCGCTGGATCGCACGTCCGCTCACAGGCTTCATCGTCCTCGGCTCGAACGGCGAAGCGGTGCTCATGGACGATTTCGAAGCTGATCGTGTGATCGTCGCCGCACGCGAAGTCGTCCCGAGTGGCCGCCCGTTCATCGTCGGCACGGGACGAGAATCGACGCAAGCCGCCATCCGCGCATGCAAGCGCGCGGCGGAGCACGGCGCGGACGCGGTCCTGGTGCGGACGCCAGGTTTCTTCAAGAGTCAGATGACATCGGACGTGTTCGTGCGGCATTACACCGCGGTGGCCGATGCGTCGCCCGTGCCGGTGCTCCTGTACAACTTCACGGCGCTCACCGGCGTGAATCTGCTGCCCGCCGCCGTCTCGCGATTGGCGACGCATCCGAACATCGCCGGCATGAAAGAATCTGGCGGCGACGTCGCGCAGATCGCGGATCTCGTGTCGGGATCGCCCGGCGATTTCCAGGTGTTGGCCGGCACGACGTCGACGTTCTATGCGGCGTTGTGCGTCGGCGCCGCCGGCGGCATTCTGGCGCCGGCGTGCGTCGTGCCCGACGCGTGCATGCGGTTGTTCGAGCTCACACGTGACGGCCGACACGCTGAAGCGATGATGCTGCAGCGTCAGCTCGTTCCGTTGGCGCGCCTTCTGGGTCCGACCTACGGCGTACCCGGTCTGAAAGCGGCGCTCAACCTGATTGGCTATGACGTCGGCATCCCGCGGCCTCCGCTCGCACCGCTGCCGGACACCGCCGTCACGCAACTGCGCGACGCGCTCGCGCAATTCGAGGAAATTCCAGCGTGAGCGGCTCTTCGCCGCATCTCATCGTCTTACTTCGTGGAGCGCTCGAGAGTGCGTTGTCATGCGTCGCACGTGCGTAGCAGCCCGTGGTGAAAGTCTGGCTGCATTCGACGGGCGATGCATCCCCGCCGGCTGCGTTGCTCCTCGCTCAAATACTCCCGGTATTGCACCCCACCGTGCACAACACGCACGGTGGGGACCCCGCCGTTCGGTCGTCGCGCCGTTCGATACCGGGGTCCCCAGCGCGGCAGCCGCGCTGGGGTGGTCGTCGGGGCGCCTCGCCCGTCTCGGTGCGACGCCAGCCTTTCACCACGGGCTGCTAGTCCTCGCCTTCAGCCTGGCCGCTGGTTGCGCGACCAACCCCGTCACCGGCAAGCGCGAGCTCTCGCTGATGAGCGAAGCGCAGGAAATCCAGATTGGCCAGCAGCAGGACGCCGAAGTTCGCAAAGAAATGGGCGTCTACAACGATCGCGCGCTGCAGGAGTACGTCACGACTCTCGGTCTGAAGCTCGCGCAGGTGAGCGAGCGGCCGAACCTGCCGTGGCATTTCACCGTCCTCGACGTGCCCGCCATCAACGCGTTCGCACTGCCGGGCGGTTACATCTACATCACGCGCGGCATCCTGCCGTTTCTCGACGATGAGGCACAGCTCGCCGGCGTCCTGGGTCACGAGATCGGTCACGTCACCGCCCGTCACTCGGCGCAGCAGTACTCGCGCGCGACTGGTGCACAACTCGGTCTCATCCTCGGCAGCATCCTCGTTCCGCAGACCCGTCCCTTCGCGCAGCTCGGCGAAAGCGGACTCGGTCTGCTGTTCTTGAAATACAGCCGCGACGATGAGGAGCAAGCGGACGCGCTGGGCGTGAAGTACGCATCACGGGCCGGATGGGATCCGGCCGGCGTGCCGCGGATGCTGACGACGCTCGCGCGCATCGAGGAGGCGAGCGACAACAAAGGCGTGCCGAACTGGCTGTCGACGCATCCGGCGCCGGTCGATCGCGTACAAAAAGTGCAATCGGTCGTTCAACAAGCGGCGTCGGGCGCCGCGCGCTTCACAAGCGATCGAGACGGCTACCTGCGGCGTATGGACGGGATCGTCTACGGGGACAATCCCGAACAGGGCGTCGTGCGTGGCGCGAGCTTTTTGCATGCCGGACTGCGCTTCGCCATGGAGTTTCCACCAGGCTGGGACGTCAATAACGGGCAGACGCAGGTCGTCGCAAAGGAGCCTGGCGGCAACACGCTCTTGTTGCTGCAACCGGTCCAGCAGCCAATCGGGCGAAGTATTCAGGAGGTCGCGTTGCGATCGATGGACAGCGCCGGGTTTCGTGCTGCGAGCGGCGGCCGGACGACTATCAACGGTCTCGACGCGTTCGTCGGTACGTATGAGGGCGCGCTGCAGGATCTGGGGCGCGTCACGGTGCGCGCCGCGCACATCGCCCTGGACCGCGACGTTCTGCTCGTTGCCGGCATCGCGCCGCAGCAGACCTACGACCGCGTCGAGCCCACGTTCATCAAGAGCATCAATTCGTTCCGGCCGCTGACCCGTGCCGAGGCCGAAGCCATTCGGCCCAACCGCATCGATCTCTATACGGCGCGCGCGGGCGATACCTGGCAGTCGATCGCCGAGCGCGCCGGCCGCGGCGTGATCAAACCGTCGACGCTCGCGATCATGAACGGCCACGCCGTCAACGATCAGCCGCGCCCCGGCGAGCGATTGAAGATCGTGGTGTCAGGATGAACGGTCAGCCGGAGGCGGAAGGCGGTGCACGCAAAGCCGGACGCTATATTCTCCGCGGCGTTGGTATCGCTGCGGTGTCCGTGTTCGCGGTCGTCGCCTACATCTACCTCACGCTGCCCGACATTCGCCCTCTGAAAACGGCGAATCCGACGACCACGGCGTTCATGGAGCTGCGCGCCCGCGAGGCGCGCGCGAAGGGACAACAGCCACGCCGCGTGCATCGCTGGGTGAGCTACCGCAACATCTCGCCCGACTTGAAGCGTGCGGTCCTCGTCGCCGAAGACGATGCCTTCTGGCAGCACGACGGGGTCGATTACGAGCAGCTGCAGGAGTCGCTCGAGGCCGATTGGGCGCGCGGACGGTTTCTGCGCGGTGGCAGCACGATCACGCAGCAACTCGCGAAGAATCTCTATCTGTCGCCCTCGAAGAATCCGTTGCGCAAGCTTCGCGAGCTCATCATCGCCCGGCGGCTCGAAGCCGAGCTGAAGAAAGCGCGAATCCTCGAGCTGTATCTGAACCTGATCGAGTGGGGCGATGGCATCTACGGCGCTGAAGCGGCTGCGCGCACCTACTTTCAGGCGTCGGCAGGAGCGCTCGGACCGGCCGAATCGGCGCTGATGGCGGCTACGATCATCAATCCGCGCGTGCTCAATCCTGCGCGGCCGAGCGCGCGTCTCATCCGGCGGCAACAACTCATCTTGCGGCGCATGGGCGTGATCACGCCGCCCGAAGAGTCGACTGTCGAGCCGCGCTGATGTGCACACTGTTGCAGCTCAACCTTCACGCCGACAACGAATTACAAGACCGTTCAGCTTGATTTCTCGTTGTCAGTTCGCTATAGTTTGCGAGCTTTCGGCTCTTTCTCTTAGACACAATCTGACCGCGTCATGTGCCATGCGAGGGCTACTTTCCCCGGTGGCGATGTGTGCGCAGCGCGGACGATCGTGGAGTAGGTGCCAGCGATCGCATGATCAACTACACCGAACGCCTGACGCTCTTGATGCAGGACATCGTGGCCAAAGTGCCCACGCTGTCATTCATCGACGTGGCGGACGTCCTCGTGTTCGCGCGATCCGGTCGATCGAATGCGGAAGGCGCATTTGCGACGTGTCACTGTCTGACCCTTCCCGCGAGCGAGCCGGGTTACTACTTCTGGCGCGACCGGACCACGCAGCGCATCACGCGCCGCTCGGAATGGTTCGTGACGAAGTCCCCCGAGGTCACGCTGGGTCCGCGCCAGGTCAAGTACCTCCTCTCGTTCGCGCTGCCGCGCTTCTGCGATCAGTCGCTCGACAAATCGCGCAAGGAGCGGTTGTATCCGGGCGCGGACGCGTGGATCGCGAAACTCGACACCGTCATCCACGAGCTCTATCACATCGATCCCGAGTTGAGCGGCATCCGCCGCATCGAGCGCGGCGACGGCACCTACTCCGCGAACTGTCACGGTCACCGCTTCTTCGAGCAGGTCGCCGAGATGGTGCACACGTATCTGAACAACCATCCGGATCCTGCGGCGTACGATTTCCTTCGTGAGGATTTCAGCACGCTTGAAAAACGGTTCGGCGGCGTGGTCGGTACCAGCTTCCGTACGTTCCCGTCGTTTCCGCAGCGCTACATCGAGCGGGTCACCGTGCAGGTGCCGTGCGAGGCGGACAGCGAAGGGGTGAACGTCGAGCCGCTGCGCATCGCGCAGATGCCAAGGCGCTACACCGAAAACGATCTCGACGTGCGCCAGTTCATGAAGGACACGTCGCGGCGACAGATTCGGAAGGGCGCGTTTCGAGCCGCGTAGCTCTCTGTTGTCAGCCGTCAGCTTCAGTTGACCCGCTTGGCGCCGAGGAAGCGGGGCGCCCAGTACTTCGAGCTCAGATGTTCGACGCGGACCACGCCGGCCGAGCTCGGGGCGTGCACGAACTCGTCGCCGCCGACGGCGATGGCGACGTGTGAGGCTCCCGGCTCGGTCGTGGTAAAGAAGATCAGATCGCCCGCCGTCAGTTCCTCCGGCTTCACCGATTTTCCCCACTGATATTGCTCGCGCACGTCCCGCGGCAGCGACACGCCGTACTGCGCGAACACGTAAAGCGTGAAGCCGCTGCAATCGAAGCCGGCCGGATCACTGCCGCCATTCCGGTACGGCGCGCCGCGCAACGACAGCGCGGTGCCCGCGAGCGCGTAGCCGTCGAATGCGCGCGACGAGCCTCCTTCAGAACCTCGCGAACCCTGCGAACCCTGCGAACCGGGCATAGGAAACGGCTTCGGCACCGCGCCAGTGGACGCGCACGCGGTCGCCAGCGCGGCTAGGGCAGCCGTCCCAATCGCGCGCGCCACGCAGCCGCGGGAAGTCCTGATCATCACGTCCGGTGCTATCGGTTTCAAGCGGAGAGTACCACAGAGGCGCTAACCGTCAGCGTATCAAGGTGTTTGCGGCGTCAGTGTCTTGACACCTCGACAGGCGTCGGGCAAAATTCATACACGACGTGCCGGGCAGGGACCCGGGATCGAACGATGGAACAGACGCTACTGCTGAACGCGTCATACGAGCCGCTCAAGATCGTCCACTGGCAGAAGGCCGTCACCCTTTTGTGCCAGGGGAAGGTCGAGGTCATCTCTGTGTACGACCGGGAGATCCGGGCGGTCTCCATCAGCTTCAAGCTGCCGTCGATCATTCGGCTGCTCCGGTACATCAAGATCAAGCGTCGCTTCGACTACGTGCCGTTTTCCCGCGCGAACATCTACGCGCGCGACAACCACGAGTGCCAGTACTGCGGCGACGACTTCCCGACGAGCGAGCTGACGTTCGACCATGTCATTCCGGTCGCCCATGGCGGCCGCAAAGACTGGGAGAACATCGTGACCAGCTGCGTCACGTGCAATCGCAAGAAAGGTGGGCGCACGCCGGCTGAAGCCGGCATGCATCTCACGCGGATGCCGAAACGCCCCGAGTCCGCGCCGGCCATCCGCATCACCGTCGGTCTCCGCAACGCGCCTGAAAGCTGGCGCGATTATCTGTACTGGAACGTCGAGCTCGACGATACCTAGAAAGTAGGAAGTAGGAAGTCTGAAGTTTGAGGCTACGCAATCAGACTTCCGACTTCAGACTTCATACTTGTACGCGTCAATGCCCTCCCCCCGTGTCACCGCTATTCATCCGCTTTGGGCGATTGAAGGCGGCCGCATCACCATCGAAGGCGCCGGTTTCGCGGTCGACGATTCGTATCCGTCCGAGGTGCGCATCGGCGACGCGCGCGCGCGCATCGTCTACGCATCGTCAGCGAGACTGGCCGCCGTCGTGCCTGGTGGTCTCGAGGGTGGCCGCGCGACGGTGCGTGTCGCCGCCGTTCCTGGTGAAACTGCGTTCATCGACATTGCGGCACCGTTCGCGACCGGACTCCATCAAGTCGACAATCCCGTCTTCGATCGAGACGGCAATCTGTATGTCACCTATAGCGGCACGCGCGGTCAGCAGGTGCCGGTGTCAATCTTCCGCGTGCGGCCGAACGGCACGCGCGAAACCTTTTCCTCCGGGATCGTGAATCCGACGTCGATGGCGCTCGATCCGCAGGGCCGGCTCTACGTGTCGAGCCGGTTCGAGGGCACTGTGTACCGCGTGGCCGCCGACGGCTCGGTCGAGGTGTTCGCCAACGACCTCGGCGTCGCGTGCGGACTCGCGTTCGCCGGTGACGGGACGCTGTTTGTCGGCGATCGATCGGGCACCATCTTCCGCGTCGATCGCGACGGCAAAGCGACGACGTTTGCGTCGCTGCCCGCGAGCGTGGCCGCGTTTCATCTCGCGTTTGGTCCAGATGCCGCGTTGTACGTCACCGGTCCGACATTGTCATCGTACGACTCGGTGTACCGCATCGACACGAGCGGCAGCGTGACCACGCGGTACGCCGGCTTCGGGCGACCGCAAGGCGTCGCGTTCGACACGCACGGCACGCTGCACGTGGTCGAGGCGCTCGCCGGCGTCAGTGGATTGTATCGAGTGCCGGCCAGCGGCGACCCCGAGCTGGTGCTCGCCGGCCCTGGTCTGGTCGGCGTCGCGTTCGATCCGCGCGGCGGCCTCGTCGTCTCCTCGAACGACACCGCGTATCGGCTCTCGAGAATCGTGTGATCTCGTGATCGGGTGATCGGCGACCGCCCATCGCATCGTCCATTACCCGATCGCCGATTAGACATACAATCCCGCCCCATGTCGCAACTGTTCGAGCGCAAGCCGATCGCGGATCTCGTCGAAGAGACGCACGGCGCGCACAGTCTGAAGCGGACGCTCGGCGCGGGCGATCTGATCATGCTCGCCATCGGCGCCGTGATTGGCGCGGGCATCTTTGGCGCCATCGGCACAGCAGCCGCGGGGCAGGTCGGGCCCAACGGCGACGTGATTCGGGCCGGCGCCGGACCGGCGCTCGTGTTCTCGTTCATTCTGCTCGGCGGTGCGTGCGCGCTCGCAGGACTCTGCTACGCGGAGCTCGCCGCGATGATTCCCCAGGCGGGGAGCGCCTACGCGTATTCCTACGCGACGCTCGGCGAGCTGGTCGCCTGGATCATCGGATGGGATCTCATCCTCGAGTACGCGGTCGGCAACGTGGCGGTCGCGATCTCGTGGGGCGACTACTTCAACACGCTGGTGAGCGGCTTCGGGGTGAACCTGCCGGTGTGGCTGCGGACCGGGTATCGCACGGCGCTGCTCAGCGCCGATCCGCAGATTCACGGTTTGCTCGCGTCGGCGCCACGCGTCGCGGGGCTTCCGATACTCGTGCACGTGCCCGCGTTCGCGATCGTGATGGTCATCACCTGGCTGCTGCTCCGCGGCGCACGCGAGAGCGCGACCGCGAACAACATCATGGTCGTCATCAAGCTCATCGCCCTCGGCGTCTTCATCGCCGTCGGCGCGACGCACATCAATCCAGCCAACTACCATCCGTTCGCGCCGAACGGGTTCAGAGGCATTCATCAAGGCGCCGCCATCGTGTTCTTCGCCTACATCGGCTTCGACGCGATCTCGACGGCGGCGGAAGAAACGATCAATCCTCAACGAAACCTCCCAATCGGCATTCTCGGCGGGCTGGCGATCTGCACATTGATCTATGTGATCGTCGGCGCCGTGCTCACCGGCATGGTGCGCTACACAGAGCTCGCCGTTGCCGACCCGCTCGCGCGCGCGCTCGAATTGGCGGGATTCAAGACGGTCGGCTGGTTTGTCGCGCTCGGCGCCGCCGTGTCGATGTCGGCGGTGCTGCTGGTGTTTCAGTACGGACAGCCGCGGATCTTCTTCGCGATGGCGCGTGACGGACTGCTCCCCAAGTGGGCCGCGACAGTGCATCCGCGGACGCGCGTGCCGTCGACGACGACGCTGCTGACCGGGATCTTCGTCGCCACGTGGGCGCTCATCGGCGACGCCGCCGAAACCTACGACCTCACCAACATCGGAACGCTCTTCGCGTTCATGCTCGTCAGCATCGGGGTCCTCGTGTTGCGCTACAAGGAACCGGCACGGCCCAGACCGTTCAAGGTCCCGTTCGTGTGGCCCGTGTCGCTCCTCTCAGCGGCGGGCTGCGTCTTCATCATGTACGGCCTGCCGGGTACGGCGTGGCGTCGATTCGGCTGGTGGCTGGCGATCGGACTGCTTCTGTACTTCACGTACGGCTTCAGCCACAGCAAGCTGCGCCGGCGCGCATGACGTCCCCGCTGCGCTCGCCAAACACCATGGACACAAAGGACACCAACAAAAGCCTATGGACGGACCGCACAGCGTGCGCTCTCTCGACGGCGTCCGCGTCCTCGATCTGACACGCCTGCTGCCGGGCGCTTACGCGACGCTGCTGCTCGCCGATCTCGGCGCTGACGTCATCAAGATTGAAGACCCACGCGGCGGCGATGGGATGCGCGAGCTGCCGACCCGCGGACATACCGACTACTTCGCGCTCCTCAATCGCAACAAGCGAAGCGTCACGCTCGACCTGCGATCGCCGGAAGCCACCACCGTGCTCGATCCCTTGCTGGCCAGAAGCGATGTCATCGTCGACAGCTTTCGACCCTCGACCGCGCGACGGCTTCGCGTGGACGCGGAGACGCTGCGCGCGAGGCATCCGCATCTGGTCTGCGCGTCGATCACCGGTTTCGGCTCCAACGGCCCGTACGTGGAACGCGCCGCGCACGACATCAACTACCAGGCGCTTGCCGGAACGTTGACGCCGCCGCAGTTGCCCGGTCCGCTCGTCGCCGACATTGGGTCGGCTACGCAAACCGCCGTTGGTATCCTTGCCGCGCTCGTTCAGCGTCAACGGACTGGTGCCGGCAGCATCGTCGAGGTCTCGATTCACGAAGCCGCGCTGGCGTGGACGATGTTTCCGTCGACGCCGAACTTGGCGAACGCCTGCTACAACCTGTACGAAACCGCGGACGGCCAGTGGCTCGCGCTCGGCGCGCTCGAGGCAAAGTTCTGGGCGGGATTCTGCGAGCGCATCGGGCGTCCGGACCTGGCGTCGCTGCAGCACGCGCGAGGCGACGAGCGTGCGCGCGTGTTCGGTGAGGTGTGCGACATCATACGCGGCCGCACGCGCGACGAATGGCTCGCGCGCTTTGCCGGCGCCGACGTCTGCCTGACGCCGGTCAATTCACTTGGCGAAGCCTTGTCCGATCCGCACGTCGAGGCGCGAGGTGTCGTCGCGCGGGCCGGCGGGACGACCTACATCACTCCGCCGCACGCCGCCGTTCGTCCGGCGCCAGCACTCGGCGCGGACACGGACGCTGTTTTGGAGGAAGCAGGAATCGGCGGCGCGACGCGTGCCCGCTTGCGCGCGAACAAGGTCGTGTGAGGCAGGCCTAGCCTTGGCGGAGGCGATCAGGGCTGCCATGGTTTCGTCGCCGATGCGAGGACCGCGGGCATCGGCACGACAAACCGGTCGCCCTCTTTGTAGCGTTCGACGGAACGCCGCACCGCTCCGCGAATGGCGTCGAGCGCCTTCGGCGTCTGCGCGCGCAGCACCGCAGCGGTTCTGACGCCGCCTCGCGACAGCGCGTCGTACACGCCGTCGGGCGAGTCCAAGCGCCACGTCAACGGCAACACTCGCACCTCCACGTCGACGAAACCCGCGCGCTCGAGAATCTGCCGTGACTGGTCGGCAGCCGCGAAGCGGAAGAACGGCGGTCCCTCCGGAAGCGGCACGTCGCTGCGGCCGAGCTCCTCGACCGCCCGCAGCACCATGCCGAAACCGACGGCTTGATCGGGCGCCGCCCACACGGTGAACGCGTAACGGCCGCCGGCGCGCAACACGCGATGCGCGCCGGCGATCGCCGCGTCCGGGCGGGCGAGATGGAGCAGTCCGAAATTCATCGTGACCGCGTCGAAGCTGGCGGCGTCATACGGCAACGCTTCGGCGTCTCCTTCGCGGAACGTGACGTCGGGATGGCGGCGGCGTGCTTCCGCGATCATGGCCGGGGAGAAATCGAGTCCTGTGACGATCGCGCCTCGAGCGGCGGCGGCGGCCGCGATGAATCCCGGTCCGGTGGCGACGTCCAGTAGTCGCGTACGGATGACCGCGCCGACGGCATCGAGCAGCGGATTTGCGACCTGCGTGGTGACGCCGCCGAACGCGTCGGCGTAGTGTTGGGCCGCGCGTTCCCATCCGGCGTGCTCGAAATCATGAAACGCGGTCGCGTCGATCGCGGACACGCGGCGATTATAGCGAGGAGCTGAGCCGTTCCGCGTTCCTGCATGGTAAAATGAAGAGTTCGGAATCACGGCAAAAACGCGGCAGAGACCATGGCCCACGACTGGATTGCCGTGCGCGGCGCGCGCGTACACAACCTGAAAAACATCGACGTCGACATCCCACGCCACAAGCTGGTGGTGATCACCGGCTTGTCCGGGTCGGGCAAGTCGTCGCTGGCGTTCGACACGATTTACGCGGAAGGACAGCGCCGCTACGTCGAGTCGCTGTCCGCGTACGCGCGCCAGTTCCTCGAGCAGATGGAGAAGCCGGACGTCGATCTCATCGACGGCCTCTCGCCAGCGATTTCCATCGAGCAGAAGACGACCGGATCGAATCCGCGCTCGACGGTCGGCACCGTGACCGAGATCTACGACTACCTGCGGCTGCTCTTCGCCAACATCGGCGTGCCGCATTGCCCCAACTGCGGCAAGGAAATCGCCAGCCAGTCGCTCGAGCGCATCGTCGACATGGTCATGCTGTACCCGCAGGACGAGCGGATCAACGTCCTGGCGCCGATCGCCCGCGGCCGCAAGGGCGAGTTCAAGAAGGAGCTGGCGGCGCTGCGGACGCGCGGGTACACGAAAGCGCGCATCGACGGCCAGTTCCGCTCGCTCGAGGAAGACATCACGCTCGATCGGCGTCGCAACCACACCATCGAGGTCGTCGTCGATCGTGTGATCGTCCGCGGCGGCATCGAGCGCCGGCTGACCGAGTCGGTCGACACCGCGCTCAACCTCGCCGAGGACATCGTCGTCATCAACTCGTACGAAGGCGGCGATCGATTGTTCTCTCGCCGGCTCGCCTGCGTCGACTGCGGTTTGAGCATGCCCGAGATGACGCCGCGCGCGTTCTCGTTCAACTCGCCGCACGGCGCATGCCCTGATTGTCAGGGTCTGGGCACGATGGTGGACTTCGATCCGGCGCGCATCGTGCCGGACGAGTCGAAGTCGCTCGCGGACGGCGCAATCGCGCCGTGGGCGCGCGGCGACCGCAAGCTCGTTCGCGATCAGCTGCAGGCGCTGTCGCGCGACTTCGGCATCGATCTGAACGCGCCATTCGGAAAGCTGCCGCGTAAACACCGCGAAATCCTCTTGTTCGGTCAGGGACGTCCTGTTCTGGATACGCGCGAGCGCGGCGCCCGCGGCTCGAGCGAGCGCGAAGGCGCGAGCGAGGCGAGCGGGGGTGGGGCCCCGCGAGCGTTGAAAAACGGCGCGAGCGCGTCTGGCGCGGGGGTGGGGCCCCGCGCAGGTAAGTTCGAAGGGCTGATTCCGAATCTGCGGCGCCGCTACGACGAGGGCAGCTGGTCGGAGCAGGAGGAGCTCGAGCCGTATCGATCGCTGCGTCCGTGTCCGACGTGCCGCGGCCAGCGGCTGAAGCAGCAGAGCCTGTCGGTGAAAGTGAAAGACCGCTCGCTCTCCGATTACGTCAATCTTCCGATTTCCGAGGCGCTGGACGTCTTCGACCGGCTGTATCTCACCGACCGCGAGGCGATCATCGCCGAACGGATTCTGAAGGAGATTCAGGAGCGGCTCCGCTTCCTCAACGACGTCGGCGTCGGTTATCTGACGCTCGGTCGCAGTGCCGCGACGCTCTCGGGCGGCGAGGGCCAGCGCATCCGCCTGGCGACGCAGATCGGCGCGAACCTCACTGGCGTGCTGTACGTGCTGGACGAACCGTCGATCGGCCTGCACCAGCGGGATAATCGCAAGCTGCTCGGCACGCTGTCGCGCCTGCGCGATCTCGGCAACACGGTCATCGTCGTCGAGCACGACGAAGAGACGATTCGCGTGGCCGACTACGTCGTCGATCTCGGTCCCGGGGCGGGCGATCTCGGCGGCCACGTCATCTTCCAAGGCACGTCGCAGGCGCTCTTGGATGACGCCAAGTCCATCACCGCGGCGTATCTCACCGGGACGCGCGCCATCCCGACGCCAAAGGCGCGGCGGCCGGCGAACAACCTGAAAGGCGAGCTCCTCATCCGAGGCGCGCGCGCGAACAATCTGAAGAACATCGACGTCAAGATTCCGCTCGGCGTGCTGACGGCGGTGACCGGCGTCAGCGGCTCTGGAAAGTCAACGCTCGTCAACGACATTCTGTACAAGTCGCTCGCGCGGACGCTGTACAAAGCGGGCGACGATCCGGGTGCACACGACCGGATCGAGGGCATCGAGCTCATCGACAAGGTCATCGAGATCGATCAGTCGCCGATCGGCCGCACGCCGCGATCGAACCCGGCGACCTATACCGGTCTCTTCACGTTCATCCGCGATCTGTTCGCGATGATGCCCGACGCGAAAGCGCGCGGCTTCAAGCCGGGACGGTTTTCCTTCAACGTCAAAGGCGGGCGGTGCGAGGCGTGCCAGGGCGACGGCGTCATCGCGATCGAGATGCATTTTCTGCCCGACGTGTATGTGACGTGCGAGCAGTGCAAGGGCCGGCGCTACAACCGCGAGACGCTCGACATCAAGTACCGAGGGAAATCGATTGCGGACGTGCTCGACCTCACAGTCGATCACGCGTTGCCGCTGCTCGAGAATTTTCCGGCCATCGCCAACAAGCTGCGCACGCTCCAGGACGTCGGGCTCGGCTACATCGAGCTCGGTCAGTCGGCGACGACGCTGTCGGGCGGTGAAGCGCAGCGGGTGAAGCTGGCGAAGGAGCTGTCGAAGCGCGGGACGGGACGCACGCTCTACATCCTCGACGAGCCGACGACCGGATTGCACTTCGAGGACACCCACAAGCTGCTCGACGTGCTGACCAAACTCGTCGATCAGGGGAACACGATCGTCGTCATCGAGCACAACCTGGATGTCATCAAGTCCGCCGATTACGTGATCGATCTCGGTCCCGAAGGCGGTGCCGGCGGCGGCTGGATCGTCGCCGAAGGGACGCCCGAGGAGGTCGCGCGGCGCGAGACGTCGGCTACCGGTCGCTTTCTGGCTGACCTCTTCGTTGCTGAGCTGAAGCGGTCGCTTCGGTCCGTCGCGGGCTGATCGCTGTGGTCAAATCGCCACGCTTGTCGGAAAAACGCCTGTGGTCCGCGTACCACAAAACAGTAATTGGTGAGCTGCTTCGCGCAGTGGTCATCTCGCCTAAGTTACTGCCCAATAAGCGCATTATCGTGAGAGGACACGCAACCGCCTTACGGGCATCGACTTTGCTCAGTTGCCTACGCTTCTCCTCCTTCGCCTGAGAGGCTATGGACGCACAGCGCACACTTCGTCGACAGGTTTCCTGTGTCGGAATCGGTCTTCATTCCGGCAACAAGGTCAATCTCACGCTGAAACCCGCACCAGCTGATTCCGGCATTCGGTTTCGCCGCACCGACATGGGCGACTACGAGGTGCCGGCGACGGTCCACAATCTCGCGGGGATCCAGCTCGCCACGGGTCTGGCGCGCAACGAAGTGTCAGTGGAGACCGTCGAGCATCTGCTCGCAGCGCTCGTCAGCGTGGGCATCGACAATGTCGCGATCGAGTTGAACTCGCCCGAAGTGCCGATCATGGACGGCAGCGCGGCGCCGTTCATCTATCTCATTCACGAAGCGGGCGTGAAGCGGTTACAGAAGCCGCGCCGGTATCTGAAGATCATCCGTCCCATCGCCATCTCGCGCGGCGACAAACGGATTGCGCTCTACCCGTCGGATCACTTCAAGGTCACCTACAGCATCAGCTACGACCATCCGCTGCTCCGTCATCAGTCGCGGACCGTCCGTATCACCGAGGACTCGTTCGTCGAGGAGGTCGCGCCGGCGCGCACGTTCACGTTCCTCAAGGACGTCGAGATGTTGCGCCAGAACGGTCTGGCGCTCGGCGGCTCGCTCGAGAACGCCATCGTGCTCGGCGAAACGGGTGTGCTCAACAACGCGCTGCGGTTCGAGGACGAGTTCGTCCGCCACAAGATTCTCGACGCCATCGGCGACCTCGCGCTCGTCGGCCATCCGGTCATCGGCCATCTCGTCGCGCACCGCGCCGGGCATGCGCTGCATACCGAGTTCGCAGCCAAGATTCTCGAAGAGTCGCACTCCTGGCGTCTCGTCGAGGCGCCGGCTGGCATCGCTGGCATCGCTGGCATCAACGACGCGCCCATTCCACTGCCGGTGTCGGTCAAGAGCGCGGCGCCGCGGCTCGCCAACTAGTCGAGTACTACTCACAACGAGCCTTCGACCGTGATTTTCGGGCCGCGACAACGCGGGGTCCGCCGCGCACGCCTGCGCGGTGGGGTGCGAGCGGAGCGGCCCGGTCGTCATCGAGCAGATACTCCACGAGTCTCCGTCTTTTCATAATCGTCCCCAACCGCCTCTGCTAGGCTGGACCGCTGTTGGGTGTGTTCAAGGAGGCGGTCATGAAACGGGTGCTTCTCACAGCGTTGATTGCGGCGGTCGTGCTTCCGTTTGGATTGCGCGCACAGGCCAAGCCGGATTTCTCCGGAACGTGGACGCTCGACGCGGCGAAGAGCGATCCTGCGCCGCAGGGGCGTGGCGGCGGTGGCGGCGGTGGGATGGGCGCCGGATCGCTGACGATCAAGCAGACCGGCAACGAGCTGACGATCACGAGCGAGGGTCGTCAGGGGCCGGTCACGATGACCTACAAGCTCGATGGATCGGAGAGCACGAATCAGGTGATGGGACGCGGCGGCGCGCAGACAGTCAAGTCAACGGCGAAGTGGGACGGCTCGAGCCTCGTCATCGAGACGACGCGCGATTTCAACGGCACGTCGATCACGACGAAGGAAGTCCGGCGCCTCGACAACGGTGGCAAGGAGATGCACGTCGAAACCACGGCTCAGACTCCCAACGGGGAGCAAAAGCGGAAAGTGGTCTATACCAAGGGAGCGTAAGCTCGGCACTCACCGCCAGATTCGATGCGACAATTCTGGCGGTGACCCACCCTGTCGACAATGTCCTGTCGGGTATTCGAGAAGCCGGCCGCCAAGCCGCTCGCCGCATCCTCCCGAAACGTGCTCGCGACTTCGGGTCGCGCGCGCTCGACATCATCAGCGCCGTTCGATGCGTCGGTGTCACAGGCTGCCGCCGGCTGACGGCTGCGAGCGCCGAGGGGCGCTCGACGGCGATGACGGCCTTCACTGTGCGCTCGCTCGCGCACCCCATCTGGATTCGCCACGAGCAATCCGACGTCAACGAGCTCGTTCACACCGTCTTCAGGAAGACTTACGGCCAGTGGCTGCCGGAAACGGCGCCCCGCTGGATTCTCGACCTTGGCGCGAACATCGGCGACACCGCGGCGTGGTTTCTCTCGAGATTCCCTACGGCGCGGGTGGTGGCGGTGGAACCGGACCCGGCGAACCACGAGATGGCACTCAGGAATCTGCGGCCATACGGCTCACGCGCCATCGTCGTCAACGCGGCCGTCTGGCCGACTGACGGCGAGCTCGTCTTTCTCGCCGGCGACAGACCTTCGGGTTCGCGCGTGCGAGCCGCACAGGCCGGCGAGCCGACGTCGTGCACGGCGATTTCGATTCCAACACTGATGCGCCGGTACGAGATTCCCGAAATCGACGTGCTGAAGTGCGACATCGAAGACGCTGAAGAGACGCTCTTTCGCGAGAATGCCGATCCGTGGCTGTCGAAGACTCATCACCTCTGCATCGAGATCCATTCGCCGGGTGCTCGTGCGGCCGTGCTGAACGCCGTCGCGCGCCACGGGTTCACCGGACGGCCCTACCGCGACATCCACGTGTTTCGGAAAACCGCGCGCTTCTAGTGGACCGTCTCAGCTGATTGAGTACTATTCACAACGAGCCCTCGACCGCGGTTTTCGGGCCGCGACAACGGAGCGGCCCGGTAATCAATTCGAGAAGACACTCCACTAGCGCACCCAGAACGGCTTGACCGTCGTCGTCGATCCGCACCGCTCGAACCAGTCGATGCCCTCGCTCACCAGATCGAACTTCAGCGCATAGCGTCCCGGCTGTTCGGGTGCCGCGATCTCGATCGGCACGTCGGCGCGATCGCCCGGACCGAGCGTCTGCGGCAGCCACGCCCGCGCGTAGTCGCGGTCCAGAATCGTGCCGTCGGCGGCGCACAGCTGCGCGCCGAGCCGGACGAGGCGGCGGCCGTAGGTCGCCTGCGCCGGAAACGCGCGCGTGGAGAGGTTGCGCACGCGCGTGTGGACCTGGAGTGGCCGCCCAGCTCGCGCCCTGAGAGGCATGCCCGGCACGGCGGGCCAAGGCGTGCGCACGTCGATTCGCGCGCGCGGCATCGCGCCCGGAATCGCGTTGCCGAGATTGTTGTCGTCCCAGATTTCATGGCGGATTGAGTCGAGCTCCGCCGATCCGGGGACGAACCGTCGCGAGTACGCGTCTTCGGGGTGATCCGTGATTTCCCAGCACAGTCGATCGACGCCGATGTCCGTGGCCAGCTCGCGCGCGCGCGCCATCTCGGCGTCGCTGTCATTCCATTTGAACAGGATGTAGCGCCAGTTGAGGAACGGCACGTCCCGTCCCGACCGCCGCTTCTCGTCCGCCATCGCGCGCAGCGTGGCGATTGCGATGTCGAATCGTCCACGCTGGCGGTACTTGACGTAGCTTTCCGGTGTCGCGCCGTCGATCGAGAACGTCACTTCGTCGATCCCCGAATGCACCAGCCGGCGCGCCTGCGCGTCGGTGAGCGCCAGGCCGTTCGTGCTGGTGTACAGGTACACCTGCGGGAACCGCGACTTGATGTACTCGCACATTTCGACAGCGCGCTTGTGCAGGAACGCCTCGCCGTAATTGAAGAAATCGATGCGCACGAGCGACGCGCCCGCTTCGTCGATGACACGGCGGAAGAGATCGAAGTCGAGCATGCCCGCCTGGCGTGTCCGCGTGATGCCCGTTTCTGGGGCGCAGCAGGCCTGGTTGCACGAGATGTTGCAGGCCGCCGTGCACTCGATGTACATCCGCGACGGCAGCGGGCCGGCGTCGAGGGACCGCACGACGGGGACCTCGTCTTTTTTGAGCGGCAGCTTCAGCGGGCAATCGCCGCAGAACTGGGAGCCGCCGGCGTTCAGATCCTCACGAAGCGTGGAGATCGTCGAGCCGCTCCATACATCCCGCACTGATGCAGAACGCACGTCGCCGAGGACGCGGTGGCCGTACGGATCCGCGCAGCCGCAGACGATGCGGCCGTCGCACAGCATGACGAGTGTGCTCCACGGCCACGTGCACTGGAAACGAGTTGCCAGAAAGTTCAGGGACAACTATTTCTTTGTCAGCTTCTTCATGTAGGCTTCGAGCTTGTCGTTCTCGTACTTCACGGTGTTGAGGAACAAGCTCTCGGCAAGATAGGTGCGCCGTTCGCCGTCGTCCATCTGCTCGATGAGGTAGTGAATCTCCTTCACCATGTCCTCGAACGAGCGGTCCAGACCGCGGCTGGCGGTCACCTCCTGATGCAGGGCTTCCATGATGGCGAGCAAGTCGCCGTCGAGTACGATCGCGGCGCCGGTGGTGGTCTTGATGGTGCGCATCCTAGTGGACCGTATCTGCTGAAGTAGTCCTAGTCATAACGTACCCTCGACCACGATTCTCGGGCCGCGACAACCCGGGGTCCCCGCCGCGCACGCTTGCGCGGTGGGGTGGGAGCGGAGCGGCCCGGTAGTTAACCCGAGGAAGTACCCCACTAAGCCCCGAAGCTCTTGACGGCGCTCGGCTCGTCGGCATGAATCTCGATGAAGTTCTGCGCGCCGGTCATCGTCAGCATCGTCTCGACGCGCTTCTGCACGCCCGACAGCTTCAGATGACCGCCCGCGTTGTGCACCTGCCGGTACAAGTCCATCAGGCAGCCGATCGTCGCGCTGTCGACGTAGGTGACCGGCGTGAGGTCGATGAGGATCTCGCGTTGGCCGGATGCAATCAGCCCGGTGACCGCGGACGAGAAGTCGCCCAGAATCGGATACATCAGCCGCGTTTCGCCGACGCGGACGATCGAAATCGCGCCGGCCTGTTCGGTTTTGACGTTCATCAGTACGCTCCCGTGCGTTTGGACATCGCCCCGCTGGGACTGAAGTCCTCGCCGCGCAGCTTGCGGATCTGTCGCGCGAGCTCGGTGCGGCCGCGGTTGATCCGCGATTTCACCGTGCCTTCCGGCAGGCGCAGCCGGTCGGCGATTTCCTGGTAGGACAACTCCTGAATGTCACGCATCATGACCGCGGTCCGCAGCGTGTCCGGCAGCTCGGCCATCGCCTGTCGCAGCAGCATCACCCGATCGCGTTGCTCGAGCGCCGCCACCGGTCCAGGCTCGTGCGACGCCGGCGTGAGCTCATTCGCGTCCACGTCGCGATCGATCGTCTCGCGCTCTTTCCGCACGCTGCGATAGTGATCGATGCACAAGTTGCGGCTGACGCTGATCAGCCACGTTTGAAAATTCGCGCGGCGGTCGAACGTGTCCAGCGACTTGAAGATCTTCAGGAAGATGTCCTGCGTCAGGTCCTCGGCTTCGTCGTGCTTGCCGACGAACTTGTACGCGACGTTGAACACCTTCCGCCAGTACTGACGGACGATGAGGTCCCAGGCGATCTGATCGCCCTGCAGGCATCGCTGTATCAGCGCTTCGATCGCGTCTGGCGACGAAGACGCGGCCTGTGAATCTGGCGACATGTGGGTTGAGTAGAATAGCGTATCACGTTGCCTTCACCGACCGGCTTCTTCAGACAGCAGCACGAGCTCGTCTGCGACGGCGTGCCGCTCGCCGCCATCGCCGCGGCCGAGGGCACGCCCGTGTACGTGTACAGCGCGGCCGTGTTGCGCGACCGCTACCGCGCCATCGACGAGGCGTTCCGCGGGTATCCGCACGCCATTCACTACGCGCTGAAGGCGAACTCGACGCTGGCGGTCGCGCGCCTGCTGCGCGAGCTCGGAAGCGCGGCCGATGCGAATTCCATCTGGGAGATCGAAATCGCGCGGCGCGCCGGCTTTCAGCCGCAGGACATCGTGTTCACCGGCGTCGGAAAGTCGCCGGCCGAGCTCGAGTGCGCGGTCGCCCTCGGCGTCAAAGCGATCAACGTCGAATCCGCGGGTGAGCTCGCGCGCATCGAGGCGATTGCGAGTCGGCTCGGCACGGTCGCGCGCGTGGCGGTGCGCGTGAACCCCGACATCGACGCGAAAAGCCACCCGCACATTTCCACCGGGCTGAACATCAACAAGTTCGGGCTGCCGCTCGATCGCGCCACCGAGTTGTTCGACACGATTCGGAAACGGCCGGTGCTCAAGCTCGTCGCGGTGCATCTGCACGTCGGATCGCAGATCACGTCGCTCGAGCCGCTGCGCCACTCCGCCGCCGCCGCGAGCGAGCTGAGCACGGCGCTGCTGTCCGAGGGGTTTCCGCTCGAATACGTCGACGTCGGCGGTGGACTCGGCATCGCGTACGACGATCGCCAGCCGCCGGCCATCGAGGAGTACATCGCCGCGGTCGTGGCGGAGGTCCGCGGCACGAATCTGCCGATCGTCGTCGAGCCTGGTCGCGCGGTCGCCGGTCCCGCCGGCGCGCTCCTGGCGCGCGTGACCGATATCAAACCGCGCGGCGCCGACACAGAGTTCGCGATTATCGACGCGGGCATGACCGAGTTGATTCGCCCCGCCCTCTACAACGCGTATCACCGCATCGAGCCGGTGACGGCACGGGCCGCCCACGAACGCCTGTACGAGATCGTCGGTCCGGTCTGCGAAAGCTCCGACGTCGTCGGACGCGATCGACGGCTGCCGCAGCTCGAGGTCGGCGACCTCGTCGCCATTCGCGACACCGGTGCGTACGGCGCCGTCATGGCCTCGAACTACAATCGCCGGCCGCTGCCGCCCGAAGTGCTCGTGGACAACGGGAGCTGGCGCGTCATCCGTCGCCGGCAGACGGTCGACGATCAGTTGTCGTTGGAATCGTGATGTCGGGGATGTTGATCGCGTTCGAGGGGCTCGATCAAAGCGGCAAGCAGACCCAGGCGGAGCTTCTGCGCGACCGTTTGAAGCAGGGCGGCCGCAAGGCGAGGCTCGTGTCGTTTCCCGACTACGCCACGTCGATCGGCGAAGAAATCGCGCGCGCGCTGCAGGGCGAGCGCGAGTACGGACCCGACGTGATGCAACTGCTGTACGTGGCGAACCGCTACGAGCGCAAAGCGGACCTGCAGCGATGGCTGGACGGCGGACTGATTCTGGTCTGCGATCGGTACACGGCGTCGAGCATCGCGTACGGCGAGGCGCAGGGACTCGAGCCCGGATGGCTCGCCGACATGCAGCGCTTCTTGCCGCCGGCGTCGCTCACGATCCTGCTGGACATCGCGCCCGAAACCGCGCTGCAACGCAAGGCGGTCGATCGCGATCGCTACGAGCGGGACCTTGCGATGCAGGCGCGCGTGCGCGACAGCTACCATCGCCAGGCGGCCGCGAATCAATGGGTCGTGATCGACGGCGAACAGTCGAAGGATGCGATTGCTGCCGAGGTCTTCACCGTGGCGGGCTCACGACTCGGGCTGCCGTAAGCGCGCGAACCTCCACGACGCCAGCCTGCTTCAACACGCGCGCGCACGCTTCGAGCGTCGCCCCGGTCGTACTCACATCGTCCACCAGCACCACCGTCGCACCCGCGAGTGTGTTTCCGGCGCTCGCCAGCGCGAACGCATCGCGCACGTTCCGGTGACGCTGTGCGGCCGGCAACCCGGTCTGCGTCGACGTGGCGCGAATCCGGCGCAGCGCGGTCACCACTGGCACCCCGAGGTGACCCGCGAGATCGACCGCCTGGTTGAACCCGCGCTCGCGGCGCCGCGACGGGTGCAGCGGGACAGGGACGACGCAGGCGGCGCCGTCCAGCATGTCGGCGCCTCGATGGCGCATGAGCGCGCCGAGGGGCCGCGCCAGCGATCGCCGTCCCTCGTACTTCAACGCATGGACGATCGCGCGCAGCGTGCCGTCGTAGGGACCGATGGCACGCGCGCGATCGACGAGTCGTCTTGCGCGGCGGCATCGAGGGCACAGCGCGAGCGGGATGCTGATCGACCGCCACGTCGGCAGCGGATCGCCGCAGCGGTCGCAGAGGGGCGGCGTGAGCGGGCGAATCGATTGCCAGCACTGTTCGCAGACGGCGCCCCGCGTCGGATGATCGAGCAGCTCGTCGCACGCGGCACACGACGGCGCCAACACGACCGACAGCACGGCATCGACCGCCGTCCATAACCGCCCGTCGCCGGTCGTCAGTCGATCAGTCCAGTCCATAGCGCTTCCGTTTTTCCCACAGCGCCTTGCGGCTGATGCCGAGGATCTTCGCGGCCTCGGTCTGATTGCCGCGCACGTGCCGCAACGTCGCCGCGATGTAGCGGCGTTCCAATTCGTCGAGCGTTGGGCGGCGGGCGAGTGCGCCGTCGGGGTCGAGCGCGGGCGCGTCGAGGATTTCCATCGGCACGTGATCCAGCGTGATGGCCCCGCCCCCGGCCGCCTGGAACGCGCGCTCGATCGTGTGCCGCAGCTCACGAATGTTGCCGGGCCACGCGTAGTCGCGCAGCGCCGCGATCACGTCGGCGGTCAACGTCGGCGGCGGTTGTCCCACGGCCGCGGCGGCGCGCCGGACGAAGTATCGCGCGAGCGGCAGCACGTCATCGGGATGGTCGCGCAGCGCGGGCACGAGAATCGGCAGCACGCGCAGCCGGTGATAGAGATCGTGGCGAAACGAGCCGTTGCGCACGGCGTCCTCGATGCCGGCTCCCGCCGAGGCGATGATCCGCGCGCCGACGGTGAACGTCGTCTGACCGCCGAGCCGTTCGATGCGCTTGTCATCGACGATGCGGAGCAGCTTGCCCTGGGCTTCGATCGGGAGCTCGCCGACGGCATCGAGGTAGACGGTGCCGTCGCCCGCCACCTCGAAGCGGCCGGGCCGTGCCGTCACGGCGTCGGTGAAGGCACCGCGCTCGTGGCCGAAGAGCTCGGAATCGATGAGCGCCGCGGAGAGACTGGCGCAATCGATCGTGACGAAGGGGCGCTTGGCACGTGGGCTGTGCGTGTGGAGCTCGCGCGCAACCGCATTCTTGCCGGTCCCGGTTTCGCCGGCGATGAGGACGTTGGCGTTCGCGCGCGCGAAGCGCCGCACCTGATCGACCAGGGCGCGCATCACGCGACTGTGCGCGATGAACCGCTGCGCGGTCATGTTGCTAGTGGACCGTTTCCGCTGAATCAGTACTAGTCACAACGAGCCTTCGACCGCGATTTTCGGGCCGCGACCACGGAGCGGCCCGGCAGTAAGTCCGAGGAGAGACGCCACTAGCGAGCGGCCGTCACCTCAACGCGCTCGGCGTTGCCCCACAAACGCTCCAGCCCATAGAACATCCGCGTCTCCGGCGCGAAGACGTGCACGATGAAATCGAAGTAATCGAGCAGCACCCACTCCGAGCGATCGTAGCCTTCGACGTGCGCCGGCGTGGCGCCTTCTGCCGCCAGCGCTTCCATCACCGAGTCGGCAATCGCGCGAATCTGGCGCGGATTGGTGCCCGAGCAGATCAGAAAGTAATCGGTGAAGCCCGCGGCCTTGCGCAGGTCCAGGAGCGTGAGGTCGATCGCTTTCTTGTCTTCGGCCGCGCGGACCGCCCGATCGATCTGCGCCGGAAGTCGATGGGGTTTGGGACGCTTCTCAGTCTTCGCCATGCAACCTGCCTGACATTGTCGTGTAGAGTCCGTGCCGCTCGATGTGTTGTCGTACCGCGGGCGGCACGAGCCCGGCGATCGATTCGCCGGCCGCGATCCGCTGGCGGACATCCGTCGCTGACACGTCCGCTGTCGGCGCATCGATCGAAATGATCCGATCCGCGAGTGAAGGCAGGCGATGGCGCAGCTCGGCGACCGGGAGCCCGGGTCGCGACACCACGGCGAACTGCGCCAAGTCGAGTATCTGCGGGTAATCACGCCAGGTCTCGATCTCTGCAAACGCATCCGCCCCGATCAGAAAGAACAACTCGGCGGGCGCGTAGCCCTCGCCATGGAAACGCTGCAACGTCGTCGACGTATACGACGGCGCCGCGGATCGCAGCTCGATGTCCGACGCGAACCACGTGGGTCGATTGGACACGACGAGCGCCACCATCGCGAAGCGGTGATAGCTCGACGCGACGGGCGCGGCGCGGTGTGGCGGCACATTCGAGGTGATCAGGAACAGTCGCGTCAGGCCAAGCGCCTCTTCGGCTGCGCGCGCGGCGTCGATGTGGCCGCAATGGATCGGATCGAAGGTGCCGCCGAGAATGCCGATGCGCCGCGCCGTCATGCCGCCGATTGCCGCGCCGCGGCCAGTCGATGCCACATCGCTTCGAGCAATTCCGCGAGGCCGGCGCCAGACGCGGCGGAGACGCGGAAGAACGGCAGCTTCAATTCTGATGCTCGCCGCGCCAAGGCCTCGACGCGCGCGACGTCGTCTACAGCATCGATCTTGTTCGCGGCGACCAGCTGCGGCTTCGCGGCGAGCGTCGGCTGAAACAGCTCGAGCTCGCGGCGCACCGTGTCGAGATCCGCCACGGGATCGCGTCCGCTCGCGCCTGAAACGTCGACGAGGTGCACCAGCACCTTCGTGCGTTCGAGATGACGCAGAAACTGATGGCCGAGGCCGAGCCCGCGGTGCGCGCCTTCGATCAGGCCCGGCACGTCGGCGACCACGAAGCTGCGATCGTCGCTCAGGCGGACGACGCCGAGGTTCGGCGTCAGCGTCGTGAACGGATAATCCGCGATCTTCGGACGCGCCGCCGACACGCGCGAAATGAGTGTCGACTTGCCCGCGTTCGGAAAGCCCACCAGCCCCACGTCGGCGAGCAGTTTCAGTTCGAGTCGAAGATCCTTGACCTCGCCAGCCTCGCCCGGCTGCACCTTCCTGGGCGCGCGATTGGTCGACGAGGCGAACCGAGCGTTCCCCAGACCTCCGCGTCCGCCGTGCGCGACGAGGACGCGCTGGCCCTCTTCGGTGAGATCGGCGAGCAATCGGTACGGCTGATTCGCGTCACCCGTTTTTTCGTACACGAGCGTGCCGATGGGGACGGCGAGCTCGAGATCGATCGCGGTGTGTCCGGTACGATTCGAGCCTTCGCCGTGTCCGCCGCGCTCGGCCGAGAACTCGGGATGGAACCGGTAGTTGATGAGGGTGTTGGTGTGCGCGCTGGCGACGACGTACACCGAGCCGCCGTGACCGCCGTCGCCGCCGCTCGGTCCGCCGCGCGGCACGAACTTCTCGCGGCGGAACGCGAGACAGCCACGTCCACCGTGGCCCGCTTCGACGTGAATGTCTACTTCGTCAACAAACATAAAATTGGCGAGTTGGTGCGTTGGCGACTTGGCGAATTAATTCACCAACGCACCAATTCACCAACTCACCAATTATTCGACTGGCTGAATGCTGATGACTCGCCCGTGCGCGCCGTGGTTCTCGAACTTCACGCGGCCGGCAATCTTCGCGAAGATCGTGTCGTCTTTACCGAGCCCCGCATTGAGTCCCGCGCGGAACCGGCGTCCGCGCTGGCGAACGATGATCGTTCCGCCGGTCACGACGTTGCCATCGTGGGCTTTGACGCCGAGCCGCTGCGAGTTCGAATCGCGGCCGTTTCGTGAGCTGCCCTGTCCTTTTTTATGTGCCATGGCTTACACCACAATCTCGGTGATGCGCACGCGCGTGTAGACCGCGCGGTGCCCTTTGGTCCGGCGCATGCCCTTGCGGCGCTTTTTCTTGAACACGCGGATCTTCGGCCCGCGACTCTCGCCGTCCACGATCGCGACGACTTTCGCATTCGCGACGAAGGGCGCGCCCGCGAGAATCTCCCCGCCGTCCTTTTCGACGAGCAGCACCTGCTCGATCGTCAGCTGGTCACCCGGTTCGCCGGCGGTCCCGTCAATGGTGACGAAGCCGCCCGGGGTCACCTTGGTTTGACGGCCGCGGTTCTGGATGATGGCGTACATATTCGGCACCTGTGCAAAGTCGCCAGTGTACCACCGAAGTCGTTCAGGTGTAAAGGTTTGGCGTGTCTGCCAGAAGGTCCGGCTGGAGCCGGACACTACTTCAAAAGGACGCGCGTGCCCTTGATCTTCTGGCTGCTGAGCGCGCTCAGGAAGTTCGGCACGAGCCGGTCCATGAGCTCGAAATACGAGGACAACGCTGGCGTGTTCGTCTGCGCGTTGTAGAGAATTTCTTCGCGATAGCTCTCCGAGTACATCGTCGCGCCAGTACGGCCGTCGATGAACACGAACTTCGGACGCAGGATGAAACCGCGGCGCTCCATGTACGTGCGCATCGGGACGACGCGGCGGCGGCCAAAGCCGTCGTAGACCTCGGTGTCGCGCTGCACGAAGCCCGAGCGCGAATGCGGCGTGAAGAGCACCGTGCCAGTCACGATGAGCGGATTCTGATATTCCTCGCCGATCTTCTTCCAGTAGGCGGTGTTTGCGAACAGACGCTCGTAGGGCTCGAGATCTTTTTCGTCCTTGATCTTCTGCGGCAGCGCCATCGTTTGAGCCCCAGCTGCCGTGTGATCCTGTCCGCCGTTGCCGTTCGGACCACCGAGGTCGCTGCCGCTGCTCGCGATCTTGTTCTGGTCCTGGGCGATATCGATGAGCGGCAGCACGTCGGCGTCGATCACCTTCATCGACGACTTGGTGCGAAGCTGACTGCGCAGGAGGCGAACGGTTTCCTGGTTGGCGTCGACATCCTCGCTGCCGCCGGCGACGAAGCCGGCCACCAGGACGCGCTGGAACGCCGAGACATCCAGCTTCGGCTGAATCGGCGTTTCGATCGGAATCTCGTAGTAGTCGGTGCCGCACGCGATCACGAAGAGCGCGGCGAGCGCGCCGACGGCCGCGAGCGCGAATCTACGGCTTGTCTTTTCCCGAACCCGTGCGGTCATTGATTTCCTTGAAGAGCTCGTAGTTCTGTCGCACCTGAGAGTTGTTCGGGTCGAGCTCGAGCGCCTTCTCGTACGCCTTGCGCGCCTTTTCGAGTTGGCCCTCGTGCTCGTAGGCAATCGCGAGATCGTTGAACGCGGCGGCGTAGGTCGGGTCGATTTCCACCGCTTTTTCCCAGCGGTAGATCGCTTCGCGCCAGAGGCTGCGCTGCGCGACGTTGATGCCGAATTCCACTTGGGCTTTCGCGTCGCGTCTCGCGTCGGCGAACGATGGGGAAGCCGACGCAAGGGCGGCAACGGCAACGAGGGTCGCGACGCGTGCGTTCATGGGATTCTGGCTCACTATGCCACCCGCCTTGCGCGGTTGCAAGGCATTTGGCGCTTCAATCCTGGCTGAAGCGAGCAAGCCATGTGCCACGGTGAAGTTTGGAAAACACGCCACTTTCAGTCGATCGTTGGGGCACGGATTTACGAATTCCGGTCAGCGCTGTCCACGCGCCGCTATAATACAGGACGGGAGGTCGGGCTCCGCGCGACATTGGCGCGGCGGCTACGACCTCCCTCGCTTTTGGTCTGGCCGCGTGGCGTGAGGTGGCGTGGTCATGACCGATCTGCAGAATCTCGTCGCGTTATCGCTCCTTCCGTCGTGGTCTTGGCTGCACGCCGCTGAACACCTGCGCGCGGGCGATACAGCCGGCGCGGCACTCCAACGCCTGCTCATCGAGCATTGGCGCGATCAGCCCGACAAAGCGGCGACGCTCCAGACCCGCGCGGTGGCGGCGATTCGCCGTGCGGAGGAGCACGGAATCGCTGCGGTGCCGTGGAGCGATGCGCGATATCCCGCGGCACTCACGACGATCGTCGATCCGCCTCCGGTGCTCTGGGTGCGCGGCGTTGTCGACGCGCTGAGCGCGCACGCGGTGGCTATCGTCGGATCGCGTGCGGGAACGCCGTACGCGCTCGCCGTTGCCGAGCGGCTCGCCGCCGATCTTGCCGCGCGTGGCGTCGTGATTGTCAGCGGGCTCGCGCGCGGCGTCGATTCCGCGGCGCATCGTGGCGCGCTGACTGGCGGCGCGACCGTGGCGGTCCTCGGCTCGGGCGTCGACGTGTTGTATCCGCCCGAACACGCGCCGCTCGCGCGTGAGATCGAGAAGGAGGGCGCCGTCATCAGCGAGCTCGTGCCGGGCACACCGCCGCAGCAGTGGTTCTTTCCGCTGCGGAATCGGATCATCAGCGGACTGTCGCGCGCGGTGGTCGTGATCGAGGCCGGCGAAAAGAGCGGTTCGCTCATTACGGCGCGCTGCGCGCTCGAGCAGGGCCGCGACGTGCTGGCCGTCCCAGGCAACGTCCTGAGCGGCCGTAACCGCGGTGCCCATGCCCTGTTACGCGACGGTGCAAAGATTGTGGAGTCCGCGGACGATATTCTGGAAGAGCTGCAGATGTGCGCGCCAGCCCGGCCGCCCGGAACACGCTCGGCCGCGCCGCCGGTGGACCCGATTCTTGCCTGCCTGACGCCGGGCGAGCCGAGTGATCTCGACGCGCTGGCCGAGCGATCGGGGCTCAGTCCGTCGCGGTTGTTGCCTCGACTATTCGAGCTGGAATTGCAGGGATCGGTGGCGCGTGTGGGCGGCGGCCGATTCGTCCGGGTTGACAGTTCGTGCTACGGTGGAAATACGGACCTCGGTGAAGGCTAAGGACTCAATGGCAAAAGCACTCGTGGTGGTCGAGTCACCCGCCAAGGCGAAGACCATCAACAGATACCTCGGACGCGACTACAAGGTCATCGCGTCGATGGGTCACATCCGCGACCTGCCGAAGAGCAAACTGGGTGTGGACGTCGAGAACGACTTCGCCGAGGAGTACGAATCGATCGCCACGCGCAAGAAGGTGATCAAAGAGCTGAAGGATGCGGCGAAGGACGCGTCGGACATCTACGTGGCGACCGACCCCGATCGCGAAGGCGAAGCGATCGGCTGGCATCTGGCGCAGGAGCTCGGCGGACGCAAGCGCAAGATTCACCGCCTGACGTTCAACGAGATCACGAAGAAGGCGATTCAGGCCGCGATCAAGCAGCCGGGCGTCATCGACGAGAAGATGGTCGACGCGCAGCGCGCACGCCGCGTGCTCGATCGACTCGTCGGCTACAAGCTCAGTCCGCTGCTCTGGGACAAGGTGCGCCGCGGTCTCAGCGCCGGCCGCGTCCAGTCGGTCGCCTTGAAGCTGGTGTGCGATCGCGAGCGCGAGATCGAGCGGTTCGTGCCCGAAGAGTACTGGCACGTCTTCGCGCGGCTCGCCGGCGCGCAGCCACCGGAGTTCGAAGCGAAGCTGTTCAAGAAGAGCGGCGATGCCGTGACGGTCGCCAACGAGGAGCAGTCGAAGGCCATCCTCGCCGATCTCGAGCGCGCGTCGTGGACCGTGACGTCGGTGGTCACCAAGGAGCGCAAGCGTCATGCGCCGGCGCCGTTCATCACGAGCAAGCTCCAGCAGACGGCGCGCTTCCCGGTCAAAAAGACGATGATGATCGCGCAGCAGCTGTACGAGGGCGGGATCGAGATCCCCGAGCTGACCGGCGGTCTCATCACCTACATGCGCACCGACTCGGTGCGCGTGGCGGACGAAGCGCTCGTCGCGGTCCGCGATCACATCAAGACGACGTTCGGCGACGAGTATCTGCCGGAGAAGGCGACCTACTACAAGTCGAAATCGGACGCGCAGGACGCGCACGAGGCGATCCGGCCGACGTCGTTGCAGCACGATCCCGAGACGGTGAAGTCGTTTCTCACGTCGGATCAGTACTCCCTTTACCGGTTGATCTGGAATCGCTTCGTCGCGTCGCAGATGAATCCCGCGACGTTCGATGAAACAACGGTCGACATCGCGGCCGGCGACTACGTGTTCCGTGTCAAGGGCACCGTGCCGAAGTTCGCCGGCTGGATGGCGACCTACGGCCTCACGCCTGGCCAGCCTGAGCCAAGGGAAGGCGAGGACACCCGACCGCGAGAGTCTCCGCTCGAGCGCGAGGGGGAAGACGAAGACGGCGTCTCGGGCGTCCTGCCGCAGCTGGCCGAAGGCGATCGGCTCGAGTTGAAGGCGCTGCGTCCCGAGCAGAAGTTCACGCAGCCGCCGCCGCGATTCTCCGAGGCCACACTGGTCAAGGAACTGGAAGAGAACGGCATCGGCCGCCCGAGCACGTACGCGTCGATCATCAGCGTGCTGCAGGATCGCGACTACGTGAACAAGATCGAAGGCCGGTTCAAGCCAACCGCGCTCGGCGTCATCATCAGCGACCTGCTGACGAAGAGCTTCGACGACATCATCGACGTCGAGTACACGCGATCGCTCGAGGACGATCTCGACAAGATCGAGCAGGGCAAGACCGATTACGTGAAGACCCTGGGCGACTTCTACAAGAAGTTCAAGAAGGACCTCTCGAAAGCCGGCAAGGAAATGGACGATCTCAAGAAAGGGATCGACATCGGCGAGGCCTGCGACAAATGCGGATCGCCGATGCTGAAGCGCGTCGGCAAGTTCGGGCCCTTCATCGCGTGCAGCGCGTATCCGGACTGCACGAACACGCGCGAGGTGGAGGAGCAGCAGCCCGAATCCGAGTCGGGTGACGAAGAGATCGAGCCGTGCGAGAACTGCGGCAAGCCGATGGCGGTCAAGCGCGGCCGCTTCGGCCAGTTCCTCGCGTGCACCGGCTATCCCGAGTGCAAGACGACGAGAAAGCTGATCGCGACCAAGCACGGCGGGTTGAAAGCGGCGAAACCCGATCAGATTCTCGACGAGAAGTGTCCGCGCTGCGGCTCCAATCTGGTGATCAAGCAGGGACGGTTCGGCGAGTTCACGGCGTGCACGAGCTATCCCGAGTGCAAGTACGTCAAGCACAAGACGACCGGTGTCATCTGTCCGAAGGACGGCGACAAGGGCGGCGAGATCGTCGAGCGCAAGTCGCGCCGCGGCAAGATCTTCTTCGGCTGCTCGAACTATCCGGACTGCGACTTCGTCCTCTGGAACCGGCCGGTCAACGAAAAATGCCCGAAGTGCGGCGCGCCGTACCTGATCGAGAAGACGACGAAGAAACACGGCCGGCAGATCCTCTGCAACGACGACGACTGCGATTACGTTCGCAGCGAGGAACTCGTCGAGACACCCGCCTGAGGTACGCACTGAGCGGACAGTCGCCACAAGCAGAGCGCCGAGCGAACGAGCGAGGCGCGACAGGCGCTGGGGGTGGCCCCAGCGCAAAGTAAAAGATGATCCGTGTCATTGGCGGCGGTCTCGCCGGATGTGAGGCCGCGTGGCAGGCCGCGTCGCAGGGTGTGCCGGTCACGCTGTACGAGATGCGGCCGGTGCGGCCGACCGCCGTTCACAAAACCGATCGCCTCGCCGAGCTCGTGTGCTCGAATTCCTTCCGCGGCGACAAACTCGACAACGCTGTGGGGCTGCTGAAGGAAGAGATGCGGCGGCTCGGCTCGCTCGTGATGCGCGCGGCCGAGGCGAGCCGGGTGCCCGCGGGCGCGGCGCTGGCCGTCGATCGCGAGCGGTTCGCGGAAACCATCACCACCGCGTTGAACGATCACCCGCTCATCACGATCGTCCGCGAGGAGATGACCGCGATTCCAGAGTCCAGTGACCGCGCGCCGGTCATCGTTGCCACCGGACCACTGACGTCGGACGCGCTGTCCTCTGACATCGCGCAACTGGTCGGCAGCGACCATTTGTATTTCTACGACGCGATCAGCCCGATTGTCCTCGCGGAGACGATCGATCGGTCGAAAGTCTTCCGCGCGTCGCGGTGGAATCGCAGCATTCGCCCGGTCCGGCTCAAGCCGGACGCCACCGACACCGGTGGCGTCCGCCTTCCCGTCGGCGAACCTCGGGGCAGGCAGGCGGACCAACCCGCGTGCGGCGTCGACGATGGCGAAGGCGACTACTTGAACTGCCCGCTGACGCGCGAAGAGTACGATCGTTTCTACGACGCGCTCGTCACGGCCGAATCGGCGACCGTGCACGACTTCGACAAGGAGCGGTTTTTCGAAGGGTGCCTGCCGATCGAGGTGATGGCGCATCGCGGCCGCGACACGCTGCGGTTCGGACCGATGAAACCGGTCGGTCTCACCGATCCGCGAACGGGCCGCGAGCCGTACGCGGCCGTGCAGCTCCGGCAGGACAACCTGGCCGGCGATCACTTCAGCCTCGTCGGCTTCCAGACGCAGATCAAGTGGGGCGATCAGGCGCGTGTACTGCGGCTCATCCCGGGACTCGAGCAGGCGGAGTTTGTCCGTTTCGGGATGGTGCACCGCAATACCTACGTGAATGGTCCCACGGTGCTCGCCGAAACGTGGCAGGTCCGCGTCCGCCCCACGGTGTTCTTCGCCGGCCAGATGTCCGGCGTCGAAGGCTACGTCGAGTCGGCCGCATCTGGATTGATCGCCGGCTTGAACGCGGCAGCGCTCGTGAAAGGCGAGGCGCCGGCGACGCCACCGCGCACGACGGCAATTGGCGCTCTCGCGTATTACGTGTCGCACGCCGATCCTGCGCACTACGAGCCGTCGAACATCACCTTCGGTATCATGGCGCCGCTGCCGCGAGCGCCGCGTAGCAAGATGGCGCGAAAGCTCGCCTTGTCGGAACGCGCGCTCGCTGACTTGCAGACCTGGCTCCATGCACGCGCATCTCAAAGCGTTTCTGAAGTTTCTCGCGCTTAATCGCAACGCCTCCGCGCATACGGTGCGCGCGTACGAAAGCGACCTGTCCCAGTTTCTCGATCACGCCGCCGCAGGTGCGGGCATCAGGCGCAGCGAGCTCGATCCCTCTCGCCTGGACCGTGTCGCGCTCCGCGCCTTTCTCGCCGAGGTCCATCGTCAGGGTCAGTCGCGCGCGACGGCGGCGCGGAAGCTCGCCGCCGTTCGCACCTTTCTGCGATACCTCCGCCGCGAGGGCGCGATCGACGACGACCCCGGCGCGCTCGTCGCCACGCCGAAGCGCGACATCCGGATGCCGGCGCATCTGTCGGAGGGGGAGATGGACGCGCTGCTCGCGGCACCCGCCGGCGATACGCCGCTCAGCCGCCG
The DNA here is from genome assembly GCA_001917905.1 of Acidobacteria bacterium 13_1_40CM_65_14. GTDB lineage: Bacteria > Acidobacteriota > Vicinamibacteria > Vicinamibacterales > CAVVIG01 > QHWF01. The sequence goes on from MNEX01000041.1 coordinate 38,949, forward strand.
CGACCGCGCGATTCTGGAGCTGTTCTATGCGTCAGGACTGCGGTTGAGCGAGCTGGCTGGTCTCGATTCGGACGATGTGAATCTCAGCGCGAAGATGGTGCGTGTTCTCGGCAAGGGGGGAAAGGAACGCATCGTGCCGTTCAACACGAGCACGGCCTCGGCGATTCGCGAGTATTTGAAGGACCGCAATCTGATCGTAGCCGGGCAGGAAAGGCAGGATAGGCGGGATGGGAAAAGACAGCGCCCATCCGGCCTGTCCCGCCCATCCAGCCCGTCCCACCCAGAAAGCCCGTTGTTCGTGAACTATCGTGGTGGGCGGTTGACCGTGCGCAGCATCGATCGGCTGGTGCGGCGATACGTGGCGGCGACGAGCACGCGATTGGGAATCAGCCCGCACGCGCTGCGGCATTCCTTCGCGACGCATCTCCTACAGCGAGGGGCGGATCTTCGAGTGATCCAGGAGTTGCTTGGCCATGCGCGTCTCAGCACCACGCAGCGCTATACGCACGTGAATACCGCGCAGTTGTTAGAGGTTTACAGGAACAGCCATCCGAGGGCTGGACGGGCAGGACGGGCAGGAGGGGCTGGAAAGGCAGGAGGGTAAGTTCCCTCCCGCCGTCCCGCCGATCTGCCTATCCCGCCTATGAAGCAGCAGCCACCGGCGGCTGCTGTTGCAGCGGAGCCGCGCGGCGCCCGCGCGGGAACTCGATGCCGAGAGTCTTGATTTTGTAGTTCATCACCCGCGGGCTGATCGAGAGCAGCTCCGCCGCGTCCTTCTGCACCCAGTTCGACATCTTCAGCGCTTCGACCAGCGCGTTGCGTTCGATGTCCTCGAGCGCGATCCCGGTCGGCGGAATCTTGACGACCGCCGAATGGTCCCGTCCGCTTCCGCCGACCGTCGACACCTCGCCCAGCCGCAGATCGCCGCCGGCGATCGCGCGGCCTTCGGCGAGCAGAATCGCGCGCTCGATCGTGTTCTCGAGCTCGCGGATGTTGCCCGGCCAGTTGTACCGCATGAGCAGCTTTTGCGCGTCGGGTTCGAGCGCATCGATCTTCTTCTTCAGCTCGCCTGCGAACTTGCGGATGAACGTGTTGGCCAGCGGCACAATGTCGTCCTTCCGCTCGCGGAGCGGCGGCATCTCGATCGACACGACGTTCAAGCGGTAGTAAAGGTCCTCGCGGAACTGTCCGCTCTGGACCATCGCCGACAGGTCGCGGTTCGTCGCCGCGATGAGACGGACATCCACACGCAGCGTGCGGGTGCCGCCGAGGCGCTCGAACTCGTGCTCCTGGAGCACGCGGAGGATCTTGGCCTGCGTGCTCGGGCTCATGTCGCCGATTTCGTCGAGGAACAACGAGCCGCCATCCGCCTGCTCGAAGCGGCCGATGCGCTGTTTGTCGGCGCCGGTGAACGCGCCCTTCTCGTGGCCGAAGAGCTCCGACTCGAGGAGGTTCTCCTGCAGTGCCGCGCAGTTGACCTTGACGAAGTTGCGCGACGCCCGCAGCGAATTGTGGTGAATCGCCCCGGCGATCAGCTCCTTGCCGGTCCCCGTTTCGCCGCGGATCAGCACCGTCGTGTTGCTCTTCGCCACCTTCTTGACGATGTCGAGCACGCGCGAGAGCGCCGGACTGGAGCCGACGATCTTGTCGAAGTCGTAGATGTCCTGCTGCGTGCCGCGGAGGTATTCGAGCTCGTTCTTCATGCGCTTCACTTCGAGCGCCTTCTCGATCTTGACCTCCATCTCCTCGATCTCGAACGGCTTCTGCACGTAGTCGAACGCGCCGTTCTTCATCGCCTCGACCGCGGTGTTCACCGAGCCGAAGGCAGTCATCAGGATGACGGCCGTCGTCGGGTGCAGCGCGCGCGTCGTGCGGAGCACGTCGAGCCCGTCGCTGCCGCCCATCTTGAGGTCGCTCAGCACGACGTCGAAATAGCCGTCGTGCAGGCGCTCGATCGCGGCGTTGCCGTTCGACGCTTCCTCCACCTCGTGGCCCGCGTCGGCGAGCCCCCGTACCAGCCCGCGGCGCAGCGCGTCGTGATCGTCAGCGATTAAAATGCGGCCCATTCGTTGCCTCTCTCCCTACTTGACCGGCTTGCTCTTGAACCAACCCGAAGCGCTCGTGATCGGCAGCGTCACCCGAAAACGCGTGCCCGCCCCCGGCGCACTGTTCACGTCGATGCGCCCGTCGTGCGCGTCGACAATCTTCCGAACGATTGCGAGTCCCAACCCGGTGCCCTGCGGCTTGGTCGTGAAGAACGGATCGAAGATCTTGTCCGTCGCCTCCAGCGGCACGCCTGGCCCGTCGTCCACGACATCCACCACGATCGTCGGCGTCGGCGGCTGGACACCGATCATGGCGGGGTCCTGCTCGATGACGCTGCGCACCGCGGTGACCGTGATCCGTCCCTTGCTGTCGAGCGCTTCGAACGCGTTCGCGAACAGGTTCGTGAACACCTGCACCAGCTGGTGCAGGTCGGCTTCGATCGTCGGCAGCTCCTCTTCCAGATCCACCGTCACGATGACGTCGCCTCGCGGCGCTTTGGACTCCGCGAGCGTCATCGCCTGGTGGACGACGTCGGCGATCTTCGTATGCTCGACCTGCAGCCGAATCGGCCGCACGAACTCCAGCATCTCGACGACGATCGCGTTGGCCAGCTTCGCCTCACTGATGATGTCGGCGAGCAGCGACTGCGCGTCGGTCGAGTCGGGCACCTGGCGCCGCAGCAGCCCCGCCATCACCTCGATACCCGCCAGCGGATTCTTCAGCTCGTGCGCGATGCCCGCCGCCATCTCGCCGAGTGACGCCAGGCGATCCCGCAGGCGCTCGCGCTCGGCGAGCTGTTCCACCTGCGTCAGGTCCTTGAAGAACATCACCGCGCCAATCGCGTTGCCGCTGTCGTCCTTCACCTGCGACAGCGTGTAGCCGATGACGCGATCGAGGTCCTTCAGCCGCAGCTCGGCGCGGTTCGGCAGATGGCTCAACTCGAACGCCGCCGACATCACGCGAATCGCCCCGGGCACGGCGCGCAGAACGTCGGCGAACGGCCGTCCCAGATCACTCGCGCTCTTCGTCAGCCCGAACGTCCGGTACGCCTCGTCGTTCATCAGCGCCAGCGTGCCGTCGCGCCTGAACGCGATCACGCCGTTGCGCATGCTGCTGACGATGTGCCGGAAGAACCGGTCGTCGGGCGCCGGACCGCTGCGCGGCAACGCCCGCCGTTCGGGAC